>JALSIC010000046.1 GCA_026981935.1 Gammaproteobacteria bacterium
TTCACGGTGAAGGTAAAGGCACTTGCCGAGATGGGGAGGGCGAGCAGGCCGATGCAGAAGATGACACCCAGCGCCCATTTTGCGGGGCATGGCTTGACGGGGCTGACAGGCTCTTGACTGACTGGCATGGGGTTTGCGGGCGGAGTTCTCGACATGCTCGATTTACTTTATATCTTCAGGACGCCTTTTCCTTGTGCGGCAATTGGGAATTATAACACAAAACGCCTTGGATTATTATTCTGTTATTCCTTTGTTATCAATCTGTTACATCCCTTTTCCAGGCAAGGCCCGTTCAGCGCCCGTTCAATGCAGGACGCGGTGCCGGCGTGTGCCGCCGGCCGGTCTGGGGGTGATGCGTCGTATGACCTGCACGGAGGCCGCAGGCCGGAATCCGGGGGGGATACGGTGGTCAGGTCAGGGGCGGACCGATGATACCCAGGACGTCCCAGCGGGCCCAGTTGTTGCTGCTTTGCGGGTTTTCCATGCCCAGGCGTATGCTGCCGATGGCGTAGGCCGAGGAGTCGCAGGCCAGGTCCGGGAGGATGTTGCGGCGGAAGAAATCGGCAACTTCGCCCAGTTCGATGACCCGGGTGTCGGTGTCGGGTGGTGTGATCGCGGCGTTGCCGCCTTTTGCGAGGACATAACGGAGCTTGCGTCCCAGGCAGGCATCGCCGGCGACGAAAGTGGCGGGCAGTATCTCGATGTAGGTGTAGACGGTGTCGTCGGTGAGTACGGCCTCGTGGGCGCGAATGAACAGCTCGGTATAGGTCGTGACGGGGATATTGAGGTTGTCCAGTTCCACGGAGGAAGGCAAGGGGCTCTCCACGGTCATGTTGAGACCATTGTCATCCCGCATGGTGTAGGTCGTGTCTCCCGCCACCATGGTGAAATTCTGAAAGGCCTTGAGATAGGTCAGGGCCTCTCCGACCGTCGCATTGGGCGTGGTTCCGCCATACTCACGGCTGGTCACCCACGCGTTGTCTGTCGTGACCATGAGGCATTGATTAGATGAACTGTTCTCGTTGCAGGGAGGGTGATTGTTGCCCAGGACCTGCATGGCCCATGATTCCTGCCAGTTGAAGACCACGGGCATGACGGTGACTGGGGCCGAGCGCTGGCTCTCACCCACGCTGTTGCGGGCCACGACCTGATAGGTGTAGAGCTGGCCGTTGACGAGGCCCTGATGGATGTAAGGGTTGGTGATGTTCCTGATGACGTCTTCCTCGCCCCCCTCGGGGGTGAAATAGAGGTCATGGGGCACGCGGATCCTGGGTGCGTCCCAGCTGATCTGGGCCGCACTCTCCAGTCCCAGGGCCTTCAAGCCCGTGGGCTGGGGCGGTGGCCTGCCTTCGAGCCGCTCCAGTTTGTGGATGCACCCGCTGCCGAGGAGGGCCAGGATGGCCAGAAGCAAGAGGGCGGGGATGCGAAGAGGCATGTTTGGCATGGAGAGGCTGTTCAATACTATATATCGGGGCTATATCATCAGGGCTATATCGTCGGGAGGCCTGATACGGGTTTCGCGGGATATTTGCCGCTCTGCGGCCCGGACCCCGTGTCGATGTACTACGAATATAGATTGCCAGATGGCGATAACGTTCCCACGGGTTTGATGAGGATCATAACTGGTTGACAATCATAGCAAATTTGGAGCGCCTTGTCATTTGGAGCTTGTTATTTGGAACGGGGGCGCCGGTCGTGAGGCGAACACTTGCATGTCCTGCTGTTTGTGATAGGCTCGTCTCAGAAAGGAAACCCAGAGAAAGGGTGATGAAGCGACGAGGCAAGGCTGGGGGCGCAGTCCGCGAGGCAATCGTGCTGGGCATCGTGCTGGTGCTGCTGGCGGCTTGCAGCGCCAGCACGGACAGCGGGAATGACTGGCTTCTGGGGCAGTGGGAGCTGGCCTACAATCCGGAGAACGACGACGAGGATGTGCTCCTGTTTCACGAGGATGGCAGGGTGGTCATCCAGACCGTGGACGGCAGGGAGATCAACGGCCGGTACAGGATCGCCAACGACCACCTGTATCTGACATTGATGCTGGCGAACCGCCCCCTCGAAGTGAATTTTGCCATCAGCCCCGACCATTCCCGCCTGATCTTCGAAAAGACCGGCGCCTATTACCAGCACAGCCCTTGAGGGCCATGCCGAAGTTGTTCCGGGTTCTGTCTGGCAGTTCAGCAGCCTGTTTCTTCTGTCAGATCATGCCTTGGTCCGGCAGCTGAACCCAGCAGCTGAACCCAGCAGCTGAACATGGATGCTGCGTTCCCGCGGGCCGTCCAGTTCCACCAGCAGAAGCGATTGCCAGGTGCCAAGAACCAGTTTTCCTTGCGCGACCGCTATGGTCTCCGTGCTGTTGAGCAGCATGGCCACCAGATGGGAATGCGCATTGCGCGGCTCATCGGGCGGACAGTCACGCAGCTCGATGTCGTCGTGCAGATAGCCTGCCCCGGGCGGCGCAAGCCGCATCAGAAAACGCCGCAGATCCTCCAGCAGCCGGGGTTCGTTTTCATTGACGACCAGTGCCGTGGTCGTGTGCCCGCAAGAGACCAGAGCCAGGCCTTCCTGCAGGCCGCTCTCGGTCACCAGGGTCTGCAGGGCAGGCGTCAGCTCATGGAAAGCGATGCCCTGGCCGGTGGATACGGGAATGATGCGGGAGGCAATGAGCATGATCTAACGCTACCACAAAGCGGCAGTGGTGGGGCAAGGGATGCCATGATCGCAGGTTTCGGGGGCCGGTATCTCCTTGTCATTGCCGCCACGCGCCTTTGTCATCTCGACCTCCCTCCCGTCATTTCGACCGAAGGGAGAAATCCTGTCCCTGCGGTATCGGATTCCTCGCTGCGCTCGGAATGACAAGGGGAGCTTAGCCAACAGCCCCCTGTCATTTCGACCGAAGGGGAAAACCCTGTCCCAGCGGTTTCAGATTCCTCGCTGCGCTCGGAATGACAAGGGGAGCTTAGCCAACAGCCCCCTGTCATTTCGACCGAAGGGGAAAATCCTGTCCCAGCGGTTTCAGATTCCTCGCTGCGCTCGGAATGACAAGGGGCG
>JALSIC010000047.1 GCA_026981935.1 Gammaproteobacteria bacterium
GGGGGGGCGGTGGGACAGGATTCCTCCCTTCGGTCGGAGTGACAGGGAAATGGTCGGAATGACAAGGCGTCGGAATGACAACGTCCTTTGTCATTTCGAGCGCAGCGAGGAATCTGGAGCGGTGGGACAGGATTCCTCCCTTCGGTCGGAGTGACAGGGAAATGATCGGAATGACAATGCGTCGGCATGACAGCGTCCTTGTGTCATTCCGAGCGCAGCGGGAAATGACAGTATCCCTGTCATTTCGAGCGCAGCGAGGAATCTGGAGCGGTGGGACAGGATTCCTCCCTTCGGTCGGAATGACAGGGAAATGATCGGAATGACAACGCGTCGGAATGACAAGAGAGAGGTCAACTCCAGAGGTCGTTGTCAGCCATGCTCGGCGCTCATTTCGCTTCGCCTTCTTACGCCAAGCCCCGGAGCGGATCTCGCGGCCAATCGGCAACGCCCATTTTGTCGGGGGGAACATCGGGGTGCTTCTGCAGCAGCACATCGCCACCGGCACGGTGAATGAGCACATCCAGCCCTCGCGGGCCGGGCAGCAGGCGCTTGCCGAGGGTCTGCCCGGCGGTGGTACCGGGCGAAGCTCTTCTCTCCCGAGGAGATCGCCGGGTTCTTCGCACCGCTCGACTGGCCGACGCCCGGGTCCGTACACAGGCTCCATTCGCGCTCCATATTTGCGGCCGTGAGAGACGGTTGGGGGCAAGGCGAGGGGGGCTGTAGAAGGAAAAAAGCGCTGAAAAGTCAGCGCGTTCCGTGGTTTCTGGTGGCCCCTGACGGGGTATCGAATTGGTGCCGAGGAGAGGACTTGAACCTCCACGGGGTCACCCCCACTAGCACCTGAAGCTAGCGCGTCTACCAATTCCGCCACCTCGGCATGGGATACGCAGGCCGCAGGCCTGTCGCAGTCTGTCGAGTGCGGCACTCTACCGGGGCAGACAGGCGATGTCAACGCCAGGGGGCCGCGCGCTGCCGGCGACCGGCCAGGTGAATGGCGTTGCGGCAGGCGGTAATGGCTGTAATTCTCGCCTTTGCACCCCCATATCCCTTACCATGCATCCCGAAAATGGAACAACTGACAGGTAATACCCTACATGAGGCAGAAAAAGACAGGTAAAGAGGCGCCGGCAAAGAGCGGAGCGGTTGCTGGCAGGAAGGATTCCACGAATAAAGCCAGAAACAGACCCCGGAATAAAGCCGGGAACAAATCGGGGATCGACCCAGAAGCGGAACGCGAGGCCGCCAGGTACGAACGGCCCATCAAGAGCCGGGAATACATCCTCCAGCATCTTTCCCGTTGTGATTGCCCCCAGACCCTCGACGAGCTGGCGGCGGCGTTGGAGATCGAGGACGAGGCGGGGCGGGAAGCCCTGTCTCGCCGGCTGGGGGCCATGGTCCGTGATGGACAGCTGGTGTGCAACCGTTCCAGCGCCTATGGCATGCCGGGCAAGATGGATCTCGTCCGCGGGCGGGTGATCGGACACCCTGACGGTTACGGTTTTCTCGTGCCGGATGACGGCGCACCGGACCTGTTTCTCTCGCCGCGTCAGATGCGCCGGGTATTGCATGGCGACCGGGTTCTTGCCCGGGTGATGGGCGTCGACCGGCGCGGACGCCGCGAGGGGGCCATCGTCGAAGTGCTGGAGCGCAATACCCGCGAGCTGGTGGGACGCTATTTCGAAGAGGGTGGCGTGGGCTTCGTCACGCCCAGCAACCGCAACATCAACCAGGACATCGTCATTCCGGCCGGCGAATCGGGCAAGGCCCGTCCGGGACAGATCGTGGTGGTGGAACTGGTCCAGCAGCCCAGCCGCCACAGCCGCCCCGTGGGGCGCGTGGTGGAGGTCCTGGGCGATCACATGGCGCCGGGCATGGAAGTGGAGATTGCGATCCGGGCCTATGATCTGCCCCATCAGTGGCCGCCATCGGTGAAGGCCCAGATCGAGGGTTTTGCCACCGAAGTGGCGGAGGAAGACAAGGCGGGGCGGGAAGACCTGCGTGACCTGCCCCTCGTCACCATCGATGGCGAGGATGCCAAGGATTTCGACGACGCGGTCTTCTGTGAGCGCCATGGCAAGGGGTGGCGCCTCATCGTGGCCATTGCAGATGTTTCCGCCTATGTCCAGCCCGGCCATGCCCTGGACGAGGAGGCGCGGCTGCGAGGCAATTCCGTCTATTTCCCCCAGCAGGTCATCCCCATGCTGCCGGAGATTCTGTCCAATCATCTGTGTTCCCTGCGTCCGGAGGTGGACCGCCTCTGCCTGGCCTGCGAGCTGTTCATCACGTCCACGGGACGGATCCGCAAGTTCCGTTTCTTCGACGGGGTCATGCGTTCTCATGCCCGCCTGACCTATAACGAAGTGGCGGCCATGCTCCTGGAAGGCGACACCGCCCTGTCGGCCCGGTATGCGTCACTGCTGCCACATCTGCAGGAACTGCATGCCCTTTATGGCGTGCTGCGTCAGGCCAGGGAGCGCCGCGGCGCCATCGATTTCGACCGCCTGGAGACACGCATCGTGTTCGGGCCGCAACGCAAGATCGAGAAGATCGTCCCCCTGGAGCGTAACGATGCCCACCGCATGATCGAGGAATTCATGATCTCCGCCAATATCGCGGCGGCGCAGTTCCTGGAGCGGAATGAAATGCCCGCCCTGTACCGTATCCATCCCGAGCCCGGCATGGACAAGATCAATGACCTGCGGGCCTTTCTCGCGGAGATGGGGCTCAAGCTGGGCGGTGGTGAGAAACCCGAAGCCAGGCATTTCGCACGCCTGCTGGCAAGCCTCGACGGGCGGCCCGACAAGCACCTGGTGGAGACCGTTCTCCTGCGCAGCCTGAGCCAGGCCATGTACAGCGCCGAGAACATCGGTCATTTCGGCCTGGCGCTGGAATCCTATACCCATTTCACCTCGCCCATCCGGCGCTACCCGGACCTCATCATTCACCGCGCCATACGTCATCTGCTGCAGGGCGGCAAGGCACGGGATTTTCCCTATCGTCAAGCTGACATGGAATCCCTGGGCGATCATTGCTCCATGACCGAGCGTCGTGCCGACGAGGCCACCCGCGACGCGGTTTCCTGGCTGAAGTGTGAGTACATGATGGACAAGGTGGGAGAGGTGTTCGATGGGATCGTCACGGCGGTAACGGGTTTTGGACTGTTCGTGGAGCTGGACGAGATCTATGTGGAAGGACTGGTCCATGTCACTGCGCTGGAGAACGACTACTACCATTACGACCCCGTCAAACACCTGCTGCGGGGCGAGCACAGCGGCCGGACATACCGGCTGGCAGATCCCATCCGTGTGCGCGTGGTGCGTGTGGACCTGGACGAGCGCAAGATCGACTTTGTGCCTGCCGATGCCGGGGCGTCGCGAGAGGAGCGGCAGGGACGATCGCGCTTTCCCCTGAAAAAGCGGTCCCGACAGCAGCCCGGGAAGGATGAACGCCAGGATGGACGCAGAAAGCGGGGCAGACAGCGGCGACGATGAGCCGCAGGGACGAAACGTATGTGTTCGGCATTCATGCGGCAGCAAGCGCCTTGCGCGACCGTCCTGCCGCGCTGGTGGAACTGCGCCTGGCCGCGCCTGTCGCCAATCCGCGCCTGCAGCGGCTGAGAGAGACGGCCGATGCCGCCGGCGTGCCGGTGCTCGAAGTGGAGCGCAGCGTGCTGGACCGCTGTGCCGCCGGTGTGCGTCATCAGGGCGTGATGGCCGTGCTCAGGATGGGGAAGAGGGGCGGAAAGGGGGCCAGGAAGGCAGCGGCAGAGGAGGCGCTTGAAACCCTGCTGTCGGGCATTGCGGAGCCGCCTTTCCTGCTGGTCCTGGACGGCGTTCAGGACCCCCACAACCTGGGGGCCTGCCTGCGCAGTGCCGCGGCGGCGGGCGTCCACGCCGTGATCGTGCCCAAGGACCGGGCGGCGGGCCTCACGCCGACGGTGCGCAAGGTGGCCTGCGGTGCGGCAGAGCGCCTGCCCCTTTTCCAGGTCACCAATCTGGCCCGAACCCTGCGCAGACTGCAGCAGCAGGGTCTCTGGATCGTCGGAACCGATGCCGCGGCCACGCAGAGCCTCTACGAGACGGATCTCGGTGGTCCCCTGGCGCTGGTGCTGGGCGCCGAGGAGAAAGGGCTGCGGCGCCTGACCCGGGAGAGTTGCGATTTTCTCGTGGCCATTCCCATGGCCGGGGCCATGGAGAGCCTCAATGTCTCGGTGGCGGCGGGCATCTGCCTGTTCGAGGCCCGCCGACAGAGAAGGTCGGTATGAGGGCTGAGTCCGGGATCGCTGAGTTGTGCCCGGCACAGCGCTGGAGATGCGTGATGGCAGGATTTGCGCCGGAGCCGCGGATCCCGTCACGCATTATCCATCACGCATTGCCCGGCCTTCAGTACTCGTCGCTGCTTTGCATTTACAGTGCTTTTCACTTAGAATTGCGCAACCTCGACAATCCGTTCCTTTTCCTCGCCTCACCGCACGGACGGGAGGCTGTCAAGCCAGGAGGAGTCATTGATGAGACACTACGAGATCGTGTTTCTGGTCCACCCTGACCAGAGCGAACAGGTGCCCGCCATGATCGAGCGCTATCGCGCCACCGTCGAATCCCGTGGCGGGAAGATCCACCGCCTGGAGGACTGGGGCCGCCGTCAGCTTGCCTATCCCATACACAAGGTCCACAAGGCCCATTACGTACTTATGAACATCGAGGCCGATCAAGAGGCCCTGGATGAGCTGGTCAGCGCTTTCCGCTTCAACGATGCCGTGATCCGCAACCTGGTGATCCGCCGCGACGAGGCCATCACCGAACCGTCCCCCATGGTCAGGGCCAAGGAGGAAGGCGGGCGCGCAGAGCGCGAGGGACGCAGCCGGCAGAAGCCTGCAGCCAGGTCGGATGGAGACAAGGCTGCGCAGGAGAAGGATACGAAGGCCGCGGCAGGAGAGGCCGCCACGGAAAGCGCCTGAGTTCCCGGATCACCCCAATGCCAGGATTATTCCTGTATCATTCCGGCATGATGTCCGTATCAAGAAGACCCGTGCGGCGAAGTTGCGATGCCGCTGCAACGAGGTGTTAAGAAAGGAGAGTCGTTCATGGCCAGATACATGCGCCGCAGGAAATACTGCCGCTTCACCGCGGAAGGGGTGAAGGAGATCGACTACAAGGATCTCGCCACCCTCAAGAACTACATCATGGAAACGGGCAAGATCGTGCCCAGTCGCATCACCGGCACCAGCGCGAGATATCAGCGCCAGCTGGCCACGGCCATCAAGCGCGCCCGCTATCTGGCCCTGCTGCCCTATTGCGACGCCCACAAGGGCTGAATTCAACCGCCGGCCGGACGGCGGACAGGGCAGGGGAGACAGGGGAGCCGGTTCGGTGCGGGCCTTTGCGTCTTATATTCTGCGTGGCAGGCTGCACGCCATTTCGGTGGCCGTCACGGCCGCCGTGCTGGCGGTGCTGCTGCCCCTGTTCGGCCACGTGAGCGGGGCGGCCATCGCCCTGGTGACCCTGCGCAAGGGCTACCGGGAAGGGTTGCTGGTACTGGCGGGCGCCGGCCTGATCCTCGCTATCCTGGGGGCCTTCTCCACCGTGGCGCAACCCCTGGTGGTTGCCTTCCTGGTGTCCACCATCCTGGTGATGTGGCTGCCTGTGGTCATCGTGGCCGAGGTGCTGCGCCTGGGACGGGATCTGGGCAAGGCGCTTGCCACCACCGCGCTGCTGGCTGTCCTCGCCATGCTCTTTCTGCAGATCGCCGTGGAGGATCCTGCGGCCTGGTGGCGGGGCATGCTGGAGTCGGTGTTGAGCCCCATGCTGGCCGAGGCTGCCATGCCCATGTCCGAGGAGGACATGACCCGCATGCTGGACTCGCTGGCCAACGTGATGACCGGTTTCATGGCGGCGGCGCTGGTGTACAGCACCATGATCAACCTCATCATCGGGCGCTGGCTGCAGGCCATCGTCTACAATCCCGGCGGTTTCCGCGAAGAGTTCCACCGCCTGCGCCTGGGGCGGGGTGTGGCCGTTGCGGCGCTGGGGATTCTGCTGTTCGTCAGCTTTGCCAGTGGGTCCATGGAGACCCTGGCGAACAATTTTCTGATCCTGATGGTGGCGGTCTATGCCTTTCATGGGCTGGCCCTGGTCCACGCCGTGGCCGAGGCGAGGAAGGCGCATATCGCCTGGCTGGTGGTGTTGTACCTGCTGATCCTGTTCATGCTGCCCCAGGCGATGGTGGTCCTGTCTGCCGCCGGTTTTGCCGACAGCTGGGTGGATTTCAGGTCCCTTATCAAGAAGAAGCCATAATTTATTGATTATGAAATATAAATCCAGGCGATTCATGCAGACCTGGACATTGGCGTGGTTTGTTTTATAGTCTCACGAGAACGAAATGAGTTGAGGAAGCAACGATGGAAGTGATCCTGCTGAACAAGGTGGAAAACCTGGGCAACCTGGGCGATGTGGTCAAGGTGCGTCCCGGCTATGGACGCAATTACCTGATCCCCAGCGGCAAGGCCGTGCCGGCCACCGAGGAGAACCGCAAGCTTTTTGACGAACGACGCGCAGAGCTGGAGAAGGCGGCCGCCGAGGCCCTGGCGGCCGCCGAGGCGCGGCGCGAGGCCCTGAGCGAACTGGTGGTGACCATCAGCCACAAGGCGGGTGAGGAAGGGCGTCTGTTCGGTTCCGTGGGCACGGCGGACATTGCGGCCGCGGTGAACGAGGCCGGCGTGCAGCTCGAAAAGCAGGAAGTGCGCCTGCCCGGCGGACCGCTGCGCCAGACCGGCGAGTATGAGATCGAACTGCACCTCCACCCCGAGGTCAACGTGACCATCAAGGTGAACGTGGTGGCGGAGGAATGACGCCGGAGGGGTTGCTGCCCGCGCCATGACCGACATCGGGGAAATCACGGCCGGCCTGGCGCGCAGTGCGGAGCGGTTCAAGGTCCCGCCGCATTCCATCGAGGCGGAACAGGCCGTGCTGGGCGGGCTGCTCCTGGACGGCACGGCCTGGGACAGCATCGCCGACATGGTCTGGGAGGAGGACTTCTACCGCCGTGATCATCGCCTGATCTTCCACGCCATCGGCGAGCTGTGCCGCGACAGCCAGCCTCTGGACGTGGTGACGGTCTCGGAGTGGCTGGAACGCCACAAGCAGCTGGAGAGCGCCGGCGGCATGGCCTACCTGGGCATGCTGGCCAACAATGTGCCCAGCGCGGCCAACATCAAGGCCTACGCCGGCATCGTGCGGGAGCGTTCTGTCCTGCGCCAGCTCATCCACGCCAGCACCCGTATCGGCGAGGCCGCCTTCAGCCCCGAGGGCCGGGACTGTCAGCAGATCCTGGACGAGGCCGAGCAGGCCATATTCGAGATCGCCGAGCAGGGGGCACGCAGCCAGCGCAATTTCGTCGCCGTCAAGGAACTGCTCTCTGCGGTGGCGGATCGCATCGATACCCTGTACCAGAAAGGCGATGCCATCACCGGGGTGCCCACCGGCTTCAGCGATTTCGACCGCAAGACCAGCGGCCTGCAGCCTTCCGACCTCATCATCGTGGCCGGACGCCCCTCCATGGGAAAGACCAGCTTTGCCATGAACATCGCCGAAGATGCGGCCATCAACAGCGGCGTCGCCGTGGGGATCTTCAGCATGGAAATGCCCGCCGAGCAACTGGTGATGCGCATGCTGTCTTCCCTGGGGCGCATCGACCAGCAGAAGATCCGCACCGGCAAGCTCGGCGACGAAGACTGGCCACGGCTCACCTCCACCATGAACATTCTCAGCAATGCGCCCATCTTTATCGATGACACCCCGGCGCTCACCCCCGCCGAGCTGCGGGCCCGCGCCCGCCGCCTCAAGCGCGAGCACGACCTGGGGCTCATCGTGGTGGACTATCTCCAGCTCATGCAGGTGCCGGGCAGCAAGGAGAACCGGACCAACGAGATATCTGAAATATCCAGGAATCTCAAGTCCCTGGCAAAGGAACTTAAAGTGCCCGTCATCGCCCTGTCCCAGCTCAACCGCAGCCTGGAACAACGTACCGACAAGCGCCCGGTGATGTCCGACCTGCGCGAATCGGGTGCCATCGAACAGGACGCCGACCTCATCGTCTTCATCTACCGCGATGAAGTCTACAATCCCGAAAGCGCCGACAAGGGCATGGCGGAAATCATCATCGGCAAGCAGCGCAACGGTCCCATCGGCATGGTGCCCCTCACCTTCCACGGCAGTTACACCCGCTTCGACAATTATGCCCCCGAGGGCTACGCATGAGTCGCGCCATCGAGGCGCATATCGATCTTTCGGCCTGTCAAGCCAATCTCCATACCGTACGCCGCCATGCTCCCTCGAGCCGGGTGCTGGCCGTGATCAAGGCAGGGGGCTATGGTCATGGCCTGGTGCGCGTGGCCCGGGCCCTGGCCCATGCCGGCGCCAATTGGAGTACAGGCGCCGATGCCTTCGGGGTGGCCAGCATCGACGAGGCCTTGCAATTGCGCGAGGCGGGCATCACCACCCCCATCGTCCTCCTGGAAGGTTTTTTCGAGACGGAGGAGCTGGCGGACATTGCGGCCCGGGAACTCGTGACCGTGGTGCATCATCCCTGGCAGCTGGCGGCGCTGGAAGCAACGCGCCTGTCCCGGCCCTTGGCGGTGATCCTCAAGATCGATACCGGCATGCATCGCCTGGGATTCGATCCGGGCGAGGTGGCGGCGGCCTACCGGCGTCTTGTCGCCTGCCCCGCCGTGGATGGGATCCAGTTCATGACCCATCTCGCCTGTGCCGACGAACGGGGAAACGAGGCCACCCTGCGCCAGATCGATGTTTTCGCCGCCGCCACTGCGGATCTTCCCGGGGCGCGCAGCATCGCCAATTCCGCCGCGGTGCTGCAGTGGCCCGCCAGCCACGCCGACTGGGTGCGCCCCGGCATCATGCTCTACGGGGTTTCGCCCTTTCCTGATACGGTGGGGAGGGACGAGGGCCTGGCGCCGGTGATGACTCTCAAGTCCCGCCTCATCGGGGTGCGCCGCTGCCGGCGAGGCGATACGGTGGGTTATGGCGCAAGCTGGCGCTGTCCCGAGGACATGCCGGTGGGTATCGTGGCCGCCGGCTATGGCGATGGTTACCCCCGCAGCGCACCCGCCGGCACGCCTGTCCTGGTGAAGGCACGCCGGGTTCCGTTGGTGGGCAGGGTCTCCATGGACATGTTGTGCGTGGATCTGCGCAGCCTGCCCCATGCCGAGGTGGGCGACGAGGTGATCCTGTGGGGCGCGGGCCTGCCGGTGGAGGAAGTGGCCCGTCACGCCGGCACCATTCCCTATGAGCTGCTGTGCCGTGTCAACGCGCGGGTGCGTTTCGTCGAGCATGCAGGGTAGCTCGTGGCCACCATGAGCAGGAAACCGAAACGCCTCTTCGTCTGCAGCCAGTGCGGTGCACAGTCCCCCCAGTGGGCAGGGCAGTGCGCCGAATGCGGGGCGTGGAACAGCCTGGTGGAGGAACGGGCTGCCGCGCAGGGTCCCGGCGCGTTGCGCCGTGCGGGTTTTGCGGCGGATTCCGGTATTCGTGCCCTGGGGGAGGTGGACGCCGTGGCGGAGGCCCGCATGACCAGCGGCTTTGCCGAACTGGACCGGGTCCTCGGGGGCGGGCTGGTGAGCGGCGCGGTGGTGCTCATCGGCGGTGACCCGGGCATCGGCAAGACGACCTTGTTGACCCAGACCCTGGGGATGCTGGCCGCCCGGGGTGTGGCCACGCTCTATGTCACGGGCGAGGAATCCCTGCAACAGGTGGGCCTGCGGGCACAGCGCCTCGGACTGGCGGCGCAGGACATGCGCCTCCTCGCGGAAACAGAGGTGGAACGCATACTCGAACTGGCGGCGGCGGAGGGTCCCGGGGTGATGGTGATCGACTCGGTGCAGACCATGTTTACAACGGCGGTGCCCTCGGCGCCGGGATCCGTGAGCCAGGTGCGCGAGAGTGCCGCGCGCCTCGTACAGTTCGCAAAGCAGACCGGTACCACCTTGTTGCTGGTGGGGCACGTCACCAAGGAAGGCACCCTGGCAGGCCCGCGCATCCTGGAGCACATGGTGGATACGGTGCTCTATTTCGAGGGGGATGCCGACAGCCGCTATCGTGTCCTGCGCGCGGTCAAGAACCGTTTCGGTGCCGTCAACGAGATGGGCGTCTTCGCCATGCTGGACGGCGGTCTCAGGGAGGTGAGCAATCCCTCGGCCATTTTTCTCTCCCGCCACGAACGCCCCGTCTCCGGCAGCGCCGTCATGGTGACCCGGGAAGGCAGCCGGCCCCTGCTGGTGGAGGTACAGGCCCTGGTCGCCGAGAGCCATGCCGCCAATCCGCGGCGTCTCGCGGTGGGGCTGGACCCCAACCGCCTGGCCATTCTCCTCGCGGTGCTGCAGCGTCACTGCGGGACGGTGTTGTACGACCAGGATGTCTTCGTTAATGTGGTGGGCGGGGTAAGGGTGGCCGAGACGGCAGTGGACCTGGCCCTGGCGCTGGCGATCCTCTCCAGCCTGCGGGACCGGCCGCTGCCGGAGGGACTGGTGGTGTTCGGCGAGGTCGGCCTGGCGGGCGAGATACGGCCCGTGCAGCATGGCCAGGAACGGCTGCGCGAGGCTGTCCAGCACGGTTTCCGGCAGGCGCTCATTCCCCGGGCCAACGCCCCGCGCCGTCCCGTCGAAGGCCTGGAGATCCAGGCTGTGCAGCACATCACCGAGGCGACAGGGTTTTTGTAGGCGTTGCGTTGTGGGAAGTTACCTGTATGCATGACAGGGATAGCCCGCATGGAGCAGAGCGAAACACGGTGCGGATTGTGCTTCTCCATGGATGCCGGCCCTCAGTCAATCATGAAGCCTCAATGGTTGAGGTTGATGGGCTTCAGCCAGGGTTTGTCGTTCCAGGTGACGCCTGACATCCAAGCGACGCCTGACATCCAAGGGATGGCTGTCATTTCGAGTACAGCGGGAGATGACAGTATCCCTGTCATTTCGAGCGCAGCGAGAAATCTTGGGGGGGCAGTGGGACAGGATTTCTCCCTTTGGTCGAAATGACAAAGAGTCGATATGACACTTCTTCGTCATTCCGAGCGCAGCGAGGCATCCAAAGCCGCCGACACGAGATTTCTCCCTTCGGTCGAAATGACAGTAGGAGCGGGAGATGACAGTATCCCTGTCATTTCGAGCGCAGCGAGAAATCTTGGGGGGCAGTGGGACAGGATTTCTCCCTTTGGTCGAAATGACAGGAGACATGTCGAAATGACAGGAGAGAGGTCGAGATGACAGGAGGTCGAAATGACAGGTGAGTGGTCGCAATGACAAAGAAGTGTGCTCAAGATGACAAGGTTCAGTTGAGATGACAAGGAGATGCCGGCCCTCGAGGCCTGCATCCAGACTGCACGACGGTCGTCAGCCAATAATGTGAGTCCCAATAAGCCGGCCTGCCTCGATGGCAGTCACCGTGTTCCCACGCCTGAATGTTCAGTTTATGTTTATTATATATTCGTATTTTCCGAATCGACGGCCACGCCTGTCAGGATATCATTACAGCCTCGCATGATGGGGGAGCCCCACCGGTCCGGGCCTGTATCAGGACTGGCATCAGGACTGGTGGAGGGCTTGAGGGTCTCAACGCAAGATGCCCCGGGATCGGTTTCTGGATTGAATCGTTCTGACTTGAACCAACCGGTCACGTGGGGTTTTCAGAAAAATAAGTGGAGAAACATTTCGTGAAGAAAAAACTCATCACAGTGGCCGTTGCCGCCGCCGTGGCGGCACCTTTGAGCGTTCAGGCGGGAGAAGCCAAGCCGAAGGCCAAGTTTTTCGGATATACCCAGATCACCGCTGCCGCGGGCAAGGGTCAGTACGACAACAAGAACGCAGACGGCCTGCGCTTCGGTGCCGACAGCATCCGCCTGGGCTACAAGATCAAGTACGACAAGGCCTGGGGATTCCTGCAGGTGGATTTCAACAAGACCGACAACAAGAACACCAACGGCATTCCGGAGATTCTCAAGGACGCCGTGGCCGGCTACAAATTCAGCAAGGCGGCCAACGTCCATGCCGGCCTGTTCAAGACGCCCGTCGGCATGGATTTCAGCAACCCCAGCAAGAAGCTGGACATCACCAAGCGCGGCATGGACACCGGCCTGGTGCTGGAACGTGCGGCGGGGGTGATGCTCAGCGGGCGCAAGATCGGCGGCGGCTTCGGCTATGACATCGGCGTGTTCAATCCCGCCGAGCGTTCCAAGGCAGTGACAGAAGCCGAGATCGGCGGTGATCAGGCCTATGCCGGGCGAGTTCTTTTCGAAACAGATGCCTTACACTTGGAGGCCTATTATGGGAGCAGTGGCGTAGACGTTCACGTGCCGCCGAAGACCAACCACGATCCCTCTGCCAATCATGAAGACTACACCGTCATGGGTGCCGGCGCCATCTACAAGACCGGGCCGTTCACCGTGAAGGGCGAGTACATTGCGGGTGCCGACGTCAAGGGCAAGAAGGGCTATGACGAGAGCGTCTGGTACCTGCACGGCGGCTACAAGGTCAACAAGAAGAACGAGGTGGTGATCCGCCATTACGCCGCCACCAGCGAGCCGGCCAAGGGCAGTTCCACCGACCTGGGCAATACTTATTTTGGCTGGAACATCTTCCTCCTGGAGGACAAGATCAAGGCCCGGGTGCAGCTGAACTACGTGCTGGTCAGCGGAGACAACAAGAAGTTCGGCGGTGCGGCAACCAAGAAGTACGCCTATACCGACGACGTCTTCCTGGCACAGTTCCAGGTCGCTTACTGACGACGCCCGCGGGCTTTGCGGCCGCCGGAGGTCGAGCCTAATCTGTCGGTCTTGTGGCGGTGTGCCACAAGACCGACAGCTCCCGCTCCAGGAGATCGGTATTGCCCAGGTTCAGCTCCATGAGCCTGCGCAGGTGACCGATGCTGTCCACGTCGATGTCCACGCATTCACAACCGACGTGCCCTTTCTCGATATGTGCCACCCGCACCGCCATGGTGATGATGATGTCGGCGTGATCGCCCAGTTCGATCTGCAGGGTGAAATGGTCGCCCATCTGGCCCGGCCAGTTGTCCGGCTGCGTGATGAGGGCACCCTTGAGGGAAATGTCGAGCAAGTGACTTTCCCAGCGCCGGGAGGGTCCCAGCAGGGTGGTGCGAGTATCGAAGGGGACGCGCGAGAACCGGCGTTTTTCCTGTTGTTGTGGGTCGTTCATGGCCTGTCTCCCTCTGAGTGGTAAGGGGCGCTGTCGTTCCTTTCCAGGTTAACACTGGCTCAAGATACCAGCAGTTTAATCAAAATGCGTTCGTAAAGCAGGGACAATGTGTCCAGGTCGGCGACCGCCACGCATTCGTCGATCTTGTGAATGGTCGCGTTCAGAGGCCCCAGTTCCACGACCTGGGCCCCGGTGGGCGCGATGAACCGGCCGTCCGAGGTGCCGCCATCGGTGGAGAGGGCCGGTTCGTGGCCCGTCACTTCGCGCACGGCGGCGCGGGTGGCGTCCACCAGGGCCCCTGCCGGGGTGAGAAAGGGTTCGCCGGAGAGGCGCCATTCCAGGGTATAGTCCAGCCGGTGGCGCTCTAGCACGCCTTCCACGGTGGCGCGCAGTTTTTCCGCCGTGGTCTCCGTGGAATAACGGAAATTGAAAAGAACTTCGAGTTCGCCTGGAATGACATTGTCAGCGCCGGTGCCGGCATGGATGTTGGAGACCTGGAAAGCGGTGGGCGGGAAGAACGCGTTGCCCGCGTCCCATTCCAGGGCGCACAGCTCGGCGAGTGCGGGTGCGAAGAGATGGATGGGATTGCGTGCCAGATGGGGATAGGCGATGTGCCCCTGCACGCCGCGTACCCGCAGGCGGCCGCCCAGGGAACCGCGGCGGCCGTTTTTGATGACATCCCCCAGGCGCTCGCGGCTGCTGGGTTCGCCCACCAGGCACCATTCGATGGACTCGCCCCGGGCCTGCAGGCTTTCCACCACGCGGCGCGTGCCGTCCACCGCGGGGCCTTCCTCGTCGCTGGTGATGAGAAAGGCGATGGAACCCCGGTGACGGGGATGCACCGCGACGAATCGCTCGCAGGCAGTGACCATGGCCGCCAGGCTGCCTTTCATGTCCGCCGCGCCCCGGCCGTAGAGAAGGCCGTCACGGATCTCGGGTGAAAAGGGGTCGGATTGCCACTGCTCGCGTGGTCCCGGCGGCACCACGTCGGTGTGGCCGGCGAAGACGAACAGGGGAGCCTGGGTGCCGCGCCGCGCCCAGAGATTGTCCACCTCGCCGAAACGCAGGCGTTGTTCGTGAAAGCCCAGGGGTTTCAGGTGGGTCATGAGCAGCGCCTGGCAACCTGCGTCCTCCGGCGTGACGGAAGGCCGGGCAATGAGGGCCTGGGCCAGCTTCAGTGTGGGCGAATCAGACATCCCGCAGCAGTTCGTTGATGCCGACCTTGCTGCGGGTCTTTTCATCCACCTGCTTGATGATGACCGCGCAGTAGAGGCTGTGGCTGCCGTCCTTGGCCGGCAGGCTGCCCGGCACCACCACGGCACCGGCGGGGACCCGGCCATAGAGGATCTCTCCCGTTGCGCGATCATAGATCTTGGTGCTCTGCCCGATGTAGACCCCCATGGAGATGACGGCGCCTTCCTCGACGATGACGCCCTCGACGATCTCTGAACGGGCGCCGATGAAACAGTTGTCCTCGATGATGGTGGGGTTGGCCTGCAGCGGTTCCAGCACACCGCCGATGCCCACGCCGCCGGAGAGATGGACATTCTTGCCGATCTGGGCGCAGGAGCCCACCGTGGCCCAGGTATCCACCATGGTGCCACTGTCCACGTAGGCGCCGATGTTCACGTAAGAAGGCATGAGTACCACCCCCGGTGCGATGTAGGCACCGTGACGCGCCGCGGCGGGCGGCACGACGCGCACGCCGCTCTCGCGGAAGGCCCGGGAATTGTAGTCGCTGAACTTCGAGGGCACCTTGTCGTAATAGTTGGTGAAGCCGCCTTTCATGAAGCTGTTGTCCTCGATGCGAAAGGACAGCAGCACGGCCTTTTTCAGCCACTGGTTCACCTGCCAGGTACCGTCCTTTTTTTCCGCTACCCGCAGCCTGCCCTGGTCGAGCAGATCCATGGCCTCGCCGACGGCCTCCTTGACGTGGGTGTCCACACTGCGCGGGGTGATCTCGGCGCGGCGTTCAAAGGCTTCCTCGATGATTCTACGCATGTCGTTCATGAATGATCTCTCCACGATAGGATTGGATGATGGAATGTTACAGGGATTCGATGCAGCGGCGGATACGCTCTGCCGCCTCGCAGCACTCGGCCAGTTCCGCCACCAGTGCAATGCGCACGCGGCCTGCGCCGGGATTGATGCCCTCGTGTTCACGGGAGAGAAAGCTGCCGGGCAGCACAGTGACATGCTCCCGGGCGTACAGTTCCCGGGCGAACTGGGTATCCGGCACGGGCGTCTCGGGCCACAGGTAGAAACTGGCCGGCGGCGGTTCCACTTTCATCACCGGTGCCAGGACGGCGCACACCGCGTCGAATTTCTCCCGGTAGCGGGCGCGGTTCTCCCGCACATGGGCCTCGTCTTTCCAGGCGGCGCGGCTCGCGGCCTGGACAGGGGGTGGCATGGCGCAGCCGTGATAGGTGCGATATTGAAGGAATTTCCGTACCAGGACAGCGTCCCCGGCGACGAATCCCGAGCGCATGCCGGGCAGGTTGGATCGCTTGGAGAGGCTGTGGAATACCAGGCAGCGGCTGAAGCTTGAGTCGCCCATGGCATGGGCCGCGGCCAGCAGACCCGGCGGGGGTGTGGCCTCGTCGTAATAGATTTCCGAATAGCACTCGTCCGCGGCAACCACGAAGTCATGTTCGTGGGCGAGGCGCAATGCCCGCTGCAGCAGATCGAGTGGCGCGACGGCACCACTGGGGTTGCCGGGGCTGCACAGATAGAGGAGCTGGCAGCGCCGCCACGCTGCCGCCGGCACGGCATCCAGGTCGGGCAGCCAGCGTGTGTCCGCCGAGGTGGGCAGATAGGCCGGTCGGGCGCCGGCGAGCAGCGCCGCGCCTTCGTAGATCTGGTAGAAGGGGTTGGGCATGAATACCAGGGGATCCTGTCTGCGGTCCACCACGCACTGGGCAAAGGCGAACAGGGCTTCGCGGGTGCCGTTGACCGGCAGCACCTGTGCCTCCGGGTCGATGGCGCCTTCGGGCAGGTCGTAGCGCCGCGTCAGCCAGGCGGCGATGGCCTCGCGCAGGCGTGCCTCACCCCGGGTGGCGGGGTAATTCGCAAGCCCGTGCAGGTGGGCGATGAGCGTCTCGGCGACGAAGGCCGGCGGCATGTGCTTGGGTTCGCCGATGGCCAGGTTGATGGGACGCTGCCGGGAGGGGGGCACAATGCCGGACTTGAGGGCGGCGAGTTTCTCGAAAGGATAGGGTTGCAAACTGTCGAGATCCGGATTCATTATGGAATTGCCTGATTGATTGACGGTCATTGTGTAGCCGGCTGCAGGCCTGGAAGGCCGGAATCCGGGAAAAAGCGCAGTTTTCCCCGGATTTCGCTTCGCTCCATCCGGGCTACCCCTGATTGATTGACGGTCATCGTGTAGCCTGGATGCAGGCCTGGAAGGCCGGAATCCGGGAAAAAGCGCAGTTTTCCCCGGATTTCGCTTCGCTCCATCCGGGCTACCCCTGATTGATTGACGGTCATCGTGTAGCCTGGATGCAGGCCTGGAAGGCCGGAATCCGGGAAAAAGCGCAGTTTTCCCCGGATTTCGCTTCGCTCCATCCGGTTTACCCATGTCGCTGGCTGCAGATTTCCCCGGCCGCAAGCGTACAAAAAGCCACAGTATACCTGATCATTGCATAAATTCGGCAGCCATCGTGTAGCCCGGATGCAGGTCCGCAGGACCGGAATCCGGGGAAACACCGTTCCCGGATTACGCTGGCGCTCCATCCGGGCTACGTATCTGACCGTTTTTGGATTTCACATGTGGTGAAATCCAGTAATCGCAGCGCACACTGCATTTCGTCCTGCATATAGGCTGTTTCAGCAGGGAATGGTGCCAAATTTATGCAACTGTCAGGTATACCTGAATACCAAGCTTCCCTGTGATGCACGCGGGTGAGAAAAAAGAAGATATTTGGAAGAATACCGGGGTAGGGCTCAATAGAGAAAGACACTGCCGCGCTGCGGCGCCAGCTCCGTGCCTTCGTCGGGTGCCCCCACGGCCAGGGTCGCGCCGGTCCCGTCGAGCTGCAGGGCACTGGCGAAACGGTCGCCAGCCGATGGGATGACGGATTTCACATAGGCGATGTTTGTCCAGGCGTCGCCCCCGTCCCGGGTGAAGACATAGGCGGCACCGCTGTCCGTTTCCCCGTCGTCGTTGCCGTCACCACCCAGGCCCGCAGCGCTGCCGTCCTCGCCGGGTGCTCCCACCGCCAGCGTGTTTCCCTCCCCGGACAGGCTCAGGACGGTGCCGAAGCCGTCTCCATTGCCCGGATTGCCGGGCAGGACGCGGGCCTGCGGGTTCCAGGTACCACCATTTCTAGTAAAGACATAGACTGCACCGCTGTCCTCGCCAGGGGCGCCCACGGCCAGGGTGTTGCCGTTGGCGTCCAGACCCACGGCCGTGCCGAAGGCATGCTCTTCGGTCGGATTGGCGGTCTTGAGATAGGCCGCCTGGGTCCAAGCGGTATCGTTCAGGGTGAAGAGATAGACGGCACCGCTGTCCTGCTCGGCGTTGTTGGCGGGATCGGTACCGTTACCGTCCTCCCCGGGCGCGCCGATGGCCAGGGTGCTGCCGTCGGCGCTCAAGTGCAGGGCTGCGCCGAAACGGTCGCCTGTCTCTGCGTTACGGCTCTTCAGATAGGCCACCTGGCCCCAGACTGCCCCGCCAAAGCGACCAAAAACATAGGTGGCACCGCTGTCTGGCTGGGAGTTGTCTCCAGGAAAAGTCACGAAAACATCTTCCTCGGGGGGATCTTTCTCGGTCAATTCTACCTTGGCGCTTTCTCCTGGCGCGCCGATGGCCAGGGAATTGCCGTCGGCGCTCAGGCTGAGCGCGCTGCCGAAGCCGTCCTTGCGTCCCGTGTTGCCGGCCTTGAGGTAGGCCTGCTGGCTCCAGGCCATGCCGTTGCGGACGAAGACATAGGCCGCGCCGCTGTCCTGCGAGGCATTGTTCCCCTCGCCCTTGTTGACGCCGATGGCTTGGCTGTCCTCCCCGGGGGCGCCCACGGCCAGGGTGTTGCCGTCGGCACTCAGGCTCACCGCCGTGCCGAAGCGATCGCCGGCCCCGCGAGTCCGGGGCTTGAGCAGGGCCTGCTGGGTCCAGGTGCCTCCATCGCGGACGAAGACATACACGGCGCCGCTGTTGAACAGGCCATTGTCCACCGGATCGCCATCATCGCCGGCACTGTCCTCGTAGGGCGCACCCACGGCCAGGGTGTTGCCGTCGGCGCTCAAGGCCACGGCGGTACCGAAGGCATCGCCGTGGTCCGCATTGGCCGCGATCACCTGGCCCACGGCTTCGAGCAGTAGCGCCAGCGAGCCGGCCACGGACAACTGGCCGAGGGGTGTGCAAGCGCCAGCGTTGCACCCCTCCAGTACATAACGGGCATCGAGCCGCTGAAACAGGGGCACGATGTGCCGGTATTCCCGGGTGCCGGCCGGGATGTCTTCCGCGATGGGAGAGAAGCCCGAACCGCCGTCCGGATTTTCCAGGATACGGTAGCTGTCCATACTGGCGGCATCCTGCCAGCGAAAGTGAAACACCTTGGCAGCCTTGGGCGAGAGGGAGAAGCCCGCGCCGTCGCCCAGGATGGCCCTTTCGAAACGGGCGACCAGGGTGCGTGCCGCCGAGACCGTGAAGCTGTAAGCGGCTTCCTCTGAGACGATGTCATCGCCTTCCTGCCAGTGGAGAAAGATGTAACCGCTGGCCGGCGTGGCCGAGAGTGTGGCCGTGGCGCCCTGTTCGTAGTTGCCGGCACCGGTGACGGTGCCGCCTTGCGCGGGGCTAGGAGAAGCCGTGATAGTGAAGGTGGTGGAGGACTCGCTGCCCCCGCCGCAGGCCGCAAGGAGGGCCAGCAGGCACAGCAGGGCACAGGACCTGATGAGACTGACAAGGTCCATTGTCTTCGCGGCTTTATCCATAATTAGAGGCTGCGGGCACTATCCCGCTTTCAACATTTTATTTAAGGATCAGCAGGATGAGATGATTTTATGACGATTCTCATCAGCTTGTAGCCGACCTCTTGACCGCGCGCATCTCTTGATCCGCACGAAATTTGAATTACTAAGA
>JALSIC010000048.1 GCA_026981935.1 Gammaproteobacteria bacterium
CCCCCGTGTCATTTCGACCCCCCCGTGTCATTTCGACCCCCCCGTGTCATTTCGACCGAAGGGAGAAATCTTGTCTCACCACCTCAAGATTTCTCGCTGCTCTCGAAATGACAAGGTGCTGTGCCCGAAATGACAAGGTATCGAGAATCTCATTGGTGAATGGATGCAATAAAATTGCAGGAGAACAAGCGCGACCACCCCATGATGAAGGCCTGCGTGAGCAAATCCGGAAAAAAAGCCTGAAATCATGCCTTTCTGGTTTCCGCGCCGCTTCCTCCAGGCAAGTTCGGTAGCCTGGATGAAGCGCTGCAAGAGCGCAATCCAGGAAACCAGCCGACAACCCCCGCACCCGGATTACATTCCACTCCATCCGGGCTACACATTTAATATGTTGGTATTGCAGGCGGTTTCTTTAGCTGCCGAAAAAGCCCGGCGGCGCCCGGCCGCGTCTGCCGCTGGATCAAACGACCCTTTCGCGCTGGGAGAAATGACGCTCGGCGATGGCCTGGAGCAGGCCCTCACAGGCCGCCTCGATCATGTCCAGCACCCGCTCGAAACCGGCATTGCCGCCATAATAGGGATCCGGCACTTCCCTGATGCCCAGATGGGGTGCATAGCTCAACAGCAGGGAAAGCTTGGCCCTGTGCTCTGAGGGGCAAAGCGATTCAAGGTGGGCGAGATTGTCCTCATCCATGGCAAGAATGTAGTCAAATGCCTCGAAATCCTCCGCCTGAACCTGACGCGCCCGCTGGTCACCGAGATCGATGCCCCGGCCCAGCGCAGCGCGCCGGGCCCGGGGGTCGGGCGGGCTGCCCACGTGATAGGCGTGCGTGCCGGCGGAATCCACCCACACCCGCTCATGCAGATCGCGCAGCCGCAGCTGATGCCTGAACATGCCTTCCGCCGTGGGAGAACGGCAGATATTGCCCATACAGACGAACAAGACCTTCACCATCGTGGTTTTCTCTTTGCTGATTTGAAACGCCCCGCTATTCTACTGGAAAAACAACCACCCTGCCGCCTGCCCGCGAATCCCCCCAAATCCATACCGGAATCCTCGCCGGAACCCTCCATTGGGAGTTCTGTTCCACGGCGATTTGAGGTAAGCTCTATCATTCCGAGGCGACGATTCCCAAGGTGGGGCAATGGCCGGATCCGATTCCCTGGCGAAACCTCTGCACATGGCCTATCTGCGCGGCCTCATCGGCAAACAGGCCCGCTACCACGGCAGGGTCTACGAAATCATTGAGGTGCTGGACGACGTCCCTTCCCTGGTCCTGCGCGACTGCGGCAGCCATACCACCATCCAGGCCGACCAGCACGGCGAGGCCCACCGCCGGGTGCCTCCCACCCTCACCGTACCGGTCCCGCTGGCAGATGACGGCATCGCCGACCTGGAGGCGCTGGATCTGGAACTCCTGGAAACGGATACGCTGGAGGGTTGATCCCCCGGCAGCCCGTCAGGCGCTCACCAGCAGGCGCGCCACGCGCTGCAGATCCGACTCGGTATCCACCCCGGGGCCTGGCAGCTCCCGGGCCTGGGCGACATGGATGCGGCGGCCGTGCCACAGCACCCGCAACTGTTCCAGGCATTCCGTGCGCTCCAGCTCGCAGGCCGGCCAGCGCACGAATTCGCGGAGAAAGCCCGCGCGGTAGGCATAGAGCCCCACATGGCGGTCATGGGCGCCAGTTTCCGGCAGACGCTCGCGGGTCACGGCAAAGGCCTCGCGATCCCAGGGAATGGCCGCGCGGCTGAAATACAGGGCATAACCGGCCGCATCCCGGACCACCTTGACCACATGGGGATCGAACAGCTCCGCGGCGGATACGATGGGCACGCACAAGGTACTCATCGCTGCATCGTCGTGGGTGCGCAGGTCCGCGGCCACCTGCTCCAGCAGTACCGGCGGCATGAGCGGTTCGTCTCCCTGGAGATTGACCACCACGGCATCATCGTCATAGGCGCGGCGGGCCACCACCTCGGCCAGGCGATCGGTTCCCGAGGGGTGCGCGGGATCGGTGAGGAGGGCCTGGCCACCGAAGGCCGCAACCGCCTCCGCGATGCGTTCGTCGTCCGTGGCGACGATCACTTCGCGGGCGCCGCTGGCCACGGCCCGTTCGTAGACATGCTGGATCATGGGCCGCCCCCCCAGCTCACGCAGGGGCTTGCCGGGCAGGCGCGTGGCACCGTAACGGGCCGGAATGACGACGGAGAAACTCACTCGATCTCCTCGTCCGGCGCCAGCTGGCGGGCCTCGTCCTCCAGCATCACGGGAATGTCGTCGCGGATGGGATAGGCCAGGCGGTCTGCCTTGCAGACCAGCTCCTGCGCTTCCTTGCGATAGACAAGCGGCCCCTTGCAGATGGGACAGGCGAGTATGTCGAGCAGTTTCTTGTCCATCGAATGCATCCCCCTCGTTCGCGTTGCGCTTCTACTGTGACTGTTTCTGCTTGGTCGCCAGGGACAGGCGCTCGATGCCCACGTGGCGGGCGGCGTCCATGGCGGTAACGACGTATTGATGCGGCGTCTGGGCATCGGCATTGATCACGAGTGGCGGCGGCGGGCCCTCGCCCATCTCCTTGCGCAGTGCCTGGACCAGGGTTTCAAGCTGCTTGTTCACCACCAGCTTCTGGTTCACGTAGAACCGGCCCTGGGCATCGATGATGATTTCCAGGGGGCGCTCCTCCTGGGGCTGTTCCTTCACCGTGGCCTCAGGCAGATCCACGGTGATCGCCGACTCGCGGGTGAAGGTCGTGGACACCATGAAGAAGATCAGCAGCAGAAAGACGACGTCGATGAGCGGCGTGAGATTGATATCGGGATCCTGGCGGATGCTCTGCCGGAACTTCATCGTCCCTTCACCGGCTCGTCCATCTCGCGGTCGCCGTGGATGACGGCCACCAGTTTCAGGGATTCCTGCTCCATGTCGATCACGAGCTGATCCACCCGGCCGCGGAAATAACGGTAGAACATGAGGCTGGGAATGGCGACGGACAGGCCCGCGGCCGTGGTCAGCAGGGCCTCGGAAATACCGCCCGCCAGAACCCCGGGGTTGCCCACCCCCACGGTGGTGATGGCGGTGAACACCTTGATCATGCCGATCACCGTGCCCAGCAGCCCCAGCAGCGGCGTGATGGAAGCGATAGTGCCCAGGGTATTCAGATAACGCTCCAGTTCAGCGACCACATGGCGCCCCGTCTCCTCGATGCTCTCTTTCATGATCTCGCGATCGTGGTGCATGTTCATGAGGCCGGCGGCCAGGATCCGTCCCAGGGGCGAACTGCCCCGCAGGCTGGATATGCGGCTGGCATCCAGTTCGTCGTTCTTCGCCCATTGCCAGATCTGCCCCACCAGATGGCCGGGACAGATGCGCTTGCGCTGCAGGGACCAGAATCGTTCCACGACAATGGCCAGTGCAATGATGGAACAGAGGAGAATGGGCAGCATCAGCCAGCCGCCCGCCGCGATCAGTTCATACACCGTGGGCCATCCTTTCCGCTTGGATTCTTGAGACCGCGTAATGATACTGCAACGGCCATTCATCTGCCATGCCAATAACGACGGGCCGCGTCGCGGTAGGCAAGGGGCGACGACAGACCCTGGCGTGCATCGAGGACGAAACGGATGGCACCGTGGCGGGCGCTGTCCAGCGTTGTCACGCCCCGCAGGCGGTAACGCGTCAGCACCTCGCGGGCCGGCAGCCCGTAGCGGTTGCGGTATCCCACGGGAAACAGCACATAGGCCGGTGCCACGGCATCGATGAAGGCCGCGCCCGATGAAGTCCGGCTGCCGTGATGCGGTGCCACCAGCACCTGGGCGGCGAGCGCGTCGCCATGACGCCGCACCAGCACGGCCTCGGCCCGCCGCTCGATGTCGCCGCTGAGCAGGACAGCCCATTTCCCCGCGCTGACTTTCAGCACGCACGAGGCATCGTTGCCCCGCAATCCGCCGTCGGCCGGCGGATGGAGGATGTCGAAGACCACCTCGTTCCACTGCCAGGAATGACCGGCACGGCAGAAAGCCGCGGAAACCGGTCCGCCCTTCTCCTCCAACGACGCCAGGACGCGCGTTTCCACCTTGCCTGGGACGCTGGAAAGCACCTCCCCCACCGGCAGTGCCCGCAACAGGCTCGCCGCCCCGCCGATATGATCATTGTCGCCATGTCCCAGCAGCAGACGGTCCACGCGCCGGATCCCCTGACTGCGCAGAAAGGGCACCACCACCGCCGCGCCGGTATCGAAACGGGCGCTGTAACGGGGACCGGTGTCATAGACCAGGACGTGGTCACGGGTCTGGACCACGGCCGCGAGCCCCTGCCCCACGTCCAGCAGGGTGAACCACACCGCCCCTTCCGGCGGCCTGGCCGGCTTGTGGAAAAACAGGGGCAGCAACATGAGAAGGCCCAGCCAGCGCGCGGGCAAGCCCCGGGGCGCAAGCAGCCAGGCCAGACCCACCACGCCCATCCCCGCCGCCCACAGGGGCGGGGCATGGAACCATTGCCCCGCGGGCAGCGCGGCGAACCATGACAGGAGGGGCCACAGCCATGCCAGCAGGAGCGCACCTGTCTGTAACAGCAGTTCTCCCAGGGCAGGCACGACCACGAGCAGGCAGGCCCCCAGGAGCACCAGCGGTACCACCAGCAGACTCACCCAGGGCACGGCGACGAAATTGGCGAGGGGGGCCGTCAGTGCCTGCTGCTGGAAGAACAGCAAGGTTAACGGCGCGATGCCCAGGCCGGCCACCCAGTGCAGGCGTCCCCACTGGTGCCAGCCGCGCCGCCAGGCCGGCCGCCCGCCCATGGCATAGAGGATCACCGCCACGGCGCCAAAGGACAGCCAGAAACCCACGGCCATCACCGCCAGGGGATCCAGCAGCAGCACGCCCGCCAGGGCCAGCGCGAGGATGTCACCGGGCCGGAAGCGCCGGCAGGAAAAGACCGCGGCCATGGCGACGGCGACCATGATGAGGGCGCGCTGCGTGGGAATGGCAAACCCGGCCAGGGCAGCGTAGCACGCGGCCGCCAGCAGGGCGCCCAGGGCGGCGGCACGGGGCGCGGCCAGGCGCAGGGTCAGCCACGCGCTGCAGGACCACAGCCGGCGCACCAGCCAGAAGGCCAGCCCCGCCACCAGCCCCACGTGAAGCCCGGAGATCGCCATGAGATGCGTGGTGCCCGTTCCCCGCAGCACCGTCCATTGATCGGTGGTGATCCCCTGGCGTTCGCCCAGGGCCAGCGCGGCCACCATCCCCTTGAACGGATGGTCTTCCAGGACATCGCGCACCTTCTCGTACAAGGCCTGGCGCCATCCGTGCCAGTGCCAGGAAGCGGCCGCGGCAAGGCGCTGGTGAGGACGCTCCGCCGCATTGCCGGCCCGGCTGCCCCGGGGGCCGTCACGCACGTACCCCGTGGCCCGTATGCCCTGATGGAAGAGCCAGCCTTCGTAGTCGAAGCCACCGGGATTCATGAACCCCCGGGGCTGTTTCAGCCTCACCCGCAGGCGCCAGCGTTCCCCCGCCCGCAGCGGCGGCGGCTGGCCGTACCAGTTGAGACGTACCCGCAGAGGCAGGCGGTGAAATTTGTCCTCTGCCTCTACGCCTTCCATGCGGAAATAAAAGCTCAGCCCCCGTTCCCGCACCTGGGGAATGCCGCTGATCACGCCGGTGACCGTCAGGTCCCGCCCCTCCCATTGTGCTGGCAAGGCCACCTCCAAGAGGCTGCTTGCCCGCCACAAGGCCCAGAGAAAGCCCGCGGCCACGATCAATACCAGGCGCATCATGCCGCCGAGGCAGAAAACAAGGGGGATGACCGCAAGCAGCAGGAGGCTCCAGGCACCGGCAGGCAGGTCCGGCAGGGCCTGGAGCAGGAGAATACCCATAAGAAATGCAAGCACATCCCTGCGCACGCTTCAGACTCCCTTCCAAATCGTGGATAATGGGCGACAGGGGGGCCACCACGCTATGCCGAAAAGATTGCTGAAACGCTATCTGCCGGATCACGAGCAGATCCGGCAGCACAAGCACTTGCGCTATTTCGGCAGACTGCTGCACGACCCCAATCTCTGGCACCTCAACCGGCGCTCCGTTCCCGGCGCCTTTTCGGTGGGACTGTTCATGGCCTTCGTGCCGGTGCCGTTTCAGATGTTCCTCGCCGCCGGCGCCGCCATTGTGTTCCGGGTCAATCTGCCCCTCTCCGTGGCGCTGGTGTGGATCACCAACCCCCTCACCATGGGACCGATCTTCTACCTGGCCTACAAGACCGGTGCCCTGATCTTAAACCAGCCCGTCGAGGATGTCAGTTTCGAGCTGTCTTTCGACTGGCTCTTCACCCAGCTGGGGCAGATCTGGCAGCCCTTTCTCCTGGGCTGCCTCTTCTACGGCACCCTGGGCGCCCTGAGCGGCAATCTCGCCATCCGCACCTTCTGGCGTTTCACAGTCCGCAAGAACTGGCGCCTGAGACAGCGCAAAAGGCAAAACGGGCAAGCGCAGGATGAAAGACACCTCGTCCTTGGCGAGAAGGCCCGGCAGACCGATGGGGGCAACAGCAAGTCGTAGCTGCACCGCCCCGCGCATCGGACAACGGCACCTGCCTTCCCCAGATATCTTCCCCAGATATTTTCCCCAGATATCTTCCCCAGATATCCGCAGCAAGTCCCGAGCCGTTTCCATCCCTGCCTTATGGGTTGTCTTCCCTCAATATCCCCCGTTCCAGGACCAGTACCCGATCCATGCGCGCCGCCAGCTCGCGCTCGTGCGTCACCACCAGCAGGCTGGCGCGGTACCGGGCATTGAGCTCCAGCATCAGTTCATAGACCTTCGCCGCATTCTCCTGATCCAGGTTGCCCGTGGGCTCGTCCGCCAGCACACACCGTGGCCCGGTCACCAGCGCCCGGGCCACGGCGGCACGCTGGCGCTCGCCACCCGACAGCTCCCCCGGCTTGTGTGCCAGCCGCTCTTCCAGCCCCACCTTTTCCAGCAACGCACGCGCTTTCTCCCGGGCCACGGATACCGGCTCGCCACGCACCAGGAGGGGCATGGCCACATTTTCCAGGGCCGTGAATTCGGGCAGGAGATGATGGAACTGGTAGACGAAACCCAGCATGCGGTTGCGCAGGCGCCCGCGGGCGGCATGTCCCAGGGCATGCATGCAGGTATTCCCGATCCAGACTTCCCCGGCGCTGGGTTCATCCAGCCCCCCGAGCAGATGCAGCAGGGTGCTCTTGCCGGCCCCGGAGCTGCCCATGATGGCGACCCGCTCTCCGGGCGCGATGTCCAGGTCGATGCCGCGCAGCACTTCCACGGTGCCGCCCGCCTCATGGTAGGTCTTGGCCAGGGCGCGACAACGCAGAACGGCGCCGCCAGCGACATCATGCCCCGCGACATCATTCCCTGCAACATCATTCATAGCGCAGCGCCTCCGCCGGCTGGGTCCTGGCGGCGCGCCAGGCGGGATAGAGCGTCGCCATGAGACACAGGAGCAGGGCGATGCCACCGATCTGCCAGACATCCCGCCAGCGCATGTCGGAAGGCAGGTCAGAAATGTAATACACGTCCGGCGCAAGAAACTTCATGCCCAGCATCTGCTCGATGGCCGGCACAACGACATCGATGTTCTGCGCCAGGGACACGCCCCCCAGCACGCCCAGGATGACGCCCACCAGGCCGATCACGCCGCCCTGAATGATGAAAACGGCCATGATCCCTGCCGGACTCGTGCCCAGGGTGCGCAGAATGGCGATGTCACCATGCTTGTCGGTGACCATCATCACCAGGGTGGAGACGAGGTTGAAGGCGGCCACCCCCACGATGAGCATGAGGATGAGGAACATGACGGTCTTTTCCATCTTTACGGCGCGGAAGAAATTCACGTGCTGGCGCGTCCAGTCCCGCACTTCGTAGCCCAGCGGCAGTTCCCTGTTGAGGCGCTGTGCCAGCAGCGGGGCCTGGAACATGTCCTGAAGACGCAGGCGCAGGCCGCTCACACCGTCCCCCAGGCGGAACAGGCGCGCCGCATCCTCCAGGTGAAGGAGGGCAAAGGCGCTGTCGTACTCGTACATGCCCACGGAAAAGATACCCGTCACGGTGAAGCGTTTCATGCGCGGCACCACGCCCACCGGCGTGACATTGGCCTGGGGAATGATGAGCGTCACCCGGTCGCCCACGTTCACGCCCAGGGCAAGGGCCAGATCCCTTCCCAGGACGATGTTGAACCGCCCGGCCTGGAGCTGATCCAGGCGGCCGACGATCATCTTGCGATCCAGGTCGGAGACCCTGCCCTCGTCTGCTGGCAACACACCCCGCAACACGCTGCCCGCCACCCGGCCGCCATGACTCAGCATGCCCTCGCCGCGGATATAGGGCGCCGCGGCCACGACTTCCTCGTGGTTGCTGACGATGTCCAGCACCGCCCGCCAGTCGCGCAGTGTCCCGCCCGGCACGACTACCGTGGCATGGGACACCACGCCGAGGATGCGCTGGCGCAATTCCTTCTCGAAGCCGTTCATCACCGAAATGACGGTGATGAGGGCAGCCACGCCCACGGCGATGCCCAGCATGGAAATCATCGAGTTGAAGGAAATGAAATGATTGCGCCGCCTGGCGCGGGTATAGCGCAGGCCGATGAACACGGGCAGGGGTCTGAACATGGCAGCATTAAACCACAGGACCGCTTGCCACCACAAAACCAGGCCTGGGAGCCCGTCGCATTCAGGGCTGATCGACTGTGCCGGCGGGACACAGGTCCGCCAGGCAGCAGTCGGCACAGCGCGGGCGGGGGCGGCAGACATCCTTGCCGTGGGCGACAATGAGGGCATGATACTCGTTGTAGAGCGACACCAGCCGGCGGCGCCCCGGCGGCCTGCCTCCCCGGCCTCCTCGAGAGAGTTCGGCCTCGAGCGCGGCCTCGACCATGCCGCGCAGGGCATCGTAGGCAAGATCTCCATCCGCCAGGCCGAGGCGCGAAAAAAGGCGCCGGGTATAGGCATCGATGACGAACACCGGCCGTTCGAAAGCATAGAGCAGCATGTCGTCGGCGGTCTCGTGTCCCACGCCGTTGACGGACAGGAGCGCGTGGCGCAGGCGTCTGGTAGGCCAGTGCTTCAGGCTTTCATACCCCCCCTGCTCTCCGTACCAGCGGCAGAAATTCTGCAGTCGCCTGGTCTTGACGTTGAAATAACCCGCCGGCTTGAGCAGGCGTGCAAGGCGCGCCGCAGGCATCGTGGCCAATGCCCGGGGGGCCAGCACACCGGCCGCCTTGAGATTGCCAATGGCCCGCTCCACGTTGCTCCAGGCCGTGTTCTGGGTCAGCACGGCCCCCACCATGATCTCGAAGGGGCCGTCCCCGGGCCACCAGTGCTGGGGGCCATGGCAGTCATAGAGCCGTTGATAGATGCGGAGCATCATTCAATACCCCCTATCCAGCCGCATCACCCCTTGGTCGTCTCTATCAACGCCCGTTTCTCTCTTTCGTCCAGTTCACGCCAGTGCCCCGCCCGCAGTCCCCGCGGCAGGGCCACCGGTCCGTAGCGCACGCGGATGAGACGGCTCACCTGCAGTCCCTGGGATTCCCAGAGGCGGCGGACCTCCCGCTTGCGTCCCTCGCGCAGCACGACGTGATACCAGTGATTGCTGCCCCGCCCGCCGGCATGAACGATACGGACAAAGGCCGCCTCGCCATCCTCCAGCATCACGCCACGGCGCAGGCGGGCAAGCATCTCCGGCGTCACCTCTCCCCGCACCCGGACGGCATATTCGCGCTCCACGCCGGTGCGGGGATGCATGAGCCGGTTGGCCAGATCGCCATCGGTGGTGAACAGCAACAGACCGCTGGTATTGATGTCCAGACGTCCCACGGCTATCCAGCGACCGCGGGCAAGACGGGGAAGGCGGGCGAAGACCGTGGGCCTGCCCCGGGGATCGTCACGGCTGCAGACCTCGCCCACCGGCTTGTGATAGGCGAGCACCCGGTACGGACGCGCCTTTTCCTCCCTCAACAAGCGCAGGCGCCGCCCGTCCACCTCCACCACATCGCCCGGCCCGATACACCCGCCAAGTTGTGCCGGCGCGCCATTGACACGGACACGGCCTGCGCGGATCCACTGCTCGATCTCCCGGCGGGAACCCAGACCATGCCGCGCCAGGAGCTTCTGGATCCGTTCGGGCCCGGCACAATGGATGGCGTGGAGAGGGCGAGAAGTGAACTTACGCCTCTGCGGCAATTTCCCGCTCTCGGCCCGACGATTCATCCGCCTCCTGCATGCCGTGCGCAACCGGTCCGCCCTTGTCTTCTCCGCCATGAGAGCGGGCCGGCTGTCCGCCTCCTTCGACCGTTTCCAGCGCCAGCTCCTTCTGCAGGTGGTCCACCGGCCTGATCTCCGCCAGGGGAGGGAGTTCTGAAAGGCTCTTGAGGTTGAAATAGTCCAGGAATTTCCGGGTGGTGCCGTAGAGCGCCGGCTTGCCGGGCACGTCGCGATGTCCCACCACGCGGATCCACTCACGCTCCAGCAGGGTCCGCATGATGCTGGAACTGACGGCCACCCCCCGGATCTCCTCGATGCCGGCACGGGTGATGGGCTGGCGGTAGACAATCAGAGCCAGGGTCTCCAGCAGGGCACGTGAATAACGGGGCGGCCGTTCCTCGCTGAGACGCGAGATCCATGGCGCCAGCTCCTGCCTCACCTGGAAACGGAAGCCGCTCGCCACTTCCTTGAGTTCGATGCCGCGCTCCCGCCAATCCGCAGCCAGTTCGTCGAGCACGGCACGCAGCGCCTCGCGCGTCGGCCGTTCTCCTTCCTCGAACAGGGCCAGGATCTGGTTGAGACTCAAGGGGCGCCCCGCGCTGAACAGGGCAGCTTCGACAATGTGTTTAAGTTGCTGTGGATTCATGGACATCCTGGGGGATATGTTGGGGCACCTTCACGTAGATGGGGCCGTAGGTTTCAGTCTGGATGATCTCGATGAGGGACTCCTTGACCAGCTCCAGGATGGCCAGCAGCGTGACCACCACGCCCCGGCGTCCCTCTTCCGGCGTGAACAGGGCGGCGAAGGGTGTGAAGTGTTCACAGTCCAGCCCTTCGAGAATATTGCTCATGCGCTCGCGCACCGACAAGGGCTCCAGCTGGATATGATGGTGGGAATACAGCGCTGCCCGGTTCATCACCTCCTGAAACGACATGAGGATATCCTGCAGTTCCACCTTGGGCTCCAGTTTCACCACCCCCCGCTCGGGCGCCTGCGCCACGGCAGGAAACACATCGCGCTCCAGCCGCGGCAGGGCGTCCAGGTCCTCGGCGGCCTTCTTGAACTGTTCGTACGCCTGCAGCCGCCGGATCAGCTCGGCCCGGGGATCCTCTTCCGCCTCTTCGCTCACCGGGCGTGGCAGCAGCATGCGCGACTTGATCTCTGCCAGCATGGCTGCCATCACCAGGTATTCCGCCGCCAGTTCAAGGCGCATCTCCTTCATCAGGCCGATATATTCCATGTACTGGCGGGTGATCTCCGCGATGGGGATCTCCAGAATGTCCAGGTTCTGGCGCTTGATGAGATACAGCAGCAGATCCAGGGGGCCCTCGAAGGCTTCGAGGAAGATCTCCAGGGCATCGGGGGGAATATAGAGATCCCGTGGCGGCTCGGTGATGGCCTTGCCCATGACCAGGGCGAACGGCATCTCCTGCTGCCGGGATGTCTGCCTGGATATCCGGCGGATATCTTCGCGTGCTTCCGTCATGAATCGATCCGGCGGGTGGACAGGGGCCTAAAATGCATGATACTGACGGTCTCGTAGTTGAATAGAGAAGGTCGGGGCTGTTGGTGCGCCGGTTCGGTAGCCTGGATAAAGCGCTGCAAGCGCGGAATCCAGGAAACCAGACGGTAAAACCCATGCACCCGGATTACGTTCCACTCCATCCGGGCTACACATTTTTATGGACAATTATGAGACCCTTGATATGAGCAGCCCGGATGAAGCGAAGCGAAATCCGCGACGCATGGGAATGGCGCCTTTCCCTGGATTCCGGTCCCTGGATTCCGGCCCGGGGGGCCTGCATCCAGGCTGCACGATAGCGGCCAGTCAATAATGTAAACCCCGTTAGTGTAGTCTCGATCCCAGATTCAATCCCAGACCCAATCAAAGATCATAGACCAGTCCCACCGCGGCACGGACCTCCTCCATGGTCTCGCGGGCGACCTCCCGCGCCGCCTCGCAGCCTTCGTTGATGATATTGCGCACCACGGTGGGATTCTCCTCGTACTCGCGGGCCCGCTCCCGGATGGGAGCCTGCTCCGCCAGAACGGCCTCGATCACGGGCCTTTTGCAGTCCAGGCAGCCGATTCCGGCAGTGCGACAGCCCTCCTGCACCCACTGGCGGGTGGGCTCGTCAGAGTATATCTGATGAAACCGCCAAACGGGACACTTTTCGGGGTCGCCGGGGTCGGTGCGCCGCACCCGGGCAGGGTCGGTGGGCATGGTGCGCAGTTTCTTCTCCACCACAGCCGGCTCCTCGCGCAACGTGATGGTATTGCCATAGGACTTGGACATCTTCTGTCCGTCGAGCCCCGGCATCTTGGAAGTGGGCGTGAGCAGGGCCTGGGGCTCGGGCAGGATCATTTTCCCCTCCCCTTCCAGGTAACCGAACAGGCGCTCCCGGTCCCCCAGGGTGATGTTCTGCTGGGACTCCAGGAGGGCGCGGGCCTTGGCCAGCGCCTCGTGATCACCTTTCTCCTGATATTGTTTTCTCAAGTCCTGGTATATCTTAGAATTTTTCTTGCCCATCTTCTTGATGGCCGCCTCGGCCCTGGCTATGAAATCCGTCTCCCGGCCGTAGACGTGATTGAAGCGCCGGGCCACCTCGCGGGTCAGCTCGATATGGGCCACCTGATCCTCGCCCACCGGCACCAGCCCCGCCTTGTAGATGAGGATGTCGGCGCTCTGAAGCAGGGGATAACCCAGAAAACCGTAAGTATCCAGGTCTTTCTCCCGCAGCTTCTCCTGCTGATCCTTGTAACTGGGTACCCGTTCCAGCCAGCCCAGGGGGGTGATCATGGACAACAGCAGATGCAGCTCGGCGTGTTCGGGCACCCGGGACTGGATGAAAAGCCGGGCCGCCGCGGGATTCACACCCGCCGCGAGCCAGTCGATGACCATTTCCTGGACGCTGTCGGCAATGATTTCCGTGTTTTCGTATTCGGTCGTGAGCGCATGCCAGTCCGCCACGAAAAAGAAACATTCGTATTCGTGCTGCAGCTTGATCCAGTTTTTCAGCACGCCGTGATAGTGCCCCAGGTGCAACAGGCCGGTGGGGCGCATGCCTGAGAGGACCCGTTGGTTTTGTGACGATACGGATATCAAGAATATACCCCCATTTTCAATCGGTTATATTATTGACTGAAGAATGCCCATGAAGAAATTCGCCGGTACCGCCGCGATCACGAAAATCATGGCGAAAATCCCGGAGATCAACGGCCACATGATCTTGCCCAGAACATGGGTGAAAAAGAGCAGCAGCAGAATCAGAAAACCGTAGGGTTCGATGCGGCTGTACTGCCAGGCCAGGCGGTCCGGCAGGAGCCCGGTCACCACCCGCCCGCCATCCAGCGGCGGCAGGGGCAAGAGATTGAGCACCATCAGCACGGCATTGATGAAGATACCCGCCACGCCCATGTAGATGAAAGGATGGGCCAACCAGGCCATGCTGTCCATGAGGGCGATGCCCAGCTTCAGGATCGCCACCCAGGCGATCATCATGAGCAGATTGGCCAGGGGGCCCACCACCGCCACCAGCGCCATGTCCCGCTTGGGATGCTTGAGATTCTCCCAGGTCACGGGCACGGGTTTCGCCCAGCCGAAAATGAATCCGCCCACGAGCAGCATCAGGCCCGGAACCAGCAGGGTACCCACGGGATCGATATGCCTGATGGGGTTGAGCGTCAGGCGGCCCAGCATGAGGGCCGTCCGGTCGCCCAGCTTCAGGGCCATCCAGCCATGGGCGACTTCGTGCACGGTGATGGCAAACAGCACGGGCAATGCCCAGATCACAATCCTTTGAACCAGATTGAGTTCTTCCATCACCCCATTATACCCCGCTGCCGCCAGGGCGCCTGCCGGCGCGCCCTCTTCTGCCACCATTCTGCGCCCCGTTCTCTTCCCGGGTTCGTCGCAGACCTATTCCCGGAGAAAGGCCACATTACCCTTGCCTTCGCGCACAAGTTCGGGGCTCTCCCCCGTGAGGTCGATGACCGTGGTGGGCTCGGGCCCGCAAGCCCCGCCGTCGATGATGACATCCACCTGTCTGCCCAGGCGCTCGCGGATCTCTTCGGGGTCCGTGAGGGGCAGATCCTCGCCGGGCAGGATCAGGGTAACGCTCAGCATGGGCTCTCCCAGGGATTCCAGGAGGGCCTGGGCTACGGGGTGGTCGGGCACCCGCAGGCCGATGGTCTTGCGGCGGGGATGCTGCAGGCGACGCGGCACCTCGCGACTGGCGGAGAGAATGAAAGTATAGGGCCCGGGGGTGAGGGCCTTGAGCAGGCGAAAGGCCTGGTTGCTCACCCGCGCATAGGTGGCCAGCTCGGAAAGGTCCTGGCACATGAGCGTGAAATTGTGACGCTCGTCCAGCTGGCGGATACGCCGGATGCGGTCCAGGGCGGCCTTGTCACCCAGATGGCACCCCAGGGCGTAGCTGGAATCCGTGGGATAGACGACGGTTCCCCCATGACGAAGCACTGCCACCGCCTGGCTGATGAGACGTGGCTGGGGATTGCGGGGATGTACCACGAGGTACTGCATGCCTCAAACACCCTCCGCACGCGCTGCCTGCCCCAGCTCCCAGTCCTGCCAGATGGGCCGGCAACCCGATGGAAGCGCTGGAATCCTGCCCAGTTCGGCCCAGCCGTCCGCCACGCCGTGAAAGTCGGAACCCGCCGAGGCATACAGGCCGAAGCGCTGCGCCCAGGCGGCCATGGTCCGGCAATCCTTGTGGTCATGGCTGCTGGAAACCACTTCGATGCCGCAACCTCCGGCAGCCGTGAAGGCCTGGAGAAAGCGCTCGAAGAGGCGCCGCCCCATCTGGTAACGGGCAGGGTGGGCGACGACGGCCTGGCCGCCGGCCGCTCTTATCCAGGCGACGGCCTCCTCCAGCGCTGCCCAGCGGCAGCTCACATAGGCCGGCTTGCCCCGCCCGAGATACCGCCTGAAAACCGTCTTGAAATCCCGCCCCAGCCCCTCGGCCACCAGGAAACGGGCAAAATGGGAGCGGCTCAGCACCTCGCCCCCCGCCAGGGCCAGGGCACCCTCGTAGGCACCCCCGATTCCCAGGCGTTCCAGGCGCCGGCCGATCTCGCGGGCCCGGTGGCGGCGAAGCTCGCGCAGGCCCGCCAGCCCTGCCTGCAGTTGAGGATTGTCGGGATCGATGCCGAGGCCAAGGATATGAATCAGGCGCTCTTCCCAGGTCACCGAGATCTCCACCCCGGGCACCAGGATCAGCCCCAGCCGGGCTGCCGCGTGTTGTGCCTCGGGCAGGCCGTCCAGCACATCGTGATCCGTCAGTGCCAGCACGTCCACACCCCGGGCATGGGCGCGCTCCACCAGCCGGGCAGGAGACAACTGGCCGTCGGAGGCAGTGGAATGACTGTGCAGATCGTATTTCAAGACCGTTGCCGTTTCTTCACCGTTTCAGACAGGCTGTCGAAAAAGCCCCTGATGAGCGCGTGGCAGGGCGGAAACCGGAAAAGCGCGGCTCATGCGAAGCGAAGGCGCGTTTTGAATCGGTTTTCAGCCCGGCTTTCAATGGAACAACATGCCGCCAGAGGGTTTCTCAGCCGTGTGTTGAGGCTATAATCCGCCGATTATGACACAAGCGCGGCCATCGCCCCCCCTGTTCCCCGAACTGTTCCCCGAACTGTTCCCATAACCATCCCCAAAACTGCTTCAGAGAAAACCATGAAAACCCTCTTCGATCTCTTCCCCCTGCTGCTGTTCTTTCTCGCCTACAAGGCCTATGACCTCTATGTCGCCACTGCGGTGGCGATCGGCGCCTCTTTCCTTCAGGTGGGACTCTATTGGATGAAACACCGCCGGGTGGAGAACATGCATCTCATCACCCTGGTGCTGATCCTGGTATTCGGCGGGGCGACGCTGTTCCTCCAGGACGAGGTTTTCATCAAATGGAAGCCGACGGTCCTCAACTGGCTGTTCGGGCTGGCCTTCCTTGGAAGCCATTTTATCGGAAAACGGCTCCTCGTCCAGCGAATAATGGGGGGCGCCGTCTCCCTTGCGCATCCGGTCTGGTGGCGACTCAACGTCGCCTGGACCCTGTTTTTCTTCGCCCTGGGCGGTATCAATCTGCTGGTCGTGTATAATTTCGACACCGATGCCTGGGTCAACTTCAAGCTGTTCGGCATCATCGGGCTGACGCTGATGTTCATCATTGCCCAGACACTCTATATCACGCGCTACCTGAAACCCGACGAAACCTGGGACGAGGACTGATGTATTACGCCATTATCGCCGAGGACGCCGCCGACACCCTCGCGGACCGACAGGCCAACCGCCCCGCCCATCTGCAGCGTCTGCAGGACCTGAAGGCGGCTGGCCGCCTGCTCCTCGCCGGTCCCCACCCGGCCATCGACGCCACCGAACCGGGACCCGCCGGTTTCAGCGGCAGCCTCATCGTCGCAGAATTCCCCTCCCTGGAGGAGGCCCGGCGCTGGGCCGAGGAAGACCCCTACCGCCGGGCTGGAGTTTATCGGCGCGTGACCGTTAAACCTTTCATCAAGGTGCTGCCCTGATCTGCCTGGCGGGGGGCATTGCTCCTACCAGGCCGGGCCTGCCCCGGTTCTTTATTTTGATTTTACTGAAAGTCTCGTAGCTGAATGGACATGATCCGACTGTTGGCACACCGGTTCGGTAGCCTGAAGCGCTGCAAGCGCGCAATCCAGGAAACCAGACGGCAAGAACCCCCGCACCCGGATTACGTTCCACTCCATCCGGGCTGCATATTTTGATATAGGCAATTATGAGACCATTACTTTCTTTGATTTTTTCCGGCGGGCATTGAACAAGTGCCCCCTTTCCCGGGTCATAGTAATCAGACATTCACAGCACAGGACAAGGAATCTCGCATGCGTTTGAACACCCACTCACCCCAACCCGGAATCGGGGCAGGAATCAAGACGGGAATCAGAATGGAGATCCACCGGGGAATCCTGCTGGCCGGCATTCTGGCCGTCGCCTCGATACAGGCGGCAGCCGATGAACAGCGCCCGGAAACCACCGGGGCCCGGGAACAGAAAACCAGCGACATCATCGCCATCGTCAATGGCCAGCCCCTGACGAAGGATGATTTTCGCACCTTCATCAACATCCGTACCGGCAACCGCCCGCAACGCTCCCCCCTCAATCAGGAGCAGCTCAACAGGCTCCTGTCGGAATATATCAACCGTGAACTCATCTACCAGGAGGCGGTGGAAAAAGGCTACGACAAGATCCCGGAAGTGGCCACCGTCATCGACAACCACCGCCGCAACATTCTCGCCAGCTTCAGCGCGCAGCAGATCGTCAACCAGCCCATGAGTGAAGAGGAACTGCGCCGGGCCTATGAAAAATACCTTGCCCGTCCCACCCTCGAATACAAGACCCGCCACATCCTGGTCAGCAGCGAAGACGAGGCACGGGAAATCATTCGCCAGCTGAATGAAGGCGCCGATTTCGCGCAACTCGCCAAGGCACGCTCCATCGACGCCTCAGCCAAGGACGGCGGCAGCCTGAGCTGGTTCTCGGGCGAAGAACTCATCCCCCCCTTCCGCAACGCCGTGAGCCGGCTCAAGCCCGGCGACTATACCAAGGAACCGGTAAGGACCCGCTTCGGCTGGCACGTCATCAAGCTGGAAGCCACCCGGGAACTCCCTCCACCGCCTTTCGAATCGGCCAAGGACAAGGCCCGCAACCTGGTGCAGAGCGAACGGCTCGCCCGTCACATCGAGGCACTGCGCAAGAAGAGCAAGATCGAGATCGCGCAATAGCCGCTCTTGGGAGTTGCCGGTATGCATGACACGGATAGCCCCATGGAGAGGAACGAAACGCGACTTGGATTGTGTTTCTCCCTGGGTTCCTGCCCTCTGAACCTGCATCGGGCTGCACGACGACCGCCAGTCAATTGTGCGAGTCTCAATAGTCGAGGTTCATGGGGTTCAGTCAGGGTTTGTCGTCCCAAGAGAGGCCTGTCATTTTGAGCGCAGCGAGCAATGACAGTATCCCCGTCATTTCGAGCACAACGAGAAATCTTGGGGGTAGTGGGGGAAAGATTTCTCCCTTCGGTCGAAATGACAGAGAAAGTGAGGTCGCGAAATGACAAGGAGGCGTGGTGGGAATGACAAGGAAGTGCGGTCGAAATGGCAAGGAGATGCCGGCCGTCGGTGCCCGCATTCATCTCACCGGGCTGCACAACGGCCGTCAGTCAATAATGCAAATCTCAAATACTAAGACAATCGATAGTAAAGCGACCTTCAGCGGGTGGTCGGGCGGTCAGTCGCAAGGCGCGGTGGCGCCGCCATAGCGCGCCTATGGCAAGACGCCGCAACACCGCGAATGGCCGCCCAACCGCCCGCCCGGAGGGAGCGGCCCAGGCGTCCCGGCTCGGCGTTGCGACCCTTGGAAAGGGCCAGCCATTCCCTGCGGGCCGCGCCTTGATCCGGAACGCCTGGGTCGCTCTGAAGGTTGCTTTACTATCGATTGTCTTAGTATATCAAAAAGAAGTGCTTT
>JALSIC010000049.1 GCA_026981935.1 Gammaproteobacteria bacterium
GCCACTGGCAGAAACGCTTCATTCCGTCAGGTTCCTGATGAACGGGACATTCCATTATTAACCCGGCAACAATATATATCGTGTTCAGCGTTTCAGGCAGGCGCTGGATCAAGGCGCGGCACGCAGGGAATGGCCCGGCCCTTGCCAAGTGCCGCAACACCGAGCCGGCGCCTGCCTGAAACGCCTGACTTGTTGAAATTCATATGGCAGGCCGCCGCGTGCGCGCACGCAGACGGTGTTGGCGAAGCTTGCTGTAGAATGACTACAGCGGCGCTCCGCCGCCTTGCTGCGTGTCCGCACGCGGCGGCTGAACATGACATATATTGTTGCCGGGTTAATAATAGCGTATCCGGCGACCGTTTCCATAAGGCCTGGATCACAAAAGGAACACGAGGCAGGTGCCGTTTTCAGGATACGCTCACCTGCGCATCGATCCAGCCGAGATAGGCCGCCAGGCCAGCCGCCAGGGGCAGGGCGATGATCTCCGGCACCTCGTAGGGATGCATCCCGGCGATGGCGGACTCCAGTTCGGGATAGCGTTCGCGGCGGGTCTTGATGAGCAGGAGACACTCCGTGGCCGACTCCCGCCTGCCCTGCCAGCGGTAGACGGATGTCAGGTCCTTGACGATATTGACACAAGCCGCAAGCCGCCCGTCCACCAGGGCCTCGGCGATGCGCTCCGCCGTCCCGTCCTCGGGACAGGTACACAGGACCAGACAATGGCTTTTATTCATCTACCCACCTCCTTATTTTGATATTACCACCTCATCCCACAGGGACAAAAATGGTATAGTGACATGTCATGAACCCCTTCCGCATCCTGCTGATCCTGTTCCTCACCGTCCCCCTGGTGGAGATCTACCTGCTCATCAAGGTGGGGAGTTTCATCGGCGCACTGCCCACGGTATTCCTCGTGGTCTTCACCGCCGTGGTGGGTGTGGTGCTGCTGCGCATGCAGGGCTTCGCCACCATGCACCGGGTGCAGGCCATGATCGCCCGGGGAGAAATCCCCGCCGTGGAGATGCTGGAAGGGGTGGTCCTGCTCATCAGCGGCGCGCTGCTGCTCACCCCCGGCTTCTTCACGGACACCATCGGCTTCCTGTGTCTCATTCCCGGTCTCCGGCGCCGCGCCATTCTCTGGTTCATCGAACGCAGTTTCTTCGACGGCGGCATGCCCCCGCCGTCGGCGCCCTCCGGCGGGCAGGGCCCCCGGACCATCGAGGGCGAGTACTGGCGCGACCGGGACTGAGTATCAGAGGACAGAGGCCGGAGGACGGGTCAGCCTACCACAGCCCTCTGTTTTCCGTCCCCTGTCCTCTGACCTCCGTCTTCCGCCCGCCGAGCCCGCAGGCCGTTGGCCACCGCCAGCAGCTCGCTGGCCTCGTGCACCAGCACGGCCACGGTCACGCTGACGGCTCCACTCACCCCCGCCGGAATGAGCACCACCAGCACGGCAATGGAGAAAACGATGTTCTGCAGGCTCACCCGGCGCGCCCTGCGGCCCAGGCGCAGGGCCTCCACGAACTTGGCGAGATCGTCGGCCATGAGGGCGAGGATGCCCCGCAGGCCCTGTGCGGTGCCCACCAGCACGACGGTCCTGCCCGCCTCCTGCCAGGCCCGGATGGTGGGATGCCAGGGCGTGAGATCCAGGCCGAGGGCCTCGAACAGGCCGGGCTTGCCCAGACACCAGGTTTCTCCCCCCGCCTCGCCACGCATGCCGGCACCGGTGAGGGCACGGGCAAGGGGGTGCTCCGAATGGGCCTCGAGCCCCGCGGCAATGGCCAGCAGGCCGGCCTCGTCGCCATCGGCGGCCTGCAGGGCGGTGACCCGGGGGCGGCCGTGGGTGAGGGTACCGGTCTTGTCGAAGGCGACGGTGCGCAGGCTGCCCAGGTGCTCCAGGTGAGCACCGCCCTTGATCAGGATCCCGCGCCGCCCGGCCGCAACGCTTCCGCCGGCACCGTCTCCTCGCGCCTGTCGCGCACCCGGCGGGCGGTCTTGGGCGCCAGGTCCAGCAGGGCACGGATGGCACGCCGGGTACGGGCGAAGGTCAACCCCTCGACGCCCTCGGCAATGGCATAGAGCACCACCAGCGCTGCGGCCTCCTCCCACAGGCCCAGGATCCCGGCGCCCAGGGTGGCCGCCAGCATCAGGATTTCGATGCCGACGACCCGTTCCGCAAGCAGCGCCTCCACGCCCTCGCGGGCCCAATACCAGGCCCCGATGGGAATGGCGAGAAAATACAGGCTCAGGCTGACCGCCCCGGGGAGGCGGCCGGTCTGTTCCAGCAGCCAGGCCAGGGACGCGACACCCCCGGCGATGAGGGCATTCGCAGGGACGGAAAGCGCCACCACGGCCCGCCGAACTCCGCCTTGCCGTCAGCGCAGGCCAAGGCGTGAACTCCCCTCAGCCCCCGGCGATGGGCCAGGCGGATTCAATCGCGCTGACATAGACCCAGCCGGCCAGGTCCTGGCCCGTGCGTCCGTGGCGGCGGATGAGATCCACCGCCTCGGCGACGCGGGCCGCCTCGCAGACCAGCTCCAGCTTCACCTCCGTGATGACCTGCTCGCCCAGCTCCACCGAATAGCCCTGCTCCTTGCTGTCCAGGGCCTTGAGCATGCCCTTCACGTCGATGATGGACAGGTCGCGGAAACCTGCGGCCTTGAGGGCGCGGATCACGTCGGCGATGCGGTTGCGGTGGACGAAGGCCTTGATCTCTTTTCTGTTCTCGTTCACGGGCGTTTCTCCTTGCGGGTTTCCAGCCACTCGTAGATGAGGGGCAGCAGGATGAGGGTGAGCAGGGTGGAGGTGATGAGCCCCCCCACCACCACGGAGGCCAGGGGGCGCTGGGTCTCGGCACCCACCCCGCTGGAAAGCAGCATGGGAATGAGGCCCAGGATGGCCACGCTGGCGGTCATGAGCACCGGGCGCAGCCTCAGCTCGGCGCCCTTGCGCACCGCCTCGCTCACCGTCATACCCTTCTCCCGCAGCTCGTTGATGAAACTCACCAGCACGATGCCGTTGAGCATGGCCACGCCGAAGACGGCGATGAAACCGATGGCCGAGGGCACCGACAGGTACTGGCCGCTGATGAACAGGGCCACCAGGCCGCCGATGGTGGCGAAGGGGACGTTGGCGATGATGAGCGTGGCGTACTTGACCGAGTTGAAGGCGGTATACAGCAGCACGAAGATGAAGAAGATGGTGAGCGGCACGATGATGGAGAGCCGCTTGAGCGCGCGCTGCTGATTCTCGAAGGCACCGCCCCACTCGATCCAGTAGCCCGGCGGCAGTTCGATCTCGCGTTCGAGAAGCGCGTTGGCCTCCTGGACGAAGCCGTCCACGTCACGGCCGCGGACGTCCATCTGGATCACGGCGTAACGCTGCAACTGCTCCCTGCGGATGAAGGAATACCCTTCCGCCACCTCCACGTCCGCCACCCGCGCCAGGGGAATGAGGGCGCCGTCGGCGGTGCGCAGGGGGATGTTGCGGATGGCCTCCACGGAAGCCCGGGAGGCATCGTCCAGGCGCGCCGTGATGTCGAAGCGCCGCACGCCGTCCAGCAGGGTGGTGACGGGCTCGTTGCCGATGCCGGTGCGCACCACGTCCAGCACCTCGTCGGCGTTCATGCCGTAACGGGCCAGCTGGGCGCGGTTGACGCGGATGCGCACCTGGGGCTTGCCCACGTTGGCCTCCAGGGAGAGGTCTGCCACGCCGGGCACGCGGGCGATGACGTCCTTGATGCGCTGGCTCAGGCGGTCCAGTTCCCCCAGGTCCTCGCCGTAGAGCTTGGCGGCCAGCGTGGCGCGCACGCCGGAGATGAGTTCCTCCACGCGCATTTGGATGGGCTGGGTGAAGGCCACCACCGTGGTGGGCACCACTTCCTCCAGGGTCTCGCGCATGGCATCGGCAATCTCTTCGATGGAGCGCGTCCAGGTCTCCTTGGGCGTCATGCCGGTGTAGATCTCCATGTAGTTCACGTCCGCGGTCTCGCCCTTCTCGGCACGGCCGATCATTGCGATGGTGGTGGTCACTTCCGGGAACTCGCCCAGGGCGTCGGCGATCTTCTTGGAGACCTCGATGGACTCCTCCAGGGAAGTGGAGGGGATGGAGGTGACCCGCCACATGATGGAGCCCTCCTGGAGCTGGGGCATGAATTCCTTGCCCAGGAAGGGGAACAGGGCCAGGCTGCCCGCCAGCAGCAGCGCCGCGGCGCCCACCACCTTTTTCTTGTTGGCCAGGGACCAGGACAGGGCCGGCAGGTAGAGCCGCTTGATGGCGGCCACCAGCCAGGTGTCGCGCTCCGCCTTGGGCCTGAGCACCAGCGCGGCCAGCACGGGGATAATGGTGAGGGTGAGGATCAGGGAGCCCGCCATGGCGAAACTGATGTTGAAGGCCATGGGCTTGAAGAGCTTGCCCTCCAGCCCCTCCAGCGAAAACAGCGGCAGAAACACCACAATGATGATGAGGATGGCGAAGGCGATGGGGCTGGCCACCTCGCGCGCCGCGGTGAGCACCGCCGCGGTCCGGTCCACCTTCTCTCCCCGCTCCCGCCATTCCGCCATGATGCGGAAGGCATTCTCCGTCATCACCACGGCGCCGTCCACCATCATGCCGATGCCGATGGCGAGCCCCGCCAGGGACATGAGATTGGCGGACAGCCCCGCCTGCTCCATGAAGATGAAGGCGATGAGCATGGCCAGCGGCAGGGCGGCGATCACCACGATGGCCGAGCGCAGCTCGCCGAGAAAGAGGAACAGCACGATGGCCACCAGCAGGGAACCCTCCACCAAGGCCCTGACCGCGGTGTTCACCGCCTTCTCCACCAGATCGGTGCGCTCGTAGACGGGGTTGAGCACCACGCCCTCGGGCAGGGCGTCGCGCACGATCTCCACCTTCTCCTTCACGGCGTCCACCACGTCCTTGGCATTGGTGCCGATGCGCGACAGGGCCATGCCCAGCACGACCTCCTTGCCGTCGCGGGTGACGGCGCCGAAACGCAGCGCCGGGGCCTGGCGGATGGTCGCCACGTCGCGCAGGTACACCGGCGTGCCGTCCTGCACCTTGACCACGATGTTGCCGATGTCGGCCTCGCCCGTCACCAATCCGAGGCCGCGCACCAGGTACTGCTCCGGCCCCATGTCGATGTACTGGCCGCCCACCTGGCGGTTGTTGGCCTCCAGCACCGCCATGATGTCGCTGAAACCCAGGCCGTACTTGATGAGGCGCAGGGGTTCCAGCACCACCTGGTACTGGCGTTCCTGCCCGCCCCAGGAGAGCACGTCGTCCACGCCCGGGGCGGTGCGCAGGATGAGGCGCACGGTCCAGTCCTGCAGGGTGCGCAGGTCCATGTCGGTGATGGTGTCCTTGAGTTTTTCGTCGGCACGCTCCAGGGTGTACCAGAAGACCTGGCCCAGGCCGGAGGAATTGGGACCCATCTCGGGGGTGCCGTAGCCCTCGGGGATGCGGTCGGCCACCTCCAGGAGGCGTTCCATCACCAGGCGGCGCACGAAATAGATGTCCATGTCGTCCTCGAAATAGACCGACACGTAGGACAGCCCGAACAGGCTCACGGAGCGGATCTCCTTCACCCCCTGCAGCCCGGCCATGCCCGATTCCACCGGGAAGGTGATGAGCTGCTCCACGTCCTCGGCCGCCAGCCCCGGCGACTCGGTGTAGATGTTGACCTGCACCGGCGTGACATCGGGAAAGGCGTCGATGGGCACGGTGGTCACCGCCCGCCAGCCCAGCGCGGCCACCACCAGGAAGGCGACGATCACCAGGAACTTGTAGCGCAGGGATACTTCGACCAGATTGTTCAGCATGGCGTCTCCCCTCTAGTGCGCGTGGCCTTCGCCCATCTTGGACTTGAGCAGCAGGGCCTTGAGCACGAACACCCCCTGCACCACGATCTCTTCCCCCGGGGCCAGGCCGCTGCGGATCTCCGTCCAGTCGCCACGGATCTGGCCCGTCTCCACCGGCTGGGGATGGAGCTCGTCCCCCTCCACCTTGAAGACGGTGGGCGAGCCTTCCATGAGAATCACCGCGGCGCGGGGCACCGCCAGCAGGGGCGCCGTCTCAGCGGTCTGCAGGGCCACCTCCACGAACTGGCCGGGATGGAACAGGTCGTCACGGTTCTCCACCTCGACCCGGACCGAGAGCGTGCGGGTGGTCTCGTCCAGGCGGTGATGACGCTGCACCACCCGGCCCGGCACCCAGGCGGTGCCGCCGTCGGGGCGCACCCGTGCCGGGGCGTCGTCGGCGATGCGCGCCGCGAGCGCCGGGGCGAGCTGTGCCTCCACCCAGAGCACCGTCTCGTCGCTGATCTCAAACAGGACCCGGCCGGGCTCGATGAATTCGCCCACGACGAAATCATCCCGGATCACGGTGCCCGCCTGCGGCGCCAGCAGCTCGAACTCGCCCGTGGCCCGGGAGGCATCGCCGTGTTTCAGCAGTGCCCGGATCTGGGCCTCGGTCATGCCATAGGCGCGCACCCGCGCGTGGGCCTGCTGGCGCGCCACCTGGGCGGCGATGTAGCGCCGTTCCGAGACCACCTTGCGGCCCAGTTTCTTCACCCGCCGCCATTCCACGTGCGCCTCCAGCAGGCCTCCCTGGGCCTCGGCCATGGCGACGCTGGAGAGCGTCACCAGGGGCTGCCCCTTTTCGACCCGCTCCCCCAGGCGGGCGTGGCGGGCCATGATCTGGGCGCTGATGCGGGGCGTGACCTGGGCGGTGCGGTAGGCATTGAGGATCACCTCGCCCGGCGCCGTGATCTCCTCGCGCAGGGGGCGCCGTTTGGCAATGGCGGTGAGCACACCCATGGCCTGGCGCCGGGCGGCATCCATGCGCAGGACGCCCTCTTCCCCATGTTCCTCTTCCCCGTGTCCATCACCGTGGCCATGGCCTTCTTCCCCGTCGCCGTGGCCAACTTCATCATGATCGGCTTCATCATGATCGTCTTCGTGGCCGGGCTCATCGTGAGCAGCGGCCTCCCGAAGCTGGGTTTCCCCGCTCACGGCCGCCGCCTCGTGATCCGGATCCTGGGACCAGGCAGGGGGCATCACCAGCAGCATCACGAATACCAGCCCCAGGCAGCGGTATCCCAAAAAGCTCTTCGACATGCGAACTCTCCTCATTGTGTTTCTCCCGTGCCGCCGGCAGCCGACGACGGCATTCGATTGTCCAGCGCGGGTTCTCCCGCCAGTCCCAGCCAGGGCGTCACCTGGCCGGAGGCCGCAAGCCAGGCCAGCCAGGCAACCCAGGCGCTGCCCTGCAATTCCACCGCGGCGAGTTCGGTATCCAGGGTCTGCTGCAGTTGCACCAGATACTCCGTGGTGTTGATCTCGCCGCTCTCCCACAGGCGCTGCAGCAATTTCACCCGGCCCTGCAGGCTGGGACGGCCGCTGCGTTCCCAGTCCGTGAGCGCCGCCCGGGTCAGGCGGTAGCGGTCGGCAGCGGCTTCCATGGCGGCCCGTATCCGGCGCCGGCTGTTGCGGTATTCGGCCTCGTTGCGTTGTGCCTCGGCGGCGGCCGCCTCCACCTCGGCGCGGAAGTTGTTGCGCACGAACAGGGGCACGGTGAGGGTGAGGCCCAGCAGGGTGTCCTCGTCGTCCCGGCCGCCGCGCAAGCCCACCGTGGGATCGGGGCGGCGCTCGCGCCGGGCAAGCTCCACGCCCGCCCGCGCGGCCTGGAAACGGGCCTGGTCGCGCAACAGGCGGGGGTGCGCGTCCAGCAGGCGTTCCATGGCCGCATCGATGCGGGCGGGCGGCAGGGGCGGCAGGACAGGCCAGCGGGTGGGCGCCCTGCTGACCATGGCCCGCAGGGCGGCCTCGGCACCCGCCAGGTCCGAGGCCCGGCCCGCCGCCGCCATGCGGGCCTCGCTCAGGGCAAGGCGTGCCAGGTCCACGTCACTCTGGCCCACGTCACCCGCGGCCAGGCGGCGCCGGGCAAGGTCGAGAAAGTCCTCCAGCAGGGCCACGCGGCGCTGGGCGAGCCGGGCGGCGGCCCGCCCCGTGTGATAACGGTTCAGGGCATCCAGGAATTCGCCTGCCACCCGCTGGCGCACCAGGACCAGCTCGGCGCGGGCGGCCGCCGCTTCCCGTGCGCCACGGTCGCTGCGCGCGCCCCGCTTGTCGGTCCAGTCGATGGACTGGTTGAGGCCCAGAAATGTGGTGTTGACGCCGGTCTGTTCCGTATCCAGTTCCAGCTCGGGGTTGTACAGGGGGCGCCCCGCGGCCCGAGCCCGGGCCTCTGCCGCGGCGAGCGCGGCCTCTGCCGAGCGCACCTCGGGGTGCCCCTTGAGCACCTCGCCGAGGAGGCCCGCCAGGGCGGGCGGAACGTCCGCAGCCGCGGGGCCGCCGGCCAGGAACAGGCCCCACGCCAGCACGATGAAACAGTATTTGTTGAGGGACATGAATCCATCCTTCCTGCATGAGACACACTGCCGCCCTGTTGCAGGGCAACGCCGGGGACGAAAGCAGAAGGATTCAGGCGCGGGGTGGCTTGCTGTCCGCCTCGGGATGGTGGGATATCAGAATGGCACGATGAAACGGGGGGGCGGCCACCGGCTGGATCATCGAACCGAGGGCCGCATCGAAAGCCAGGCCCAGCAGGTGGGCAGAGCCGTGGCAGCAATGGTGGTCGTGCACGGCCTCGCCGGCGAGGCCCGCGGCATCGGTCGCCGCATCGGAGAGGGCCGCCACCGCCTGGTCGTCCGTCAGCAGGCCGGGGTGGTTGTCCCAGGCCCAGGCGAGCGCCATGCCGAGGGTGCATACCGTCAGCAGCACGGCAAGGAGGGTACGGGGCCTGCTCCTGCTACGGAAACCGGCATGGATACCAAGGAGGGGTGCGGCGTTCATGATGTCCAGTATAACGGCACAGGCCTGCGATTGCGCCACGCTTGCAACAATGTCATGTGGATCGTTCGCGGCCAGGGGCCGTTCCTGCGGAAAGACAAATGCAGGAGCGCCGCCCCCGGCGCGAATGATCCACGATCCCTTGCAGGCTTGCGCACGCTCAACGGGCCGTACGCATGAAGGCCTCGAGCAAGACCGCCGCATCGCGCAGGCGCGTGGCGAAGACCCGCGAGGGCTTGTCTCCCCCTTCGGCAGCCCTGGCCTTTTCCACCAGATCGGCCACCGTCAGGCCCTCGTAACCGTCGATGAAGCCCTTGCCCACGGTGCCCTCGAACTCAGGAATGTATTTCTCGCTCAGCGCCGTCAGCGCCACGCGGGTGACCTTGCCGTCACCGCCCAGCCCCACCCCCACGGCGAGATCGCCGTGACGATAACCGGCCTTGAGGATGATGGCTCCGCCGACGATCCTGCCGCTGGCGCGGTCCTTGGCCAGGTAATATGTGTAAAGCGATTTGTCCAAATCTACATCGTAGGTCTGCTCTGCCCAGTCGGCAGCCTCGCCGCTCAGGCGCTGCTTGCGCTTCACGATCTTGGCCCCACCGGGCAACATGGCGCGCAGTGCCTCCTTTTGCTTGAGGAAATGCTGTAATTCGCCGCCATGACCCTTGTGCGCCTGGGCAGGCGCCGGCCAGCCGCCGGCCAGCAGCATGACGGCCAGCATGGCCACGAGCCACGGGGCGGCGATGACCTTGTCGATGCCAACGCCGTCACCGGGGCTCACGTTATTCCGAGCCGTTTTCATCATAACCTGTCTCCTTGCCTTGCCTGTCTCCTGCCAAGGGTCATCCGCGCTGGAAACCCTTGAGCGTATTATGGACGAATCTTGGCAACCAGTGTCATTACAAAAAGGTTAATGGCCTTGCTGCATGTCATGGGTCCTCACCCACAGGACCGCTTCCACGTGGAAGGGATAGGCCTTGCCCTTGCGTTCCATGGTACGGCTGTCATCGGCCAGGGCCGCGAATCCCCACCAGCCGGCCCGCGGCATGGCATAGGTGAACACGCCATTGGCATCGGCATGGACCACCTGGGTGATGAAGGGATCGGCCGGCGCCCGCACGCTGCCGTCCTGGTTGTAGTACTCCACCGCCACCCGCGCGCCCGGCACCGGCTTGCCTTTGAATTTGACCACGCCCTGGAAGACATTCCCGGTCCACAGGCCGTAGGGGCGGGTCAGCGGCACGATTTCGGCCTCCAGCCCCGCTGCGGATCCCAGTTCGTGGTTCCAGCCCTCCTCCAGGCCGAAGGTGTTCACCACCACCTTGGTGTACTGGAGGAGGAAAAACTCCTCGGATTCGTCCCAGAAGGGCTGGGGGATGACGTAGAACAGATGGTCTCCCGGCTTGCGGAACTTGTAGCCCAGGGTGAAGGCGGGCAGGCTCGCGCCGGTACGGTCGCGCACCTGGACCGGCTGGAGCCGGTCACTGAGATCCTGGTCACGCCCCGCCACCCACACGCCCAGGCGCCGGGGCCTGGCCATGGGCACGCCCTGGTCCTCGAAGGGGTGGGTGAAGCGCACCTCCAGGTCCACGGCGCGGCGCTCCCGGTGGGTCACCACGTCGTCGGAGGGAATCAGCAACTGGAAATGGGCCTGGGCCGGCGCGTACGCGCCGGCCACAAGCACCGCGAAGCACAGCGAGAACAGCCGCAGTGGCGTCATGCGCACCATTCAATCCCGCTCAATCATGGCCATGCGCAGGCCCTGCCTTGCCGTTACCCAGGGCATAACTGATCCCGAAGCTCCAGCGGTACTTTTCGTCATTGGAGATACCGCCCAGGTTCTGATAGACGGGATAGGAGAAGTTGCCATAGGCGACGATGCTGTCCGTGAATTTCACGTTGATGCCCGGCGAGAGATAGACCACGTCACCGCCGCTGTTCTTCTTCGGCTCGCCGTCCTCGTTGTCCTTCTTGAAGAAGATACCATTGAGTTCCACCACCGGCGTGAACATGGCATGGTGATTATAGCTGAAGGCCACGTCGGCCTGCCAGGAATTGCCGCTGCGGAAATTGTTGGCCCCGGGTCCGCTCACGCGCAGGATCCAGTCCGCGTCCATGGCGACCTTGTCGGTGAGATGGCCGCTGTAGGCGATACCCGTCTGCACCGTGAACGCACCGCTGCCGGGCTGGTTGTGGGTGCCCAGGATCTCCGCCTCCCCCGTATAAGGGTTGGGATCGGTCTTGTTGGTGAACTTGCCCGTAGGCATGAGCAGGCCCAGCACGCCTGCCCATTGATGCCTCCCGTCGTTGTAGAAACGGTAGCGGCCCATGATGAGGGTATCCCCCCAGCCCGGCGATTCGTCGGTCTCGGAGATACACTGGGTTGACGGCCTCACTACGACCGTTTCCGTCTGATCCACCATACCGTCATTATTTGCATCGAAAAAACAAATTGTTGCCTGCCCGTCCCCGTTGTCCTTGAAACCCTTGAAGTTGTTGTACTGGGTCATGATGGCGAGATCGATGTCCTCGGTCACGGGGATGCCGATCTGTATGAAATAGGCGTCCTCCTTTGAGTGCTGGTGCACGTCTTCCCCTTGCAGCCTGAAGTTGACCATCTCCTGATCGGAGAAGAGTTCGTAGCGGCGCGCATCCCAGCGCAGGCTGACCACCACGTCCTCCACGATGCCGGCGCCCACTGCATTGATGGCACCCGAACCTCCGCCGCGAATGGATTCACCGTGGGCGAACACCGCCGACTGGCCCAGCAGCAGGGAGGCGCCGCCTGCCGCCATGATGACTGACCTGACCAAGGTTTTTTTCTTGAACTGCATTCGTGAGTCCTCTAAGGGTTTGTTTCAAGAAAGATTATCGATTCCACTCCCGATTGGCTTCGCGCTGCCTCCCTGCCCCCGGGCATCCTGTCCCAAGCAATACAGCCACAAATTTATTACATAATAATTAAAAATCATACCGCATAATAGCGTACGTTTCAAGCAGTCCATCCAAAAACCCCGCATCGCGCCCCGCCGGTGAGACAACCGGTGTGACAATGCGCGGCAGACCTGCACTATCGACTAAGCTCCCCGGAACTTGAATAAACAGCCCCTGAACCACTTTGGCCTGTGCAGGACAACATGCGGGTGTTATGCTGGGCGCTGACGGGGTAAAGAAAAGGCCATGGCCGCCGACACATGGACACGGAGACGGCATGACGGCCGGTCTCGTATCGACCCTTCGATCAATCAACAACCTGTCAACAAACGGAGCAGAACAGATGGAAGGCAGCCACAAACACGCACATCAGCACGAGCACGAACACCAGCATGGCGAGCACGAGCACAGCCATACCCACGCGGACGGCACCACCCACAGCCACGCGCACAGCCACGTCCACAGTCATCCCCACCAGCACGAGCATGAACATCCCCACTCCCATGCCGGCGGTGAGGGGCATGATCACCAGCACAGCGAGGCCGAGCTGGCAGGCCACGACCACGACCATCCCGGCCACGACGCGGAGAGCCACGAGGATCATTCGCACTGAGTGTCGCCACCTCAGGCCATCCGTTTCGATGACAAAAAAAGCCCCGCATCCGCGGGGCTTTTTCGTACACGATCCCTGCCCAGTTTTCGCCTGCTCTGCTATCCCAGCCCTACCTCAGGCTCAGGGTACGCTGGACAAGGGCGGCCTTTCACGCCAAGATGACACTTCATGGAACCATCGATGATGAATCAAATGACGGAACAATCCGTAATCGGCAGCATGGATGGCATGTGGATCCCCATTTTCTTCTGGGTGCTCACCGCTGCGGTAGCCTTTCTACTGTTTAAATGGATGCGGGACGCATCACGCGAAGACGAGACACCGCCAGCCAAGGTGACACACGAAAATGCCCGCGAGATCCTGGAAAAACGCTTTGCCCGCGGCGAGATCGACCAGGCCACTTATGAACGCTTGCTGCGGGAACTGAACGACGAGGCGTCATGAAGGGTCGGCGTATCCTCATCGCAGCCTTACTGCTCCTGGTGCTTGCAGTCGTCATCACCCTGTCGGGTATGGGCCGTCATCATCAGGACATGATGGACAAAGCCGAAACCGTTCCGATGCCAGCGGACACCACCGCTGCTTCGAACGCTCAAACCGCGGAAGTTGACGCAGCCGAGTCAGCTTTCCGGCGTACCTGCGCCACCTGTCACACCCTCCCAGACCCCCGGCGTCACACCGCGCGGGAATGGCCGGCGATCATCGTGCGCATGGAGCGCCACATGACCAGCCGCGGCATACCGCCGCCACCCGATGAAGTGCTGGAAGAAATCACCGCCTACCTGCAGCGCAATGCCCGTTCCTGACGCCCCGTTTTCCGATCCATTTCCCGTCTCATTCGCCTTTCCGCCCCCCCGCCGGAGGCGCTGAGCCGCGCAGGCGCCGGACGAGGCGCGGCAGAAAGGCCACCACGGCCAGCAGGGCCAGGGCCAGCAGGGCCTTGCGAATGGTCCCCTCCCCGCCGGCGATGGCTTCCCGTCCCGCATAGCCCAGGTAGGTATAGGCAAGCGCCCCCGGCAGCATGCAGACATACGTGGTCACGACATAGTGGGACAGGCGGATGCGCGTCAGCCCCAGGGCGTAATTGAGCAGGTTGTAGGGAAAGACGGGCACCAGGCGCACGAAGGCCACGAAACGCCAGCCCTCGGCCTCCACCCCGGCGATGAGCCGCGCCAGCCCGCCGCCGGCCTTGCGTGCCACCCATTCACCCGCGAGGTGGCGCGCGATGAGAAAGGCCAGCATCGCACCCAGGGTGGCGCCCGTCAGATTGTAGAGCGTGCCCCACACCGGCCCGAAGAGGGCCCCTCCGGCGATGGTCAGCACGGAACCGGGCAGGAACAGCACCGCCGCCAGGGCGTAGAGCAGCATGAAGACCAGGGGCGCCAGCCAGCCCATCCGGCGCAGCCCGCTCTCCAGCATGGCCATGTCGAAACGGTCCCGATACAGCCAGGCCGCGGCGATGGCCGCCACCAGCACGGCCGCCAGCAGCAGGCGCGCGATCCCGGCTCTCATTCGCGAGGCTCCGGCTGCCAGCTCCGCCGGTTGATGGTGTAGGGGCCCAGCTCGCGCCGGAACGGCAAGGCCAGCATGCCGGGCAGGCGCGCCACGATGCGCGGGTCGCGGCAGGTGGTGATGCCGATGGTCATGGCCTCGTGACCGCCCCGCGGCTGGTCGCGATAAGTGCCGAAGAGCCGGTCCCACCAGGGAAGGTTGAAGCCGAAATTGCTGTTGGCCTCGTCGTCGGCCACGGAATGATGCACGCGGTGCATGTCCGGGGTCACCACCAGCCAGCGCAGTATCCGGTCCAGGGAGGGCGGCAGGCGCAGATTGCCGTGATTGAACATGGCGGTGGCGTTGAGCAGCACTTCGAAGATCACCACTGCCACCACCGGCGGGCCCAGCAGCAGGATCACGGCGAACTTGATGAGCATGGAGAGAATGATCTCGACGGGATGAAAGCGTGCCCCCGTGGTGACATCGAAATCCAGGTCCGCGTGATGCACGCGGTGCAGGCGCCACAGCACGGGCACGGCATGGAACATCACGTGCTGGAGATAGATGGCCAGGTCCAGCAGCACCACGCTGACAAGGACCGCCCATGCGGGCGCGACGGACACGGCGTGGAAAAGGCCCCATTCCCGGGCGGCCGCGTACACCGCCACGCCCACCGCCGCGGCGGGGAAAAGCAGGCGCACGAGCACGGTATTGAAGACCACCAGGGCGATATTGTGCGCCCAGCGCCGGCCCTTGGGCACCGTCAGCACGCGCCGCGGCCAGCGCAGCTCCGCGCCGGCCACCGCGGCAAAGACGCCGAGAAAGAAAGCCAGCCGGATGGCTGCCTCATGCGTCAAGATGAACTCGTTCACGATTCTGCCTCTGTCCTCCGAAATTGGCATCGGCCACCCTGTCGCCTTACCCTTGACATGGCAGGTCAAAGGGGCTAGAAGTGGGAGTCCGAACCGGGGCAAAGGAGGTATTCCCCATGCCCGCAACCATTCAACGCCACGCCGGAACGGCTGCGGGGCCTTCGCGCCGGAACCGCTCCGGCTCTCCCGCGACCTCTCGACCCGCCGCGACCACCCCGCATGGCTGAACCCGCGCTCCAGACACCCAGCCGCCTCGGCCGTATCCTGGAACTCGCCTTTGACGAGATCTACATCTTCGATGCGGCGAACCTGAGATTCCTCGAAGTCTCCCGGGGTGCCCTGGAAAACCTGGGCTATACCATGGACGAGATGCACGGCCTGACGCCCCTCGACCTCAAGCCGGACCTGAGCCGGGAAAAATGGCGGCAACTGACGGCCCCCCTGCAGTCCGGCGCCAGAAGGCTGGTCGTCTTTCAGACCCGCCACCGGCGCAGGGACGGCAGCCTGTATCCCGTGGAGGTCCGCCTGCAGCTCGCCCGGGAAGAGACGCCGCCGGTCTATATCGCCATCATACACGACATCAGCGAACGCCTGGGGGCGGAAGAACGCCTGCACGAGTCGGAACGGCGTTTCCGGGCCTTCGTGGAACAGTCGCCCTTCGGCATCCAGTTTCTCTCGCCCGATGGACGCACCACGCTTGTGAACCCCGCCTGGGAACGCATCACCGGCGCCACGCTGGAAGACCTGAGAGACTACAACATCCTCCACGACCGCCAGCTCGAAGAGAAGGGCATCATGCCCTACGTGAGACGGGCCTTCGCCGGCGAATCCGTCAGCACGCCCCCCGTGGTCTACAGGGCGGACGACACCCCGGAAGTGCCGGTGGCAGGCCACAGCTTCTGCACCCGCGGCCATTTCTATCCCATCAGGAACGCCCAGGGCGAAATCGAGGAAATCGTTCTCATGCACGAGGATGTCACGGAGCAGTTCAGAATCCAGGAAGCCCTGGAGGCATCCCAGCGCATGCTGCGCCTGGTACTCGATACCATTCCCGTGCGGGTCTTCTGGAAAGACCTCGACTCCAATTACCTGGGCTGCAACCGCCACTTTGCCAGGGACGCAGGACTGTCCGATCCCGATGAAGTCATCGGCAAGAACGACTTCCAGCTCGGCTGGCATACCGAAGCGGAGCTCTACCGGGCCGACGACCGGGCCGTCATGGAAAGCGGCAAGGCGCGCCTCAACTACGAAGAGCCCCAAACGCGTCCCGATGGCACTATGCGGGTACTGCGCACCAGCAAGATTCCCCTGCGCAATGATGAAGGTCGCATCATGGGCGTGCTGGGTTGCTACGAGGATATCACGACACTCAAGCGCATCGAACAGGCCATCCAGCATATCGCCAGCGGGGTCTCGGCCCAGACGGGCGAGGCCTTTTTCGAATCCCTGGTCATTCACCTGGGCAAGATCTTCTCGGCCGACTACGCCTTCGTGGGCCTGTTCGAAAACCCGCAGCAGATCCGCACCATCGCCGTCAGTGCCCATGGCCGCATTGCGGACAATTTCGTCTACGATCTGGCCGGCACGCCCTGCGCCCAGGTGGTGGGCCGAAAGACGTGCAACTACCCCCACGACGTGCAGCGTCTCTTTCCCGACAACGCGCTGCTCAGGCGCCTCGACATCCAGAGCTACATGGGCACGCCACTTGCGGACCCGCACGGCCGGCCCCTGGGACTCATCGTCATTCTCAATCACCGTGCCCAGGAGGACACCGCCTGGATCCAGCCCATCCTGGAAATCTTCGCCGCGCGCACCAGCGCAGAGCTGGAACGCCTGCGCGCCCTGGCGGAGCTGGAACGCCATCGCGACTCCCTGGAAGAGATCGTGAAGGAGCGCACCGAGGAAGTCAGGAAACAGGCCATGATCATCGACCGGGAGCGCACCGCGCTGGCCTACGCCAACCGGGAGCTGGAATCCTTCGCCTATTCGGTCTCCCACGACCTGCGCGCGCCGCTGCGGGCCATCAACGGCTTTGGCCAGGCCCTGGAGGAAGATTACGCCGCGCTGCTGGACGGGGAGGCCCGCGACTACCTGCGGCGCATCCGGGCGGCATCCGAACGCATGGGACAGCTCATCGACGACCTGCTGAAGCTGTCCCGTGTCTCCCGCCACCACCTGCAATACGAGGAAGTCGACCTGAGCGCCATGGCCAGGGAGATCCTGGCGGAACTGCACCAGGGCACCCCGGGGCGCCGCGTGGACGTGCACATCGAGGGGGGACTCGTGGCCCGTGGTGACGCCAAGCTCCTGCGCATCGCCCTGGCCAACCTGCTGGGCAATGCATGGAAATACACGCGCAGGAGAAGGGTCGCCCGCATCGAGTTCGGTGCCTTCGAGCAGGACGGCGAAACCGTGTTCTTCGTCCGCGACAACGGCGCGGGCTTCGACATGCGTTACGTGGACAAGCTGTTCGTGGCCTTCCAGCGCCTGCATCACCTGCACGAGTACGAAGGCACGGGTATCGGCCTGGCCACCGTGGCGCGCATCATCAACCGCCACAGCGGCCGCGTCTGGGCCGAAGGCGAAAGCGGGAAGGGTGCTGTTTTCTACTTCTCGCTCAACAGCAGCGGCGGGGCACTGCTCCCTCCGCCACAGGAGCATTCATAATGAGAAACAAGACCATACTCCTCGTGGAAGACAACCCCGACGACGAAGCGCTGACACTGCGCGCCCTGAAGAAGAACAACATCGCCAACGAAGTCGCCGTGGCCCGCGACGGGGTGGAGGCGCTGGACTATCTCTTCGCCGAGGGCAGCCATGCCGGCCGCGACCCGGCTCAACTGCCCGAAGTCGTCCTCCTCGACCTCAAGCTGCCCAAGCTCGATGGCCTGGAGGTCCTGAAACGGTTGCGTGCCGATCCGCGCACGCGGCGCATCCCCGTGGTCATTCTCACCACTTCCTCGGAAGAAAGGGATATCGCCGCCAGCTACGACCTGGGCGCCAACAGCTATATCCGCAAACCCGTGGATTTCGACCAGTTCCTGGCGGCGGTGCACCAGCTGGGACTGTACTGGCTGTTGCTCAATGAACCGCCGCGCTGACCCGGCATTCCAACAAGGCCGCGTGCCCGCACCTGCCGCCCCTGCAGGCGAGGGCAACCTGCTGGCGGCAAAACCGCCCGCTTTCGAGTTCCGCCGCCCTGACCACCTGCCTGTCATCTCGACCCCACTCCTTTGTCATTTCGACCGAAGGGAGAAATCCTGCGCCAGCGGTCCCGGATTCCTCGCTGCGCTCGGAATGACAGGGGCAGTGTCACTTCGACCGAAGGGGGAAATGACAAAGAGTTGTCATTTCGACTGAAGGGAGAAATCCTGTGTCAGTGGTCCCGGATTCCTCGCTGCGCTCGGAATGACAGGGGCAGTGTCGTTTCGACCGAAGGGGGAAATGACAAAGAGTTGTCATTTCGACCGCAGGGAGAAATCCTGTGCCAGCGGTCCCGGATTCCCCGCTGCGCTCGGAATGACAGGGGCAGTGTCGTTTCGACCGAAGGGGGAAATGACAAAGAGTTGTCATTTCGACCGCAGGGAGAAATCCTGTGTCAGTGGTCCCGGATTCCCCGCTGCGCTCGGAATGACAGGGGCAGTGTCGTTTCGACCGAAGGGGGAAATGACAAAGAGTTGTCATTTCGACTGAAGGGAGAAATCCTGTGCCAGCGGTCCGGATTCCTCGCTGCGCTCGGAATGACAGGGGCAGTGTCGTTTCGACCGAAGGGGGAAATGACAAAGAGTTGTCATTTCGACCGCAGGGAGAAATCCTGTGCCAGCGGTCCCGGATTCCTCGCTGCGCTCGGAATGACAGGGGCAGTGTCACTTCGACCGAAGGGGGAAATGACAAAGAGTTGTCATTTCGACCGCAGGGAGAAATCCTGTGTCAGTGGTCCCGGATTCCCCGCT
>JALSIC010000050.1 GCA_026981935.1 Gammaproteobacteria bacterium
AGAAATCTTGGAGGGCAGTGGGGCAGGATTTCTCCCTGCGGTCGAAATGACACTTCTTCGTCATTCCGAGCACAGCGAGGAATCCGAGACCGCCGATACAAGATTTCTCCCTCCGGTCGAAATGACAAAGAAGCGAGGTCGAAATGACAGAGAAGTGAAGTTGAGATGACAAGGATTCCGGCCCTCGGGGTCTGTATCCAGGCTGCACGACAGCCGAGTGTCGTCTGTCATTTCAAGCGCCGCGAGAAATGACAGTATCCCTGTCATTTCGAGCATAGCGAGAAATCTTGGAGGGCAGTGGGGCAGGATTTCTCCCTGCGGTCGAAATGACACTTCTTCGTCATTCCGAGCACAGCGAGGAATCCGAGACCGCCGATACAAGATTTCTCCCTCCGGTCGAAATGACAGGGCGGTGATCGAAATGGCAGCCGCTTTACTATCGATTGTCTTAGGAGTCTGTCGGACTTATCTACAGTGCGGGTGGGAAAGTTGCCCGAATCTCCCCGATTTCTCGTTGCGTAGCCCCTCTACGCGCCATGAAATCATGAAGATTCGTTCATGCTTTCCCGCCATGCTCCCTGAATCCGGCAGACTCCTAGAGGGTGGCCCTGATTTGCGCTGCATTCTGTGCAAGCCGCTCTGCTGCCTTGCGCCCTTCCACGGTACTGTCGACGCTTGTAAGCGCAAGATCGCTGATTCTAACCAGATTGCGATTGATTTCCTCGCTGACCTGAGACTGCTCTTCTGCAGCGGTGGCAATCTGCGTGTTCATGTTGGAAATATGATCCACAGCCTTTTGAATGACTTCCAAGGCCGAAACGGTCTCTTTCATCTTCTCGGACCCTGACCCGCCCCGCTGGGAAGCCATCTGTATGACATCCACGGCCCCCTGTACACGCTCCTGGATGCGGGAGATCATCTGCTCGATTTCCTGAGTGGAAGAATGCGTGCGCGAAGCCAGCGTGCGCACCTCGTCTGCCACGACAGCAAAACCACGTCCCTGTTCTCCGGCCCGGGCTGCCTCGATGGCAGCATTGAGGGCGAGCAAGTTGGTCTGCTCGGCGATGCTGTTGATGACATCCAGAACGTTGCCGATATTCTGGCTTTCCTCCGCCAGGTGATGAATTGCCGCTGCAGCCTGCTGCAGTTCTTCCATCAACCGCTGGATTTCCTCCCGTGTACCCGAGGCAATCGTCATGCCCTGCCCTGTAGCTCCCTGAGCCTCCTGGGCGGACATGGCCGCCTCGCTGGTCAGCTTGGCCACCTCGGCAACTGTCGCACTCATTTCATTCATCGCGGTGGCCACGCTCTCGGTTTCGCGTTGCTGCTCCAGGACGTTCGCCTCGACACGCTCGGCATTGACACTGACTTCACCTGAAATGTCGGACAACTCGGCAACCAGCCGACGCTGGTTATCATACATGCGTAGATAGCGCTGCCCCAACCCTGCGACCGCATCTGCAAGCCGGCCGGCAATCCCATAAAAATCAGACAGTTCCGAATCTCTCTGCTCCCCCTGGGCAAGGGCCTCGATGAGTTCTGCCAGACGATGCAGCGCCGATTGCTGCCATGTAGCCAGAAAAAAGCCGGTGAAGGCAGCGCACACCAGCGCGAATACACCAGCCGCAAGAAACAAGGGAGCACCCGACAAGCCCCACACATGGCAAATCGCAGCCCCCCCCATGGCTGCTGGCACAGTGCCCACGCCAGCAGCGACCCCCAGGCGCAAACGCGCGTTCGATTGCAACAGTTTCATACGCTACCTCTTCCACATTCTGGCGTCTTCAGGACATAACGCTTCCTCTTGCTACTACTTCGGACGGTGGCTCAGAATATTTACCACAGGAGTTCCATGGATTCGGCCGAATCGACAACGCTGGCAGGAAAACCGGGGGATATGCTGGGCAAAGTGAAGGCTTTGGTGGCTATGGCTGGACTCGAACCAGCGACACCGGCATTATGAATGCCGTGCTCTAACCGACTGAGCTACATAGCCGTATCCGGTACCACGCGGGAAAGGGGAAAGATAAAAGAGAAAGCCACAAGATGCAAGAGGGCCTTGTTCAGACATTGAACCGGAAGTGGATCACGTCACCGTCCTGGACGATGTAGTCCCGCCCCTCCAGGCGCCACTTGCCGGCCTCCCTGGCGCCCTGTTCACCCTCGCAGGCGACGAAATCCTCGTAGGCCACGACCTCGGCACGGATGAAACCCTTTTCGAAATCCCCGTGGATGACGCCGGCCGCCTGTGGCGCCGTGACGCCTGCCGGGATGGTCCAGGCGCGCACCTCCTTGACACCCGCGGTGAAAAAGGTTTGCAGGCCGAGCAGACGATAGCCGGCCCGGATGACACGGTTCAGGCCCGGTTCCTCCAGGCCCAGATCCTCGAGGAACTCCCCCTTTTCCGCCTCCGGCAGTTCCGCGATCTCGGCCTCAATGGCAGCGCATACCGGCACCACCACGGCACCCTCGGCCTCGGCTCGCCGCCAGACCACCTCAAGAAGGGGATTGTCGCGAAAGCCGTCCTCGGCGACGTTGGCGATATACATCACCGGCTTGGCGGTGAGCAGATGCAGCTCGCGCAAGGCCTCCCGGCGCTCCCTGTCCAGTCCCATGGCACGCAGGGGCAAGCCCTCGTCGAGGCGGGCGACGACCTGTTCCAGCAGGGTCTTGCGGGCCAGAGCCTCCTTGTCGCCGCTCTTGGCCTGGCGGGCCACGCGCTCCAGGGCGCGCCCCACTGTCTCCAGGTCCGCCAGCACCAGCTCGGTGTCGATGACCTCCATGTCCCGCTGGGGATCCACGCCCCCGCTCACGTGGGTGATATCGTCATCCTCGAAGCAGCGCACCACATGGGCGATGGCCTGGGTCTCCCGGATGTGGGCGAGGAACTTGTTGCCCAGTCCCTCGCCCCGTGAGGCGCCGGCCACTAGGCCGGCGATATCCACGAATTCCATGGTCGCAGGCACCACCCGCTCCGGCGCGACGATGGCCGCCAGGCGTTCGAGACGGGGATCGGGCACGGGCACCACGCCCACGTTGGGCTCGATGGTGCAGAAGGGATAGTTGGCCGACTCTATCCCCGCACGGGTCAGGGCATTGAACAGGGTGGACTTGCCCACGTTGGGCAGCCCCACGATGCCGCATTTGAAACCCATCTTGCTTTTACCTTTCCCGTGATTCCTTACTGTGGAGGATGTGCATGGCCCTCTCCTGTTCACCCGCCACCACCAGCGGCATGACCCCAAGGGCCGCCTCGATGGCCTCATCGATGACGCGCCGCTGCGCATGCGAAGGCGGATGCAGCACATAATCCACCACCTCGTCCCGCGTGCCGGGATGTCCGACGCCCAGGCGCAGGCGCCAGAAACCGTTGTCGCCCATCGCCTTGATGATGTCGCGCAGGCCATTGTGGCCACCGTGACCCCCGCCGCGCTTGAGCCGGGCCACCCCCGGGGCGAGATCGATATCGTCATGGACCACCAGCAGATGCGCCGGCAATATCTTGTAATACCGGCACAGGGCCGACACGGCCTGGCCGCTGCGGTTCATGAAGGTTTCGGGCTTGAGCAGGAAACAGCGTCGCGCGTCGATGGTCACCTGTCCGAGCCGAGCGTTGAAACGTCCCTCGTGTCTCAGGACGCCACCCGCCCGGTCCGCCAGGGCATCCACGAACCAGAACCCGGCATTGTGCCGCGTCTGCTCATAACGGGCGCCGGGATTGCCCAGGCCGACGACGAGGACGATGGGCTCTGACACTGTGACGCATCTCTCCGTCTGTTTCAGGGCCAGACCGGCAGCCCCGGCCTGCCGGGAACCAGGCACGCCTCATGCGCCCGACTGGAATCCCCCCAAATCACATTTGGCGGAATTTCAGGACTCGCCGCTTTCCTCGCCAGCCTCCGCGGCGCCCTCTTCGGTCTCCACGGCGCCGCCGCGGGGCATGTGGATAGACACCACCGGCAGGTCATGCTCGGGCCCATGCATCAGTTCGACCAGTTCCACGCCTTCCGGCAGGCTGAGATCGGAGAGATGCAGGGACTCGTTGACCTTCAGCCCGGAGACATCCACATCGATATACTCCGGCAGATCCTTGGGCAGACAGGTGATCTCCACTTCAGTCACCAGGTGGGAAATGAGCCCGCCCTGCTGCTTCACGCCGGGCGCCACGTCCTCGCCGACGAAGTGCAGGGGCACGTGCATGCGCAGCTTTTCCGTCTCGCTGATGCGCTGCAGGTCCATGTGCAGCACGCCCGGCTTGTAGGGATGGCGCTGCAGGTCCTTGAGCACGGCCTTCACCTCCTGCCCCCCGACCTTCACCGTAAGGATATGGGAATAGAAGGCCTCGTGTTCAAGCTTGTGCATCACCGCATCGTGATCCAGCATCAAGGGCAGGGGGTCCTGACCGCCGCCATACAGGATGGCGGGCAGCTTGCCGCAACGACGCAGGCGGCGGCTCGCACCTTTCCCCAGGTCGTTGCGCACTTCGGCGTCCAGTTCAAAACTGACTTTCATGGGTCTTTCTCCGGTTGGTATTGCCAAACAAACGGGGCCCGCCCCGCGACCAGGGTGGCCCCCTCACAAAAACGTTCTTGTCTGCGCCCCCCTTGCCCGCCCCGTATCCGCGGAAAGCCGGGGCGCATCAGTCCATATAGATGGAACTCACCGATTCTTCGGCACTGATGCGGCGCATGGTCTCCGCCAGCATGTCGGCGATGCTCAACTGGCGGATGCGGCGGCATTGCCGGGCATCCTCGCGCAGGGGAATGGTGTCCGTCACCACCAGCTCATCCAGGCAGGAGGCATTGATGCGCTCCACCGCCGCGCCCGACAGGACCGGGTGGGTGCAATAGGCCACCACCCGCGCCGCGCCCTCCTCTTTCAGGACGCGTGCCGCCTCGCACAGGGTGCCCGCCGTATCCACCATGTCATCCAGCAGGATACAGGTGCGTCCCCTGACGTCCCCGATGATGTTCATGACCTTGGCCTCGTTGGGGCCGGGCCGGCGCTTGTCCACGATGGCCAGGTCCGCGCCATCCAGCTGCTTGGCCATGGCCCGTGCCCGCACCACCCCGCCCACGTCAGGCGACACCACGATCATGTCCGGATACTTCTGGCGCCAGATGTCGGTGAGCAGCACTGGCGAGGCATAGACATTGTCCACCGGGATGTCGAAAAAGCCCTGGATCTGATCGGCATGCAGATCCACCGTCAGCACCCGGTTCGCTCCCACCGTGGTGATCATGTCGGCCACCACCCGGGCGCTGATGGGCACCCGCGCCGAGCGCGGCCTGCGATCCTGGCGTGAGTAGCCGAAATACGGGATCACCGCCGTGATCCGATAGGCCGAGGAACGACGAATGGCATCGATCATCACCAGCAGCTCGATGAGGTTGTCGTTGGTGGGCGCGCAGGTAGGCTGCATGATGAACACGTCGCGGCCACGCACGTTCTCCATGATCTCCACGGCCACCTCGCCATCGCTGAAACGCCCCACGTTGGCCTTGCCCATGGGCAGATTGAGCCGTGCCACCACGTCCCGGGCAAGCCGGGGATGGGCATTGCCCGTGAACACCATCATCTTGCCGTCGGTGCCCGGGAAGTCCTTGGAATTCGCGTAATTCAATTCCCGGGCGCCTCCCCTCCCGACACGGACACACTCACGCCTTCCCGCGCCGCTTCCGCGCGCACCCGCGCAGAACCCGCCGAATGGACATAAAGAGCGGCCCGTATGATCGCTGGAGAAATGGCTGGGGTGCCAGGATTCGAACCTGGGAATGCGGGAATCAAAATCCCGTGCCTTACCACTTGGCGACACCCCACTCGTAGCTCTGATCCCACCACGGTCCCCCGGATAATCAGGATTATAACATCTGGAACAAGGGCGAACGGTTCATGCCCCGTGCCACGAATCCCTGCCACGGCGCCGGCACCCGTCGGCAGACCGCCTCTGCCCGCTCCCGGTCTGTAAACGCCGCGAACACACAGGCGCCCGTGCCGCTCAGCCTTGCCTCGCCATACCCGCCCAGCCAGTCCAGCGCCCGGGCAACCGGGGGATAGCGCTCGCGCACCACCGGTTCGAAGACATTGCCGGCCCGCCCGGAAAGAAAGCCGTCTATTGTGATCACTGGACAATCCCGTGTCAATTCCGGGACTTGAAAAATCTCGGCAGTGGAGACCCGGCAATCGGGGGCGATGATGACATACCAGGGCTGCGGCAGATCCAGGGGACGGAGGCACTCCCCCACGCCCTCCGCCCAGGCTGTCCGGCCATAGACGAAGACGGGCACATCCGCACCCAGATGCAATCCCAGGTCCTGCAGCGACGCCTGCGACAGGCCCAGGCCCCAGAGATGATTGAGGGCCACCAGCGTGGTGGCCGCATCGGAGCTGCCACCCCCCAGCCCGCCGCCCACGGGAAGACGCTTGTCCAGGCGGATATCGACGCCCAGGCGACAACCGGTGGTTTCCTTGAGCAGCCTTGCGGCTCGCAGGGTGAGATCCTCTGCCTCTCCCACGCCCAGCGCGCCCAGCGTATTCCCCAGCGCATCAGGCAGGCGCCGGACCAGCCCGTCGGCGCGGAGGGTGAAATGCAGAACATCGCACAGATCGACGAACTGAAAGGCCGTCTGCAGCAAGTGATAACCGTCCGCACGCCGGCCCACGACATGGAGAAAGAGATTCAGCTTGGCCGGCGCAGGCCAGGATACCTCCGCAGGGTTCATCCCTTCACCGTCTCCAGCGTCCAGCGGTCCACCACCAGGCGCAGTCGAAGCCCCTTGCGAACCAGCACCACCTTCCCGGGCAGCATGAAACCGTCGGCACTGCGGTAGCGGCCATAATCGATGCGCCAGCCTTGCTGCTCCAGCGCGGCGAGGCGGCCCGCGGCATCCAGCACCCGTCGCCGCCCCTCCCCCGGCACCGGCACCCCCCGGACCCAGTGATACAATCCCGCCAGCGGCAGGGACCAGCCCAACCGCTCCTGCAACAGGCTCTCGGCATCGCGGGCCCGGTAACGCTGCCCCTCGGGCAGAAGCAGTTCGATCCCCCCGGCATCACCCCGCAGGCGCGCGAGATGCTGACCGAAGGCAGAGAGGAGATCGATCTCGAAGCGACCAGGGTGCTGGCGCCACACCAGATGAGCCTGCCATGCCGCCCGGGGTCCCTTCACCGCAATCCGCCCCCGCAATTCCCACCGGGTCACGCCGGCCATCCTCTGCAGGTGCGCCTGCCAGGCTCGTTCGCGAGCACCATCGTCGCTGCTTCGCGGCGGTGTCACCGTGGCGCAAGCACTCAACAGCACGCCCCACAGCAGAAAGGCCAGGCAACGCCGCACAGGCAACGCTGCGCCCAGACGCCTGTAGATGCCCGGAAAAGAGAAAAATCTGGCGTGATGAGGGGAGGTTATCCCAAAAATCCTCAATTGCTGAAACGACGGATGACCTCCAGCAGGCGCTTGTTCCCCGTGAACTGCTCCAGGGCCTCGTTCCAGACCCGGAGCGCCTCTTCGTGACGCCCCGAGACCCACAGCACTTCACCCAGATGGGCAGCGACCTCGTCGTCCATTTTCAGTTTCAGGGACAGGCGCAGGTACCGGATGGCCTCTTCGTACTGGCCCATCCGGTACAGCACCCAGCCCATGCTGTCGAGAATGGCATTGTTCTCGGGCTGCAGTTCCAGGGCACGCTTGATGTAGCGGTAGGCCTCCTCATAGCGGTCGGTGCGGTCCGCGAGGGTATAACCCAGGGCATTGAGCGCGTCGGCGTTGTCCGGATTCTGTTCCAGGATGCGCAGCAGGTCCTGTTCCAGGAGATCGAGGCGGTCCAGCCGCTCCGCCACGAGAGCACGAGCATACAACAGCCCGTGATCGTCCGGGAAATACTCCAAGGCTTCCGAGAACAGGTCCAGCGCCTCCTCATAACGCTCTGCGTCACGCAGAATCTCGCCTTCCACCAGATAAATACGCTGGCCGTGGACAGGTATCTTCCTGCGCAGGGACTGTAACTGCTGCCGGGCCCCCGCGATGTCATCCTGACGCGCCAGCAGTACCGCCATGCGCAGCCCTGACTCCAGGAAATTGGGACCCCGGGTGACCGCGCCGTAGTAATCGATGGCGGTCTGCAGGTCGCCGCGGCTCTCGGCGATCCACCCCAGATAGAAATTGATGTCGTCGAAGCGCTCCCCGCGGCGACGGATGGACTCCAGTTCCCGTGCCGCCTCGTCATAACGCTGCAACTGCAGCAGCAGCAAGCCCATGGTATATTTCAGTTCGCTGTTGTCGGGATGCTTCTTCACCAGTTGCCGATACTGGGCCAGGGCTTCCTCGTATTGCTTCTCCTCGGTCAGGAGGCGGGCATAGGCGGCCCGCAGGCGCATGTCCCCGCCCCGCGCCGCCACCGCATCGGCGAGCAGCCGCAGAGCCTCCCCGCCCTCACCCCGCAACTGCAGGATGCGCACCTTGAGCAGCAGGGCCTCGGGCCACAAGGGCCGCAGCTCAAGCGCCTTGTCGATGGCCTCCTGCGCGCCACCCAGGTCACCCGAGCGCAGGGTGAGATGGCCATAGGCAATCCATACCTCGGGGTTGTCTCCGCGCACGGCGATGACATGCCGCATCACCTTCAAGGCTGCCTGTACATCCCGCTCCCGGCTCAGGAGGCTGACCAGCAGCCGCAGGCCATTCTCGCCGTCCCCCTGCATCTCCAGAAGGGCATCGATATGCTGGAGGGCGTCATCGGTCCGGCCACTGCGAATATAGGCGGCAATGATGGCCTGGCGGGCCTCGGGATCGTCCGCGTCCAGCCTGACCCACAGCCTCGCCGCCTCCAGGGCGCTCAGATTGTCGCGGCTGTAGATGGCCACCCGTGCCGCCCGCGCCGCCATGCGCGGATCACCGGTCCTGCGTGCGAGGCGCAGGTAGTTCTCGATGGCCACGTCGAAACGCTTGCGCTGGACGGCGATATCCGCGACCAGCAGTTCATAGAGGATCTCGGGGCTCAGCGGCACCGCCGGGAGCCCCTGTTCGCGCCGGGGCGAAGACGCTTCCCCATCAGCAACGGGGGCAGCAACGGGAGACGGGGACGGCCGCTGGCCGGGCGCGGTGGCGCAGGCTCCGAGGAGGTAAATCAGGCCCAGAAGGAGAAAAGATGCGCGCAGACGACTCATGGAGAATCTACCTTATCACAATTGCACGAAAATTGGCCCGTATTCAGGCCATTCATATACAATATGACCCCGGCGGCCTCCCCTCGGTTCATAAAAACCATAAAAACCTGATAAAATAGGCCGTTACAGCTTCGGAGGGAACCCCTCCCCGCAGCCCTTGCTTTGGACATGATGTTGCTCGCAGTCGGTCTCAACCACAAAACCGCGCCCGTGCAGATCCGCGAACGCGTGGCTTTCGCCCCTGAGCGCATCCCGGAGGTGCTGCGTGAGCTCACGGCGGAAAAGGCGGTGAGCGAAGCGGCCATTCTCTCCACCTGCAACCGTACCGAACTCCTGTGCAACCTCGACGACGGCGACAGCAGCGTCATCATCGACTGGTTCCGCAGATACCATAATTTACGGCCGGAAGAGCTGGAACCTTATCTCTACACCCACCCGGAGATGCACGCCGTGCGCCACCTGCTGCGGGTGGCCAGCGGCCTGGACTCCATGATCCTGGGGGAACCCCAGATCCTGGGCCAGCTCAAGGACGCCTACGTCGCCGCGCGCGAGGCCGGCACCCTGGGCAAACTCCTCAACCGGCTCTTCGAACACACCTTCGCCGTGGCCAAGCAGGTACGCACCGACACCGCCATCGGTGCCAGTCCGGTGTCGGTGGCCTTCGCCGCCATCAGCCTGGCGCGCCAGATCTTCACCTCGCTGGCCGATCACACCGCCCTGCTCATCGGCGCAGGCGACACCATCGAACTGGCCGCCCGGCACCTGAAGGAAAACGGCATCGGCCGCATGATCATCGCCAACCGCACCCTTGCCCGCGCCGAAGCCCTGGTCAACGAAGTCCAGGGCATGGCCATCACCCTGGCGGAGATTCCCAGCCACCTCCATCAGGCCGACATCGTCATCTCCTCCACCGCCAGCCAGCTGCCCATCCTGGGCAAGGGGGCCGTGGAAAGGGCCATCCGGATCCGCAAGCACCAGCCCATCCTCATGGTGGACATCGCCGTGCCCCGCGACATCGAACCCGAGGTGGGCGAACTGAACGACGTCTATCTCTACACCGTGGACGACCTGCGGGAAATCATCGACGAAGGGCTCAAGTCACGCCAGGAGGCGGCCCAGCAGGCCGAAGAGATCATCGATGCCCAGGCCGCCCGTTTCATGGGCTGGCTGCGCTCCCTGGACGCCGTGGCCACCATCCGCAGCTACCGCGAACAGGTGGAGCGCATCCGCAACGAGGAACTGGACCGGGCGCAGCGTCTCCTCGCGGCGGGCCACGACCCCGCCACCGTGCTCCAGCACCTCGCACACGGCCTCAGCAACAAGCTGGCCCATGCCCCCAGCGTGCAGATGCGCCGTGCCGGCTTCGAGGGGCGCGAGGAGTTCCTGCAGGCGGCGCGGGAACTGCTCAATATCCGTCTCAATAACGACGACTGAACGTGCCCCCGTGCCTCAAATTGCGTCCAACCGTCTTTCGTGAAGCCCTCCGTCCTCGATAAGCTGGCCGCGCTCGCAGAGCGCCACCGGGAACTCGAAGCCCTGCTGGCGGATGCGGCAGTGATCGCCGACCAGGCCCGTTTCCGGGCGCTGTCGAGGGAATACTCCCAGCTCACCCCCGTGGTGGAAGCCTACCAGGCCTACCGGCAGGCGCTGGCGGACATCGATTCGGCCTCGGACATGCTCCATGACGCCGATGCCGATGTGAGAGAACTGGCCCAGGAGGAACTGGACCAGGCCAGATCCCGGCGCGATGCACTGGAACAACGCCTGCGCCTGCTGCTGCTGCCCAGTGATCCCAGGGACGAAGCCAACATCTTCCTGGAGATCCGCGCCGGCACCGGCGGCGACGAAGCGGCCCTGTTCGCGGGCGACCTGCTGCGCATGTACTGTCAGTATGCAGACCGCCGCGGCTGGCAGACCGAGGTGATCAGCGCCAGCGAGGGAGAACATGGCGGCTACAAGGAAGTCATCCTGCTCATCACCGGGCGGGGGGCCTTCTCCCGCCTCAAGTTCGAGTCCGGTGTCCACCGGGTACAGCGGGTCCCGGAGACGGAATCCCAGGGGCGCATCCATACCTCCGCCTGCACCGTGGCAGTGCTGCCCCAGGCGGAAGAGATCGAGGACATCGAGATCAAGCCCGCAGATCTCAAGATCGACACCTTCCGTGCCTCCGGCGCGGGCGGCCAGCATGTCAACAAGACCGACTCGGCCATCCGCATCACTCACCTGCCCAGCGGCATCGTGGTGGAATGCCAGGACGAGCGCTCCCAGCACAAGAACCGGGCGCGGGCACTCTCCCTGCTCAAGGCCCGCCTGCTGGCCCAGGCGCAGGCGGCGCAACAGGACGAACAGGCCCGGACCCGCCGCCTGCAGGTGGGCAGCGGCGACCGCTCCGAACGGATCCGCACCTACAACTTCCCCCAGGGCCGGGTCACCGATCATCGCATCAACCTGACGCTCTACAAGCTGGATGAGATTCTGGCAGGGGAGCTGGACCTGCTCATCGACCCCCTGATCCACGAACACCAGGCCGAGCAACTGGCGGCCATGGGCGCATGACATGGCCCTTTCTCCCCGACAACCGGGCTGACATGGCTTCAAGGGACGACACAGACCTTGTCGGAGACCTGCTGCAAGAGGCGACCGACGCCCTGAGAACACGCAGCGACAGTCCCCGCCTGGATGCAGAGGTACTGCTTGCCCACCTGCTGGAACGACCCCGCAGCCACCTGCATGCCTGGCCCCGGCGCCCCGTTCCACCTGCCATCGCGACCGGTTTCCGCCGCCTCGTTCAGCGTCGCGCCCGGGGAGAACCCGTGGCCTATCTCACGGGACGCAAGGAATTCTGGTCGCTCACCCTGCGGGTGAACCGGCATACCCTCATCCCCCGCCCCGAGACGGAATGTCTGGTGGAGCGGGCGCTGGCCCTGCTGCCCGCCGATGCCGCCTGCCGCATCGCCGATCTGGGAACGGGATCAGGCGCCATTGCACTCGCGCTGGCGAAAGAACGGCCGCGCTGGCGCCTCACCGCCTGTGACATCAGCCGCCGCGCCCTGGTGACGGCCCGCGCCAACGCGCGCCGTCTGGGGCTGTCCCGCCAGGTGGACTTCCGCCTCTCCGACTGGTGCCGGTGCCTGGATACGGCTGAAAGATTCGACCTCATTGCCGCCAATCCACCCTATGTGCGGGCAGGTGACCCGCGCCTGGCAGAAGATGTGCTGCGTTTCGAACCGGCAACCGCCCTCATCGCCGGGACCGAGGGCCTGGAGGCCCTGCGCGCCATCGCCGGCCAGGCCCGCCATTTCCTCCGACCGGGTGGCTGGCTGCTGCTGGAACATGGTGACGACCAGCAGGCTTGCGTGCAGCGCCTGCTGGCGAAAGAGGGTTATGAGGACATCGAGGGATGGCAGGACCATGCCGGCAGGCCCCGCCTCGTCCAGGCCCGCCGGATCTGAAATACATCGACGTGAAAAACAGCCGGGAAAACAACGGAAAAGCACGGGAAACCACCCTGCCGCGGCACCTCGTCAACGCCATTCTGGACCATGTGAGGCAGACACCCGGGAAAGAGGCCTGCGGCCTGATCGCCGCACGCGAAGGCCGGCCGTGCCGGTGCTATCCCATCCGGAACATTGCCGTCGATGCAACCCGGCGCTTTGAGATGGATCCCCGGGAACTGATCGCCGCGTTCAAGACCATGCGCACGGCAGGTGAGACACTCTTCGCCATCTATCATTCCCACCCCGCGGGTCCGGCCTGTCCCTCACCCACGGACATCGCCGCGGCGGCCTACCCCGAGGCCATCCACCTCATCGTCTCGCTGGATACAGCCGGGGTCCTGGAAATGCGTGCTTATCGCATTCAGGAAGGGCAGGTCACGGAAGTGTCACTGGAACTCGCCTGAACCCGCGGACCCCCTGCGGACCCCCTGCGGACCCAGGTCAACGCATACGCCCGGGTCCCCACCTACTTGACCCCGCTGCGCTTCAGCACGGCCATGTCGTAGGAGATACGCTGCTCCGGGGTGAGGATGGCGCGCATCTCCAAGATGTGATCGAAGCGCTGGCGCAGGATGGCGCCCTTGACCGCCATGAGTTCGTCGATCTTGGCATGGATGGCCTTCTGGTCGGCGCCGTCACGGGCCGCCAGGGCATTGAGTTCCTTCTCCAGCAATTCCGCCCGGGCCTTGAGCACCACCAGCTCCCGATCCAGGGCCAGATGCATCTGGTCCACCTTCAGCTTCTGCTCATCATTGAGGGTCTTGGCCCAATGGGCGGTGAAATGATGCGCCTTCTTGGCGCCGCCGTGCATGTCCTTGCCATGCCCCTTTTCCTCGCCACCAAACCCCACGGGCGCAAAGAACAGGGCGGCAATCATCGCTATCAGTACCGGTAACTTGTGCATGGTCTCCCTCCTGCTCGTATGATACAGCCAATATTAAACGCGGCAACAAGATATGTCATGTCATTGAGACCGCATGATTGACTGACGGCCGTCATGCCGCATGGACGCAGCCCCCAGGGCCGGCATCTCCTTGTCACCTCGACCGCATTTCCTTGCCACCTCGACCATACCTCCTTGTCCTTTCGACCTCACTCCCTTGTCATTTCGACCACATTTCACTGTCATTTCGACCGAAGAGAGAAATCTTGCATCAGCGGCTTCGGATTCCTCGCTGCGCTCGGAATGACAAGGGGAACCCGGCCAACAGCTCCCTGTCATTCCGACTTCACCCTCTTGTCTCCTCCTCCGCACTCCCTGTCATTTCGACCACATTTCACTGTCATTTCGACCGAAGGGAGAAATCTTGCATCAGCGGCTTCGGATTCCTCGCTGCGCT
>JALSIC010000051.1 GCA_026981935.1 Gammaproteobacteria bacterium
CCCTGTCATTCCGACTTCACCCTCTTGTCTCCTCCTCCGCACTCCCTGTCATTTCGACCACATTTCACTGTCATTTCGACCGAAGGGAGAAATCTTGCATCAGCGGCTTCGGATTCCTCGCTGCGCTCGGAATGACGAAGAAGTGTCATTCGACCGAAGGGAGAAATCCTGTCCCACTGCCCCAAGATTTCTCGCTGCGCTCGAAATGACAAGGATGATGTCATTCCTCTCACCTCCTTGCCATTGCCACCACAGTGCGTTGTCATTGCGACCACGCTTCTCTGCCATTTCTCGCTGCGCTTGAAATGACAGGCCAGGTCAGTAATCCAACGCGAATTCCATGTAATCCAGCACATAGGCAATGGTGATGCGCAGCTCCTCGCAACGCATCAACATGTCCCGGCAACGTTCGTCGCAGACGAACTCTCCGGCTTCAGAACGCAGCACATAAGACAGGATTTCTTCCTGCAAGGCCTCGCGGTCCGCCCATTGGCTGTAATAGTTTTTCTTGAAATTTCTGCAGGCCTCGCTCTCCAGCCCCTTGCGGGCGTAGAAGGTCAACTGACGTTCACAATTATCCGCCTCCGCCGCCAGGTTGGCCAGCTGGGCAATGAGTGTAATCAAATGCGGAAAATAGTCATACGAAGCCTGCGCCCGCTCACCCGGCAGCACCAGCAGCGCCGCGAAGACGATGCCCATCATGCGTTTCACCATCCACACCCCCTGTATGGCTTGCAACCAACACAAAAGCTGCATATTAACGACTTGTCGCAACAAAGACAAAAATGCCGCAAGCGCACAGGTCGAAATACAACATGGGGAAATACAATACGGGGATTGAAACGATCGCTGTCCGGAGCTAATTTATTATAGCGCACGTTCGATTCACTGGAGAGAGGGCTTCGCAGCCGGGGGCCGTTCCTGCGATGCAATCGATACCCTGAGGGGCGCCGCCTCCGCGCGAAGGGAACTGGCTACCGGGGATGTCACCATGCTCAAACACAACCTGAATCTCGATTTCAGCGTACGCCTGACCATCAACGCCGGCCAGCTTGCCTGGATACCCGCGCCACCGCCCCGGGTCTGGCGCAAGCAGTTCGAGCGGGAACATCCTGAGCGCGGCCGTGCCACCTCGCTGGTCCGTTATCAGGCAGGCTCGGGTTACGATACGCACACCCATCCACTGGGGGAGGAAATCCTGGTGCTGGAAGGCGTGTTCTCGGATGAACACGGGGATTATCCGGCGGGGACCTATCTGCGCAATCCACCAGGCTCGACTCACACCCCCTACAGCGAGCGAGGCTGCATCCTGTTCGTCAAGCTGGATCATTTCCACCCGGCGGATGACCGGCGTGTCGTGATCCTGCCCGATGAAATGCCATGGACCAGGAAGGAAGAAGGACATTCCATCGCCGTACTGCATCAGCACGAAAACGAAATCACGGCGCTCGTCAGGTGGCCGCAGGGACAATGCCAGTGCATACATCAACGCTGGGGCGGCGAGGAGATCCTCATCCTCGAAGGGCGGCTTGCCGACGAGCAGGGCGAATACCCCAATCACACCTGGATCCGCAGCCCGCATCTCAGCGATCATACCTTCACCGCCGAGGACGGCACGCTGGTCTTCTTCAAGGCGGGCCATCTGCCCGTGCCGGGATAGGCGGCTCCGCGTCAACCGGCGAGAGGGACTCTCAGCAGCCTGTCAGGTGAGTTTTTTCTTCAGCAATGCGTTCACCTGGGCCGGATTGGCCTTGCCCTGGGTGGCCTTCATCACCTGGCCGACGAAAAAACCGAACAGCTTGTCCTTGCCGGCCCGGTACTGCTCCACCTGTGCGGGGTGGGCCGCCAGCACCTCGTCGATGACCTTTTCGATGGCAGCGCTGTCCGTGACCTGCTTCAAGCCCCGGCGCTCTATGATGGCATCGGCATCCCCCTCGCCCTGCCACATGGCTTCGAAGACCTGCTTGGCGATCTTGCCGGAAATGGTGTTGTCTCCGATGCGCCGGATCAGGCCACCCAGCATCTCCGCCGTGACGGGACTGTCGGCAATCTCCAGGCCCGCCTTGTTGAGGGCCCCCAGCAGATCGCCCATCACCCAGTGGGCGGTGAGCTTGGTCTCACCGTCCGAGGCACGCTCGGCAGCCTCGAAATAGTCGGCCAGTTCCCGGCTGGCGGTAAGCACCTCGGCCTCATAGGGGCTCAATCCGAATTCGTAGATGAAGCGTTCCCGCTTCTCGTCGGGCAGTTCGGGCAGGGTGGCGCGCACGGCGGCGATGAAATCCTCCTCCAGGACCAGGGGCAGCAGGTCGGGATCGGGGAAATAGCGGTAGTCGAGCGCCTCCTCCTTGCTGCGCATGGGGCGGGTCTCGTCCCGGGCCGCATCGTAGAGACGGGTCTCCTGCACCACGCTGCCACCGCCCTCGAGAATATCGATCTGGCGCTCGATCTCGTAATTGATGGCCCGCTCCACGAAGCGAAAGGAATTGAGATTCTTGATCTCCGTGCGCGTGCCGAGTTCATGCTGGCCGCGGCGACGTACCGAGACGTTGGCATCACAACGAAAGGACCCCTCCTGCATGTTGCCGTCGCAGATCTCCAGGTAACGCACCAGGGTGTGCAGTTTCTTCATGTAGGCCACCGCCTCCCGGGCGGAACGCAGGTCGGGTTCGGAGACCACTTCCAGCAGGGGCGTGCCCGCGCGGTTGAGATCGATACCGCTCAGGCCATGGAAATCCTCATGCAGGGACTTGCCCGCATCCTCCTCCAGGTGGGCCCGGGTGATGCCGATGAGCTTGCTTCCGCCCTCTTCCAGGCTGATCTCCAGGCGGCCGCCCTCCACGACGGGCAGCTCATACTGGCTGATCTGATACCCCTTGGGCAGGTCGGGATAGAAATAGTTCTTGCGGGCGAAAACGGAGCGCGGGGCGATGCGGGCCTGCACCGCCAGGCCGAATTTCACCGCCATGCGCACCGCCGCCTCGTTGAGCACCGGGAGCACACCGGGCAGGCCCAGATCCACGGCACAGGCCTGGGTGTTGGGCGGCGCCCCATAGGCGGTGGACGCCCCGGAGAAGATCTTGCTCCGGGTGGCAAGCTGGACATGGATCTCCAGGCCGATGACGGGTTCCCAGTCCATCCTAGTCACCTTCACCCACAGCTTGCGAAGACTCATCGAATCCGGGCGGCACACGTTCATGCCAGTCGGTTTCCTGCTGATAACGATGGGCCGCATTGAGCAGGCGGTCCTCGGTGAAATAGTCACCGATGAGTTGCAACCCCACCGGCAGGCCATCCACGAAACCGCAGGGCAGGGACAGGGCCGGCAGGCCCGCCAGGTTGGCGGCGATGGTATAGATGTCCGAGAGATACATCTGGATGGGATCCTCCAGGCGCGCCCCCAGGGGGAAGGCCACGGAAGGCGAAGTGGGACCCGCGATGAGATCCACCGTCTCAAAGGCACGCCGGAAATCGTCACTGATGAGCTGGCGCAGCTTCTGGGCCTTGAGGTAATAGGCATCGTAGTAGCCGGCGGACAGGACATAGGTGCCCACCATGATGCGCCTTTTCACCTCGGCGCCGAAGCCTTCACCCCGGCTGCGCTTGTACAGGTCCATGAGATCCTCGGGGTCTTCGCAGCGATAACCGAAACGCACGCCGTCATAGCGGGAGAGGTTGGAGGAACACTCCGCAGGCGCCACCACATAATAGGTGGGCACCGCCAGGGTGGTATTGGGCAGGCTGATCTCCCGGACCCGGGCCCCCAGCGTCTCGTAGACCCTGACGGCCTGATCGACCCGCTCACCCACGGCAGGATCCAGCCCCGCCCCGAAATACTCCCTGGGCAGGCCGATCTTCAGACCGGACAGGGGCGCATCCAGCATGGCCGAATAGTCGGGTACGGGGTGGTCGATACTGGTGGAATCCCGCTCATCGAAACCCGCCATCGCCTGGAGGAGCAGGGCGGCGTCCGCCGCACTCTGGCAGAGCGGGCCGCCCTGATCCAGGCTGGAGGCAAAGGCGATCATGCCATAGCGGGAAACCCGCCCATAGGTGGGCTTGAGTCCCGTCAGCCCGCACAGGGCCGCCGGCTGGCGGATGGAGCCGCCGGTATCCGTGCCGGTGGCCGCAGGCACCAGACGCGCCGCCACTGCGGCCGCCGAACCGCCGGAGGATCCGCCCGGGACGCGCGCAGGATCCCAGGGATTGCGCACCGCGCCGTAATAGCTGGTCTCGTTGGAGGAACCCATGGCGAACTCGTCCATGTTGGTCTTGCCCAGCATCACGGCGCCGGCCGCCTTGAGACGACTCACCACGGTGGCGTCATAGGGGGCGACGAAATTGTCCAGCATGCGTGAGCCACAGCTGGTGCGCACCCCGTCCGTGCAGAAAATATCCTTGTGAGCCAGGGGGATGCCCGTCAGCGGTCCCGCTTCGCCCGCGGCCCGGCGCCGGTCCGCGGCGTGCGCCTCGTCCAGGGCCTGCTCGGCACAGACGGAGATGAAACTGTTGAGGCGGTCGTCCAGGCGCTGGATACGCCCAAGAAAGAGCCGGGTCAGTTCCACGCTGCTGCACTCGCCGGCGGCGAGGGCGGCGCTGAGCTGTGTGAGCGATGCGCGATGGAGATCCGTCACGCCGCCCCCCGCAGAAATACCCGCCAGAACCTCATTGCCAGAATCTCATTACCAAGACCTCATTACGGACATCTCACAGCACCTTACTCGATCACCCTGGGCACGAGATACAGCCCCGCTTCCACCTGGGGCGCGATGGCCTGAAACCGCTCGCGCTGATCCGTCTCGGTGACCTCGTCCGGGCGCAGCCGCTGGACCGCATCCAGGGGGTGGGCCATGGGCGTCACGTCACGGGTGTCCACGGCATTCATCTGCGCCACCATGTCGAGGATGGCGGTCAAGGTGCGGGCATAGCCGGGGATGTCCTCCTCGCGCAGGGCGAGGCGGGCGAGATGGGCGATTTTCTCTACGTCGCTACGGGTAAGAGACATAAAAAATACTCCGTTTCAGCCGATTACCAGGACATTGGAGGAAGTGCCGGTCCTGCCCCGCGTTCTCGCCTCTGACATGTCCCGGCGCCCATGGGTCCGGGACATGGGAACTGTCGGCATGGCGGAGCATCCTGTGACGGACATGGAGGCTAGCATAATTTCCTGCCGGAGGGTTAGTGCCGGATGAGTGGTAATGGCCAGTTCGGTACCAATTCGGTACCAATTCAGTATTTGCTTGCCCGAGGTTCTACCCGCTGATAGAGTATTTGGCGCATTTGTAGAGGAAAATTTTCAATGTTCAAACGTCTGCGTGGCATCTTCTCCAACGATCTCTCCATCGACCTGGGCACGGCCAACACGCTGATCTATGTGCGCGGCCAGGGCATCGTGCTCAACGAACCTTCCGTCGTGGCCATCCGCCATGAATCAGCGGGCGGACAGCGTTCGGTCGCTGCCGTCGGCGCCGAGGCCAAGCTCATGATCGGCCGTACCCCGGGCAACATCAAGGCCATCCGCCCCTTGAAAGACGGCGTGATCGCCGATTTCACGGTGACGGAGAAGATGCTCCAGCATTTTATCCGCAAAGTCCACGAAAACAAATTCTTCCGCCCCAGCCCCCGGGTGCTGGTCTGCGTGCCCTGCGGTTCCACCCAGGTGGAGCGGCGCGCCATCAAGGAATCCGCGGCGGGCGCCGGCGCGCGCGATGTCTATCTCATCGAGGAACCCATGGCGGCGGCCATCGGCGCCGGCATGCCGGTGGCCGAGGCCAGCGGCTCCATGGTGCTGGACATCGGCGGCGGCACCACGGAAGTGGCGGTGATCTCCCTCAACGGGATCGTCTATTCCGCCTCGGTGCGCATCGGAGGGGATCGTTTCGACGAGGCCATCATCAGCTATGTGCGCCGCAACTATGGCAGCCTCATCGGCGAGTCCACCGCGGAGATGATCAAGCAGAAGATCGGCTCGGCCTATCCCGGCAACGAGATCCGCGAGATCGAGGTCCGCGGCCGCAATCTGGCGGAGGGCGTGCCGCGCACCTTCACCCTCAACAGCAACGAAATCCTGGAAGCCCTGCAGGAACCCCTGTCCGGCATCGTCGGCGCCGTCAAGACGGCGCTGGAACAGACACCACCCGAGCTGGGAGCCGACATCGCCGAACGCGGCATGGTGCTCACCGGCGGCGGCGCCCTGCTGCGCGACCTGGACCGCCTGCTGTCAGAGGAAACCGGCCTGCCGGTCATCGTCGCCGAGGACCCGCTGACCTGCGTCGCCCGCGGCGGCGGCAGGGCGCTCGAGATGATCGATGAACACAGTGGAGATGTCTTCGCCCTCGAATGAGCGGCACCATTGACCGGGAACCCCAGGCGGGCGGCAGGCGGGGCAGCGCGGCGGCAGCAATGAACGCGAGAGGTGTAACATAAAACCCCTATTTGCCCAGGGCCCGTCCACCACGCTGCGGGTAGTCGTCCTGTCCCTGCTCGCCATCGCCATGATGTCCCTGGATCATCGCCAGCAGCACATGGAAAACGTGCGCTCGGTACTTTCAGTGGTGCTCTACCCCATCCAGTATCTCATCGGCCTCCCCCGGGATACCGGCCTGTGGCTGTCGGAGAATCTCGCCTCCCGCCAGGCACTGCTGGAAGAGAACGAACGCCTTCACAAGCGGCAGCTGCTGCTGGAATTCCAGTTGCAGAAACTGGAAGCCCTGCAGGCGGAGAACGACCGCCTGCGGGAATTGCTGGATTCCTCGTTCAAGGTGGGGGAGCGGGTCCTCATCGCGGAACTGCTGGCGGTGGACATGGCGCCTTTCACCCGCCGCCTCACCCTCAACAAGGGGCGTTACGACGATGTCTACCGTGGCCAGCCGGTGCTCGACGCCGCCGGCGTACTGGGCCAGGTGGTAGCGGTGACCCCGCTCACCAGCACCGCCATGCTCATCACCGACCCCAGCCATGCCCTGCCCGTGGCCGTCAACCGCAACGGCCTGCGCGCCATCGCCGTGGGCACCGGCGAACCCAACCGCCTGGAACTTTCCCATATCCCCAACACGGCGGACATCGAGATCGGAGACCTGCTCATCACCTCGGGCCTGGGCGGGCGCTTTCCCGCGGGCTACCCCGTCGCACGGGTCACCCACATCGAACGCAACCCCGATCTGCCCTTTGCACGCATCGAGGCCGAACCCACCGGCAACCTGGAAAGCAGTCGCGAAGTGCTGCTGGTCTGGACCGCACCCCAGCCGGGCGAAGAGCGGGAACAGGACATCCGGGAGAAACAGGCCGGCGCGCCTGTGCCAGACGCGCCAGACGGGGAAGCAGGACCATGATGGCAGCGGCCCGCCGGGGCGGATGGGTCATCGCCGCCACCTTCGCCGCCGCCCTGACCCTCACCGTCATCCCCCTGCCCCACTGGCTGGCGCCGCTGCGTCCCGAATGGACCGTCCTGGTACTCATCTACTGGTGCATGGCCCTGCCGGAGCGCATCGGCGTGGGCATCGGCTGGGGAGTGGGACTGCTGATGGACGTGCTGCGCGCCGGGCTGATGGGACAGCATGCCCTGTCTTTCGGCATCATCGCCTACATCACCCACCACCTCTATCAGCGCCTGCGGGTCTTCCCCCTCTGGCAGCAGGCCTGCAGCGTGCTGGTGCTCACCGCGCTCCATCTGCTGCTCATGCTGTGGGTGAAGGGTATCACCGGCCAGCCCACGGGATCGTGGCCGTACTGGCTGCCGGCGCTGACCAGCATGCTGCTGTGGCCTCCCCTGTTCGTTTTCCTGCGCGGCCTGCGACGCCATTACAAGATCGGTTGACGGATACCCGGCGGGGAAGCCTGCGATGCGCGCCACCATCAAAGACCATATCCGCGAAAGCCGGCTCTTCAACGAACGGGCCGCGGTCGCCCTGGTCATCGCCCTGCTGCTCATCGGCGTGATCATCGCCCGCCTCGTCTACCTGCAGATCATCAGCCATGAGCACTTCGCCACCCTGGCCGACGAGAATCGCATCAACATCGTGGCCATCCCCCCCACCCGCGGCCTGATCTATGACCGCAACGGCGTGCTTCTGGCCCAGAACCTGCCGGCCTTCAGCCTGGAAATCACGCCGGAACAGACCCCCGATCTGGAGGCAACCATCGCCGGCCTGCGCAGCCTGCTGGACATCAGCGACGAGGAAGTACGCCGCTTTCACCGCCAGGCCCGGCAGAACCGGCCATTCAACAGCATCCCCCTGAAATTCCATCTCAGCGAGGAAGAAGTGGCCCGCTTCGCCGTCAACCGCCACCGCTTTCCCGGCGTGGACATCGAGGCCCGCCTGATCCGCGACTATCCCCTGGGTCCGCTGGCGGTGCATGCCGTCGGTTACGTGGGGCGCATCAACGAGGAGGAGCTCAAGACCCTGGATGCCGCCAACTACAGCGCCACCCGCTTCATCGGCAAGACGGGCGTGGAAAAATATTACGAGGACCTCCTGCACGGCCGGGTGGGCTACAAGCATGTGGAAACCAACGCCCTGGGGCGCATCCTGCGCGAAGTGAGCCGCACCCCTCCGGTCCCCGGCGCCGACATCTATCTCAGCCTGGACATCAACCTCCAGGTCCTGGCGGAACAGGCCCTGGGAGAGCGCCGCGGCGCAGTGGTGGCCCTGGACCCCCGCAACGGCGAGATACTCGCGCTCGTGAGCATGCCCGGCTACGATCCCAATCCCTTCGTCACGGGCATCGATCCCGCAGCCTACCAGGCCCTGCAGTCCTCTCCCGACAAGCCCTTGTTCAATCGCGCGCTGCGGGGCCAATACCCACCCGGCTCCATTATCAAGCCCTTCATCGGTCTGGCGGGGCTGGACTACCTGCTGCTCGCCATGGGCACCACCTCCTTCTGTCCGGGCTGGTATTCCCTGCCCGGCGATGATCACAGATACCGGGACTGGAAAAAAGAGGGACATGGCCGCACCGATCTGGAAAAGGCCATCGTCCAGTCCTGCGACGTCTATTTCTACGACCTCGCCCTGTCCCTGGGCATCGACCGCATTCACGACTTCCTTGCCCGTTTCGGGTTCGGCCAGCCCACTGGCATCGACCTCACCGGAGAGGCCGGCGGACTGCTCCCCTCGCGGGCCTGGAAACAGGCCAGACGCCACGAACCCTGGTATCTGGGTGAAACCCTCATCACCGGTATCGGCCAGGGCTATACCCTCGCCACGCCACTCCAGCTTGCCGTCACCACCGCGGTCATTGCGCAGCGGGGGGAACGCATCCGGCCTCATATCCTCTATGCCCGCAGGGATCCAGAAGAGCCCGCCCTGCATGCCCTGGAACCCCAGGCCCTGCCACCGGTGGAACTGGCCATGCCCCGGCACTGGGACCAGATCATCGCCGCCATGGAAAAAGCGGTGCACAGCATCCGGGGCACGGCGTATCGTATCGGCCGCGATGCCCCGTACCGCATTGCAGGAAAAACCGGCACGGCCCAGGTGTTCGGGATCAAACAGGACGAGGAATACAAGGAAGAAGAGGTGGCCGCACACCTGCGTGATCATGCCCTGTTCGTTGCCTTCTCGCCCGTGGAAGAACCGCGCATCGCGGTCGCAGTGATCGTGGAAAACGGCGGCAGCGGCGGCGCCACGGCGGCCCCCATCGCCCGCCAGCTCATCGACTATTACCTGAGCAGCCAGGAGCCGTCCTCATGATCGGTCATGCCCGTCCGGAAAGACGTTGGGGCGACCGTCGGGGCGCGCGCATCCTGGTGCGGGGCCTGCATCTGGACATTCCCCTCGTCCTGGCACTGATCCTGTTGTCCCTGCTGGGACTGGCCACCCTCTACAGTGCCAGCGGCCAGGACATGGCCATGGTGGAACGTCAGTTGATCCGCCTCGGGGTCGCTTTCCTGGTCATGTTCATGCTGGCCCAGATTCCGGCACATCACATCGAGCGCTGGGCACCCTGGGTATTCGGCGGGGGATTGCTGTTGCTGGTGGCCGTGCTGCTGTTCGGCGAAACCGGCAAGGGAGCCCAGCGCTGGCTGGACCTGGGACTGTTTCGCTTCCAGCCCTCCGAAATCATGAAAATCGCCGTGCCCATCATGGTCTCCTGGTACCTGGCGGAACACCCCCTTCCCCCGCGCCCCCGCACCTGTGCCGTTGCCCTGCTCATCATCGTCGTCCCCGTACTGCTCATCGCCAGGCAGCCCGATCTGGGCACCTCGCTGCTCATTGCCGGCTCCGGGCTGTTCGTGCTGCTGCTCTCCGGCATCAGCTGGCGCCTTGTGGCCTGGTCGGCATGCGTCATTGCCGCCAGCGCCCCCCTGCTGTGGTATGGCATGCGTGAGTATCAGCGGGAACGGGTACTGACCTTCCTCGACCCGGAAAGCGACCCCCTGGGCGCCGGTTATCACATCATCCAGTCCAAGATCGCCATCGGCTCCGGCGGGCTCTATGGCAAGGGATGGCTCAACGGCAGCCAGTCGCAACTGGAGTTTCTGCCGGAGCGCTCCACGGACTTCGTCTTTGCCGCCTTTGGCGAGGAATTCGGCTTTATCGGCATCATGGTGCTCCTGGCCCTCTATATCTTCATCCTGGTGCGCGGACTCTACATCGCCACCCAGGCCCAGGACACTTTCACCCGCCTCCTGGCGGGCAGCCTCATCTTGACATTCTTCGTCTACATATTCGTTAATATATGCATGGTGACGGGTCTCTTGCCGGTGGTGGGTCTGCCCCTGCCCCTGATCAGTTATGGCGGCACTTCCATGGTCACCATCATGGCAGCCTTCGGCATTCTCATGTCCATCCACACCCACCGCAAACTGCTGTCCACCTGAACCCCATGAGCGTGCGCCTGTCCTGCCTGTCCTGCCTGCTGCTCTTTGCCGCCCCCCTCCTGGCCGGTTACGAGCAGCGCCCCGAGGTGCGTGACTTCATCGCCACCATGGCAGACCGGCATGGTTTTTCGTCTTCCGAGCTGCAAGGGCTGTTCGCCCGCATCCAGCCGCGCCGGGAAGTGCTCGAGGCCATCAGCCGTCCTGCCGAAGCCAGACCCTGGCACCGCTATCGGCCCATCTTTCTCACCGAGCGGCGCATCCGGGAAGGCGCCGAATTCCTGCGGCACAACCGGGCGAGCCTCGCCCGCGCCGAGGCCGGATACGGCGTCCCGGCAGAACTCATCACGGCCATCCTGGGCGTGGAGACCTTCTACGGCAGGCACCGCGGCCGCCATCCCGTGCTCGCCTCCCTCACCACCCTCGCCTTCGACTATCCCCAGCGCGGCCGTTTCTTCCGTGGCGAACTGGAACAGTTTCTGCTGCTGGCACGGGAAGAGGACATGGATCCCCTCTCCGCACTGGGCTCCTATGCCGGCGCCATGGGACAACCCCAGTTCATTGCCAGCAGTTTCCGTCATTATGCCGTGGACTTCGACGGGGACGGCCGCCGTGACATCTGGAACAGCACGGCGGACGCCATCGGCAGCATTGCCAATTATCTCCAGCGCCATGGCTGGCAACGCGATGCCGCCGTCGCCGTACCCGCCAGGGTCGAAGGCAACGAATACGGTAAGTTCGTCTACCGCAAGAGACCTCGCAAGCCGGCCCATACCGTGAGCGAACTGCAGCGCCACGGCATCCGGTCTGTCAGGCCGCTGGCGGAAGACACGCGGGCCGCCCTGCTGGCACTGGAGACTGAATCAGGCCCCGAATACTGGCTCACCTTCACCAATTTCCATGTCATCACCCGCTACAATCACAGCCCCCTGTATGCCATGGCCGTCTATCAGCTCAGCAGGGAAATCAGCGCCCTCGCCAAAGAGACAGGCAGCGGGGAACTCGCCGCCCATGGCCACTGACGCAACAAACGGCGGACATCACCGGGTCCGGCATCACTGGCGGTGCTGGGTTGCCGGACTCGCCGTCTTTCTGGCGGGCTGCGGCAGCCTGCCCCGCCACATCCCAGGCCAGGCCGATGGGCCGCCCGGCTATGCCGTGGACGTGAATGCCATTCCCGATGCCGTGCCCCGCGTGGAGCCGCGCAGCCCCTACGGCAATCCCGAAGTCTACGAAGTGGCGGGCCGGCGCTACAAGGTCCTGGCGGACAGCCGCGGCTACGTGGAAAGGGGCATCGCCTCCTGGTACGGCACCAAGTTTCACGGCCGCCGGGCCGCCATCGGCGAACCCTACGACATGTTCGCCATGACCGCCGCCCACAAGACCCTGCCCCTGCCCACCTATGTGGAAGTCACCAATCTGGAAAACGGGCGCAAGGTGATCGTGCGCGTCAACGACCGGGGGCCCTTCAAGGCCAACCGTATCATCGATCTCTCCTACGCCGCGGCAGCCAAGCTGGGCATCGTGGAGACAGGCACGGGCATCGTGGAGATCCGGGCCATCGATCCCGTGGCCTGGCAACAGGCACGTCGACACCAGCCCGTTTCACGCCGGGCCACAGCACATGACGAGGCCCGCCCCCCGACCCCGGCCGCCCCCTCTCCGGCGCCGGCGCCCAGGCCCGTTGCAACCGGTATCTCAACTGGCATTTCAACTGGCATTTCAACTGGCGACTCGAACGGTGCTGACGGTCACGATACGGTGGAAAACGGAAACGCCACCCTCTATCTGCAGATCGGCGCCTTCAGCCAGCGCCAGAATGCCGAAGCGCTGCGCCGCCGACTGGAACCCCTGGCACCGGGCAATATCCGCATCGTGCATGCGAAGGCGGCCGGCCCGCCTCTCTACCGGGTGCACATCGGCCCCCTCTCCAGCGTCGAGGATGCCGACCGCCTGAGCCGTGACCTCGTCACCCTGGGGCTCGGCGAACCCCATATCGTCGTCTACTGAAAACCCTGTTCGCCCGTTCCGTTTGGTCGGCCTGCTCATCGGTTACCCGGACTCAGGCAAACCCCCGACATGCGAACGAGGCATAAGAACGATGATTTGCCGCCCTGCTTGATAGTAGAATACGCCAGCAATGCGATACATGGAGATTCCGAGGCATGCCCCTGCCTGAATTTGCCCGAACCATCATCCTGTTCACCGTTCTGCTGGCGCAGGCCTTCACTGCCGCTGCCGCGACACCCATCCCCGATCCGCCCCAGGTGGCCGCCCGCGCCTACCTGTTGCAGGATTTCCACAGCGGACGCATCCTGGCCGAGGCCAACGCCCGCGAGCGGGTGGAGCCGGCCAGCCTCACCAAGCTCATGACGGCCTATATCGTGTTCAGCGAGCTGCGGGCCGGCACCATCCGTCTCGACGAGACCGTGCGTGTGAGCGAAAAGGCCTGGCGCACCGGCGGCTCGAAGATGTTCATCGAGGTAGACAAACTGGTCACCATCGAGGACCTGCTCAAGGGCATGATCGTCCAGTCGGGCAACGATGCCAGCGTGGCCCTGGCGGAGCACGTGGCAGGAAGCGAGGATGCCTTTGCCTCCCTCATGAACAACTACGCCGCCACCCTGGGGATGACCGATTCCCACTTCGTCAACAGTACCGGGCTGCCCCACCCGGACCATTACACCACGGCCCGTGACCTGGCCCTGCTCACCCGCGCCCTGATCCGCGACTTCCCGGAATACTACCAGTGGTATTCCCAGCGGGAATTCACCTACAACAACATCACCCAGTACAATCGCAACAAGCTGCTGTGGCGGGATCCTTCCGTGGACGGCGTCAAGACCGGGCACACCAAGGCAGCCGGCTTCTGCCTCATCGCCTCGGCCAGGCGCGAGGACATGCGCCTCATCTCCGTGGTCCTGGGGGCCCGCAGCGAATCCGGGCGCGCCCAGGAGACCCAGAAACTGCTCAATTACGGTTTCCGCTTCTTCGAGACCCGCCGCCTCTATCCGGCAGGCCAGGTCCTGACCTCGGCCCGCATCTGGAAAGGCGAGGTGGAACAACTCCCCCTGGGGCTCACCGAGGACCTGTATGTCACCATCCCCCGCCGGCAATACGACAGGCTGGAGACTGCCATGGACATCGCCCCCCGGATCTCCGCCCCCGCTTCACGGGGCCAGGCCTATGGCACGCTTGAGATCCGCCTGGACGGCGAACTGGTGGCAAGCCGCCCCCTGGTGGCCCTGCGCAGCGTGGCCGAGGGCAGCCTCGTGCAGCGCCTCAGCGATGAATTTCTCCTCCTGTTCGAGTAATAAGGCCCGCGTGCCCATCGTCTATCTCAACGGGCGCTTCATGCCCCTGGAAGAGGCGGCCATCTCACCCCTGGACCGCGGATTCATCTTCGGCGACGGCGTCTATGAGGTGATCCCGGTCTACAACGGCCATCTCTTCCGGCTGGACGAACACCTGCGGCGCCTGGATCTGAGCCTGGCCGGCATTCGCCTGGCACCGCCACACGACCACCGCGCGTGGCGGACCATTCTCGAGGAGATCCTGCGCCGCAACCCCGGCACCGAACAGTCCGTTTACCTGCAGGTGACCCGGGGCGTGGCGCGCCGGGACCACGCCTTCCCCCAGGACACCCGGCCCACGGTCTTCGTCATGAGCAGCCCCCTGGAGCCCATGGCGGACTCGGTACGCCAACGCGGCGTCGCCGCCGTCCTCCTGGAGGACATCCGCTGGCAGTACTGCCATCTGAAGACCATCGCCCTGCTGCCCAATCTCCTCCTGCGCCAGGAAGCCCTGGACCGCGGCGCCGTGGAAGCCGTCCTGGTCCGCGACGGCGAGGTCACGGAGGGTGCCGCGAGCAACGTGTTTGCAGTACACGGCGGGCGCGTCGTCACGCCGCCCAAAGGCCCCCGGCTGCTGCCGGGCATCACCCGGGACCTCGTCGTGGAACTGGGCCGGGCCCATGGCCTCCCGGTAGCCGAAGAGACCATCACCCCGGAGCAGCTCCGCACAGCGGACGAGATCTGGCTCACCAGCTCCACCCGCGAGATTCTGCCCGTCACCCGCCTCGACGGCCGGCCGGTGGGCAGCGGCTCTCCCGGTCCCTGCTGGCAACGCATGATGGCGCTGTACGCGCACTACAAGGCCGGCTACCGCAACGCCGGCCGCGCGGAGGCGTGAATGACGACACACGGGGACAACGACGAAGACACCCTGCTGGAATTCCCCTGCGATTTCCCCATCAAGGTGATCGGCAGGGCGGCGCCGGATTTCGACGCACTGGTCTTTGGTCTCGTGCGTGCTCACGCCCCCGACCTCGGCGAGGGCGCCCTGCGCTCCCGGCTCAGTGGCGGCGGCAGGTACCAGGCCGTCACCGTGGTGGTGCGCGCCACAAGCCGGGCGCAGCTCGATGCCATTTATCGGGAGCTGACCGCCTGCGAGCGCATCCTCATGGTGCTTTGATGCCATGAACCGAAGCCTGCTGGTACGCCACCTCGGCCGCCGCGACTATCTGTCCGTCTGGCGCGCCATGCAGTCCCTCACGGCTGGGCGGGACGAGAACACACCGGACGAACTCTGGTTGCTGGAACACCCGCCCGTCTTCACCCTGGGCCTGGGAGGCCGCCCAGAGCATGTGCTGGCCCCCGGCGGGATCCCGGTCCTGCGCTGCGACCGGGGCGGGCAGGTCACCTATCACGGTCCCGGCCAGCTGGTGGCCTATCTGCTGCTGGACCTGCGCCGCCTGTCCCTGGGCGTGAAGGCGCTGGTCAGGGATACGGAAGCGGCGCTCATCGCCCTGCTGGCGGACTACGGTATCGCCGCGCGGCGCCGCCCCGGCGCGCCCGGGGTGTATGTGGGCGAGGACAAGGTGGCTGCCCTGGGGTTCCGGGTCCGGCGCGGCTGTTGTTACCACGGCCTCAGCCTCAACGTGGCCATGGACCTCTCCCCCTTCCAGCGCATCGACCCCTGTGGTTACCCAGGCCTGGGCGTCACCCAGCTCCTCGACCTGGGGGGACCCTCGGACCTGTCGCGGGTGGCGGACGATCTCGCCCGGCATCTGTCACGACGCTGGGAATACGTTACAATGGCGGCAGCGGCGGATATCCCGCCGCTGCCGGAATGACCACACACAGCGAGCAGACAGCCCCATGAGTTCCTCCCCCAGCAAACGAACCGGCCTGCGCCAGCGTGGCCGGGACAAGGTGGCGCGCATCCCCGTCAAGGTGGAACCCACCGAGCGCCCCCCCCGCAAGCCCCGCTGGATCCGCGCCCGGGGCGCCGGCCATCCCAACGTCATTCGCCTCAAGGCGATCCTGCGCCGCCAGGGACTGCACACAGTCTGCGAAGAGGCCTCCTGCCCCAACCTGGGCGAATGCTTCGGCCATGGCACCGCGACCTTCATGATCATGGGAGACATCTGCACCCGCCGCTGCCCCTTCTGCGATGTGAGCCACGGCAGGCCGCTGCCCCTGGATCCCGACGAACCCCGGCGCCTGGCGGAAACCGTGCGCGCCATGGCACTGCGCTACGTGGTCATCACCTCGGTGGACCGGGACGACCTGCGCGACGGGGGCGCGGCCCACTTCGCCGCCTGCATCCAGGCCATCCGCGCCGCCACGCCCGCCACCCGTATCGAGATCCTGGTGCCGGATTTCCGCGGCCGCATGGCGAGCGCCCTGGAAGCCCTGGCGGCCGCGCCGGCGGATGTCTTCAACCACAACCTGGAGACCGTGCCCCGGCTCTACCGCCAGGTGCGGCCCGGCGCCGATTACCATGCCTCCCTGGCGCTACTGCAACAGCACAAGGCGCGATTGCCCGATGTCCCCACCAAGTCGGGACTCATGCTGGGACTGGGGGAGACGCTCGATGAAGTGGAAGCGGTGCTGGCCGACCTCCGTGCCCATGGCTGCGACATGCTCACCCTGGGCCAGTACCTGCAGCCGAGCAAATATCACCTGCCTGTGCGCCGGTTCATCACGCCGGAAGCATTCGACAGGCTCGCAGAGACGGCGCGCGCCATGGGCTTTCGCAATGTCGCGAGCGGCCCCATGGTCCGTTCGTCCTATCACGCCGACCTCCAGGCGGCGGAGGGAAAGGTATTCTAATTGAAGATTACGTCATCTATCGATGTTCATCGCATAGCCCATATATGGATGCAGGCCTGAAGGACCGGAATCCAGGGGAAAACGCGGTTTGTTCCAAGTTTCATTTCACCCCATACAGACTACCTATGCCATGGACCCGGCTGACTCTCATAATGCCACAACAATGCAACGGGGCGGGAACGGCCCCATCGCTGCGACGGCCGGTATGGTGCACCACTACCGAAGCATTCACAACCGCCTCCGGTCATCCCTGACGGCAAACCCGCACAGGAGACCATCCCAGCCGCGGCTGAGCGCCAGCACCTTGCAGGCCTCGCCCATCTCTCCCGGCAGCAGCAGGGTGCGCAGCTGCCGGGCCTGTTCCACCTGCGCCTGGGGCGAATTTGCCTGCGCTGCCATATCCACCGCCAGCTCGGCAATGCCACAGCCCTGGAGAAAGGCCGCCTGGCTGGCGAATCCCTTCACGTCGAGCCCCGCCGAGACGGCGGCCTCGGCGAGCGCCGTGAAATCCACATGGGCAGTGATGTCCTGCAGGCCCGGCCAGCGCAGGGGATCGTCATGGGCACGATGGCGGTAATAGCACATGAGGGTGCCGGCGAGGCGCTGGGGATGATAATACTCCGCCGCCGGGTAACCGTAATCCACGAGCAGGGCCACACCCTTTTCGAGAAATGCCCCCAGGCCGCGCACCCAGGCGCAGGCCGCTGGATTGACTTCGCAGACGTATCCCTCGGGCAGGTCCCGGCAACAAGACAAGGGCGCCTGGGCGAGCCGGGGATGACTCAGAGGGCCTTCTTCCCAGGCCAGACTGCCATCGTCTGCGAGCGTGACATAGAGTTCGAGAAAATCCCCGCCCCGTTTCACGAGACGGTGCACGGGCATGGCATCCAGCACCTCGTTGGCCAGCACCACGCCCTGCCATCCCTTCCCCGGCGGGGCCTCCAGCCAGGCGATGCGCCTCATGAGCGAGGCAGGCAGGCGTTCACGCAGCAGCTCGGCCTGGCGCGCGCGCAGGGCCGCGCTGGTCTCCAGAATCAGATAGCGCCGTGGCAGGGCCCTGTCGTCTGCGAGCGCCCCGAGGACCTCCGCGGCCATGACACCGCTGCCGGCACCGAATTCCAGGATCTCGCCTCCCTCAAGCCCTGCCAGTACCTGGGCACACTGCCGCGCCATACAGCGGGAAAAGAGGGGGGAGAGTTCCGGCGCGGTGACGAAGTCTCCCTGCGCGCCGAACTGGCGCCTGCCCGCGGCATAATAACCCAGCCCCGGGGCGTGCAGCGCCAGGTTCATGTAACGGGCGAAGGGAATACGCCCGCCGCCGGCCCTGATCGCCGCCCTGACATGCGCCAGCACCCGTTCGCTGTGGGCGGCCTCATCCGCATCCGGCGCGGGGAGAAGCATCGGCTCCTGCTGTCTCACCTTTCAGATCTCTCCGGTTTCACCACAATTGCGCTGGATTCGTTACGTGTAGGCTATACTGGACGACCATGAACCAACCTGGCTTCCAGACCGGCGCGCCGTTTGCCCTGCCTGGGCGGGTCGCCCTCATTACCGGCGCGGCGCGGCGCGTAGGGGCAGTCATCGCCCAGGTCCTGCACGGCGAGGGAATGAACATCGCGCTTCATTACCGTCGCTCGCGCGGGGCCGCCGAGGCCTTGTGCCAGCGCCTCAACACCGAGCGGGAGAACTCCGCCATCGCGCTGGACTGCGACCTCCACGACACGGACCGCCTGCCGACCCTGGTGGCGCAGGCGAAAGCGCACTGGGGTCGTCTGGACGTGCTGGTCAACAATGCCTCCAGCTTCTACCCCACGCCCGTGGGCACCATCACGCCGGCCCACTGGGACGACCTGCTGGGCAGCAACCTGAAGGCGCCCCTCTTTCTCTCCCAGGCCGCAGCACCGGCCCTGCGCGAACAGGGCGGCTGCATCGTCAACATCACCGACATTCACGCCCAGCGCCCCCTCAAGTCCTACCCAGTATACAGCATCGCCAAGGCGGGGCTGGTCATGCTCACCCGCAGCCTCGCGCGGGAACTGGGTCCCGAGATCCGCGTCAACGCGGTGGCGCCGGGGGCCATTCTGTGGCCGGAAGAGGAAGTGGAGGAAATCGTCAAGCAGCGCATCATCGCCCGCACTGCCCTCAAGCGCCAGGGACATCCCGTGGACGTGGCGCGTGCCGTGCTGTTCCTGGTGCGCGATGCGGACTACATCAGCGGCGAGATCATCGCGGTGGACGGCGGACGCCTGCTGGGTGATTAGGTTTCAGGCAGGCACTCTCAGATGGAAAAGGACACCTTGCGCAGGCCCTGATCCTGTCCATCGAAATCCCGCCAGAGGGCCGCGAAACTGCGGCCGAGGACGGGATGACGCCGCTCCCCGGCGATCTCCGCCAGGGGGCAGAGGACAAAGGCATACCGGGTGATTTCCTCGCGGGGCAGGCGGATGCGACCCTCTTCCAGCACTGCGTCGCCGTACAGCAGCAGGTCCATGTCCAGGGTGCGGTCGGAAAACCGCGGTCCTTCGCGCCTGCGCCCGTGCCGGGCCTCCAGCGCCTGCAGGTGGGCGCCGATCTCCGCAACCGGTTCGTCACTGTCGAAGGCTGCCACCAGATTGTAGAAGTCCGCGCCCGGGAAACCCACCGCGGCAGTCTCGTAGACCGAGGAAAGTTGCACCGCACCATAGCGATGGCGCAGGCCCTGTACGGCGGCACGCACATGGGCCTCGCGGTCCACGTTGCTGCCGATGCTGACATAGACCCGGGGCATCAGCCAGCCTCGCCCCGCTCGATGAGCACCCCCACGTCCCGCGCCCCGCGGATGGCCCCTTTCTTGTTGACCCGCAGACGCAGCCAGGGCACGCCGAACTCCCGCATCACCAGCTCGGCCACCCGTTCCGCGAGGGTCTCCACGAGCTGGAAGCGGCTCTCTTCGACGAAACGGATCACCGCCTTGGCCACGGCCTTGTAGTCCAGGGTGTCCTCGATGGCATCGCTGGCCGCGGCACGGCGGATGTCCGTGGCCATTTCCAGGTCCAGGCTGACGGTCTGGCGCACGCGCCGCTCCCATTCGAAGATACCGATGATGGTGTCCACCTTGAGATCGTAGAGATAGATGATGTCCCGCGCCATGATGCCCCCTGACGGCCGTTTGTTATTGGGAGGAAACCAGGGGGAAATGATATGCTACTGGGCGTCATCACGCATCATCGCCGGAAAGATCACCCATGCTCCCGCACATGTTCCCGGATATCGGTCTCGTCATCGCAGGCTATCTGCTGGGCTCGCTGTCCAGCGCCATCATTCTGTGCCGCCTGGCCGGCCTGCCCGACCCCCGCGAACAGGGCTCGGGCAATCCCGGCGCCACCAACGTGCTGCGCTTCGGCGGCAGGAAGCTGGCCATCCTCGTCCTGCTGGGCGATCTGCTGAAAGGACTCCTGCCGGTATGGGCGGGCCAGGCCCTGGGCATGGTGCCGGCCACCGTGGCGCTCACGGGGGTGGCGGCTTTCTGCGGCCATCTCTATCCCCTGTATTTCGGCTTTCGCGGCGGCAAGGGCGTGGCCACGGCGCTGGGCGTGCTGCTGGGTTTCTCCTGGCTGCTGGGTGTGGTGACGATGGCCATCTGGCTGGCGATGGCCTTCGCCTTCCGTTTCTCATCGCTTGCCGCCATCAGCGCCGCCGTTGCCGCGCCCTTCCTCGGCGGCTGGCTCACGGCGGCACCCGCCTATCCGTCTGCCATTGCCTTCATGAGCCTGCTGCTGCTGTTGCGCCACCGCAGCAATATCCACAATCTTCTGCAGGGCAGGGAGCCGAAGATCGGCCAGAAGTCGCCTTGAGCCTGAGCGCCATCGCCGCCGGGAGGAACAGCGCTCTGCCCGCAAATGGCACAGAAAAAATCCCACCAAGGCCTCAGTCATGCGTCCCTGTCCTGCCAACCAGACGCTCCCTGTCATTTCGTCGGTGGCTTCAAGATTCCTCGCTGCGCTCGGAATGACAAAAGGGGAACGCGGAATGACAAAAGGGAGACTCGGAATGACAAGAGGAGGAATGACAAGTGGGGGGCGCGGAATGACAAAGGGGAGGCTCGGAATGGCAAGAGGGGAAATGACAGGGGGTGGCAAACCGCCACCTGTCGTTTCAACCGAACCCTTTCTGTCATTTCACCCGAACCCTTGCTGTCGTTTCGACTGAACCCTTGCTGCCACTTCAACCGAACCCTTTCTGACGTTTCAACCGAAACCCTTGCTGTCACTTCAACCGAACCCTTGCTGTCATTTCGACCGAAGGGAGAAATCTTACACCACTGCCTCCGGGTTCCGCGCCGCCTCATCCGGATCACGTGTCCGCACTGCCGTCATATCCAGTAGGCCGTCTTCGTCATCACCTTGGAAGTCAGTCTCATGAGTTTCTTCACTGGAGCCGGCAAGGGAGCCCCCCCGGCCTTGAGGGCGGTGGTGGCATGGTGGGCCTCGTCTTCCTTCATCTGTTCCAGGATGGCCCGGCTCTTGCGATCCTTCTCGGGCAGGCGGGCCAGATGGTCTTCCAGGTGACGCACCACCTGGTGTTCGGTCTCGACGATGAAACCCAGGCTCCACTTGTCGCCCAGGGCACCGGCCAGGGCGCCGATGGCCAGCGACCCCCCATACCAGAGGGGATTGAGCAGGCTGACGCCGCCGCCCAGCTGCCGGGCGCGCCGCTCACACCACACCAGGTGATCGTTCTCCTCCAGGGCGGCACGCTCCATCTTGTCGCGTACCTCGGGCAGGCGCGCGGTGAGGGCCTGTCCCTGGTAGAGGGCCTGTGCGGAAACCTCGCCGGCATGATTGACCCGCATCAGGCGCGCCGCCAGCCGTTTCTCCGCCTCGCCGAGATCGGCCTCCTCGTGGGCATCGGCGGGATCGGGACGCTCCGAGACCGGCGGGCGGCCGAAGACGGTGCGCAAGCCGTTGTCCAGGGTCATCACCAGCCGGTCGCAGAGGGTATAGGGAGATTGCCTGGCGGATTCCATGGCTCAGACCTTGCGCATGTTGCGGCCATAGAAGATCTCGGCCATCTCGCGCTGGAGCTGTTTTTTCACCCGGGTTTTCTCCTGCGGAGAGAGATCCGCCTCGCCCGTACCGAACAGATAGTTGTCCAGCTCGAACTCCTTGAGGATCATCTTGGTGTGAAAGATGTTCTCCTGGTAGATGTTGACGTCGATCATCTGGTAGCGCTCCTTGGTATCCCGGGAGAGGAAATTCTGGATGGAGTTGATCTTGTGATCGATGAAGTGTTTCTTGCCGCGGATGTCCCGCGTGAACCCCCGCACGCGGTAGTCCAGGGTCACGATGTCCGACTCGAAGCTGTGAATCAGGTAATTAAGCGCCCGCAGGGGCGAGACACGCCCGCAGGTGGAAACATCGATGTCCACGCGGAAGGTGCTGATGCCGTTGTCGGGATGGCTTTCGGGATAGGTGTGCACGGTCAGATGGCTCTTGTCGAGATGGGCGACCACGCTGTCCGGCAAGGGACCCGGGGCCTCCGTGTTGCTGATGTCCTCCGCCACCACGGGCTCTTCCGAGATCATCATGGTGACGCTGGCGCCCTGGGGCTCGTAATCCTGGTGCGCCACATTGAGGATGGTGGCGCCGATGATCTCGGCCACATCGGTGAGGATCTGCTTGAGCCGCTCCGCATTGTAGGCTTCGTCGATGTACTCGATGTACTCGCGCCGGTGCCGCGGACTCTTGGCATAGCAGATATCGTAGATATTGAAGCTCAGCGTCTTGGTCAGGTTGTTGAACCCGTGCAGCTTGAGCCTGCGCTGTTTGGGCATCCCCTTGGCTTTTTTCATCGCTGTCCTCGAATAGGCTCCCCCGGCATCCATCGCTTGCGCAGCCGTGCCTGCCGGCCTGGCCATGCGGTCCCCCACCGGGCCTGTGGCCGACAGGTTCCCGCGCCCGTCCCGACGGGCCGCCACGCGATCTGCTTCAATGGTCTCCGTCACCACGACACGGGATCCGGTTCAGTCCTCCACGCCCTGCCGGGCAATCGGCACATGATATATCATTTGCACCGTGTTGCCATCGGGATCCTCACAGTAGAAGCTGCGTGCGCCGTCGCGGTGATCGCGGGGCGCCGCCTTGATGGGCACGCCGCGGGCAGCAAGGAAGGCGTGCCACCGGTCCACCTCCGCCGGACTGCGCAGGATGAAGCCGATGTGGTCCAGGGCCTGGGGGGCCTCCCTGTCCAGGGCCTCCCGCGCCCGGTGCAAGGCCAGATTGTCGCAACCGGACGTGAGAAAGACGTTGTCGGCGTCGGGACGCCACTCCACCCGCATGCCCAGCAGCTCCACGTAGAACCGCTCACAGGCCTCCAGATCGTTGACGTACAAGGCGACGTGGCGCAGCCCTGCGGTCGGCCCCGGCCTCTCCTCTTCCGGCCTGTCCTCTCCCGGCATTTCTCCCCTGTCATGCATTGCCCGACTCCTCTGCGGTTTCCCGAATCCTGTCATCGCGGATCTCGTAATCGTGACTGATGTCCGCCGTCCTGCCCAGCATGATGGAGGCGGAACAGTATTTTTCCGCGCTCAGGGACACGGCGCGCGCCACGGCGGGCTCACTCAGGCCCTTGCCGCTGACGATGAAATGCACGTGGATCCGGGTGAAAACCCTGGGCACCTCGGAGGCGCGCTCCGCCGTGATTTCCACCACGCAATCCGCCACCGCCTGCCGGGATTTCCTGAGGATACTCACCACATCATAGGCCGTGCAGCCGCCCAGCCCCAGCAGCAGCAGCTCCATGGGCCGCAAGCCCCGGTTGCGCCCGCCGCCTTCCGGCGGCCCGTCGATCACCACTGCGTGCCCGCTGCCGCCCTCGGCGACGAACATGGCCTCTTCCACCCACTTGATCCGTGCTTTCATCCCTTCTCCCGAATTGTGAACCGCCTCACATAACGCTCTTTCTGGCTTGCGTGTTGCATGGTTTATCTGGTAGTAAGAGCTCAGACATTCTGTGAGGAAGTTCCCATGACATACAGAAAACAGGTCATCAACCCGACGATCGAGCGCTTCCTGCAACACTGCCACCGCCGGCGCTACCCCGCCAAGAGCGTCATCATCTATGCCGGCGATACGCCGGACTCACTATATTACATCATCGAGGGATCCGTCACCGTGCTCATCGAGGACGACGACGGCCATGAAATCGTCCTTTCCTATCTCAATGCCGGCGATTTCTTCGGCGAGATGGGCCTGTTCGAAAAGGGCGCAGGACGCAGCGCCTGGATCCGCGCCCGCACCCAATGCGAACTGGCGGAGATCAATTACGAGAAATTCCGCGATCTGGCGGCGCGCAACAGCGATATCCTGTTCGAGCTGGCAGGACAGATGGCGGTCCGCCTGCGCCGTACCAGCAGCATGGTGGGACGCCTGGCCTTCATGGACGTGGCGGGACGCATCGCCCGCACCTTGCTGGACCTGTGCAAGGAACCCGATGCCATGACCCACCCCGACGGCATGCAGATCCGCATCACCCGGCAGGAACTGGGCCGTATCGTGGGCTGCTCGCGGGAAATGGTCGGGCGGGTGCTGAAAAACATGGAGGCACAGAACCTCATCTCGGCCAAGGGCAAGACCATCGTGGTCTTCGGCGCCCGCTGAAACCGGCCATCTCCTTCCACTGATACTGCATAGCTGGGCCGCCTTGCTACGGACGGCCCTGCTATGGACACCTTGCTACGGACACCTTGCTACAGACACTGGGCAGCTGCTACCCTGAGGCACAAAGCAACCCGCAGCAGCCTGGATGAAACTGACGATTCCACGCCCCCCGGCCCCACCCCGCTGCGGATCTCCGAATGGGCCTGCGGTCTCCCTTTCATCCCCTGGCGGCCGGAGGCATGCAAAACGGGCCGGGGCGGCCTGCTGGGCCTTGCTGGTCATCGTGGTTTCTTCTCCTGCTCCAGGCGCAGGCGAGGAAACCTCGACTGACGCGGGAGAAACAGAGCCTTCCACCGAGGCCCAGGCCGGAAAACAGCCGTCAAGCCAGCCGCCGCCTTCCCGCCTCCTGTCCCTGCTGGACAAGACCCACGCGGGCATCTCCAGAAGGCTGTCGGCCGCCGTCCACCGGGCCGACAGGTTCTTTGCCACCGAGAATGTCTTCGAAGAGACCAATGCCAGCTATGCCCGCATCCCCATGGATCTCATCCTGGAAGAGGATGAAGATGCCACGTTCAAGGTGCGCATCAAGGGCAAACTCAGCCTGCCCCATACCCAGCGGCGCCTGAGACTGCTCATTGAAAGCGACATCACTGAGCCGCTCGCCGATGAGCAGTTTGCCGCCACCCCTCCGGAGGCGGTCAGTGATATTGACTATTTCCTGTCCCTGGAGACACAGCTCAAGAAAACCGGGCGCTGGAAAATCCGCCCGGCCACGGGCATCGAGTTCAGCCTGCCTCCGGATCTTTTCGTCCGGCTGCGCGCCATCCGCTATTTCGCCGTGACCCGCAAATGGCTGGGACGCTTCTCCACGACCGGCGTCTATCTCGTTGATGCCGGCGCGGAAGGCGACGGCAACCTGCAGTTCAGCCGGGCACTGAGCAAACACCTCCTGTTCCGCAGCCGGTCGAAGATCAAGTGGACCGAGGAGAAGGATTACACCGAGGCCGCTCAGACCTTTTCCATTTATCAGCACCTGTCGGAAAAGGCCAATCTGGCCTACCACGTGGGCAGCTTCGGCAATAACCAATGGCAGGACTGGGATGTCACCGAGCACCGGATCTGGATCCGTTACCGCCGCCTGGTCTATAGGGAATGGCTGTTCATGGACCTGATCCCGGAGGTGAGATTCCAGCAGGGGGATGACTACGATCCCACCTATTTTCTGACCTTCCGCATCGAGCCGGTCTTTGGAGAAAGGCTCCCTGTCTCGAAACTCCGTTCAGCAGAATGAGAACGCCAGCACCGGTACCGGTGCATCCCGCAGGCGTTGTTCATTCCCGCCCGGGAGCGACCTTGGGCCCCAGCATGATGGCGATCCACCGGGTGCTTTCATTGCTGTCCAGGGCGATCTTCACGGCGATGGTCAGGGGCACGGACAACAGCATGCCCACCGGGCCCAGCACCCAGCCCCAGAACACCAGGGACAGGAACACCACCAGCGTGGACAGTCCCAGGCCCTTGCCCATGTAGCGGGGCTCCAGAATCGTGCCCACGACCACGTTCACCACCACGTAACCCAGTACCACGAGCAGTGCCGGCCACGGTCCCAGCTGAATCATGGCCAGCAGCACGGGGGGAACCGCAGCGATGATGGAACCGATGTTGGGAACGAAATTGAGCAGGAAGGCCAGCACGCCCCACAACAGGGGATAGTCCACGCCCAGCACCCACAACCACAATGCCACCAGGACGCCCGTGGCCAGGCTGGTCAGGGCCTTGATGCCCATGTAGTGGTTGATATTGTCCATGATGGTCCGCATGTGCGCGAGGGAAGATTCCGGTTCACGGAAGGCCGCACGCCATTTCCCGGGCAGGCTGGCCCCCTCCATGAGAAGAAAGATCACGGTGATGAGAATCAGAAAACCGTTGGTCAGAATGCCGCCCATGCCGCTGATGATGCCGGTCACCAGCTTCATGGCACGGGCCGGATCGAAAAAATTGTTCATGAAATCCGGCGACAGGGCCAGCCCCCGCTGCTCGAGCCAGACCATCAGGCCCGCAGTGCTCTCGTGGAGGCGGGCCTGGTACTGGGGCAGATCACGCATGAAGTCGTCCACCGAGCTGCCCACCAGCAGGGCCAGCAGCATCATGAAAACCACGAAACTCCCCATCACCGCCAGCATGGCCAGCACGGACGGCACGCGGCGGCGGCGCAGCCAGGCCAGCGGCTGGGCAATGATGATGGCGATGAACAGGGCCAGCAGAAAAGGCACCAGCAGGGGGGCTGCGGCCCGCATGCCGGCAATGATGACAATGACCGCGGCAATGGTGACCAGCAGGCGGTTGACGACGGCAGATGAAGCGTCTGCCGTCATCTCAGGCCGCGGCGCAGATTGCGCTGGGAGAAGAATCTGTCTTCCAGACCCACGTTGACCTCGGGATCCAGAAACCGGTAGCTGATGAAAAGACGGGAAGCCTTCTTGCCCATCTTCTGTTCGGCAGGCTTCTTCTCGGCACGCTCGATCACGATATCCAGGCTGGAGAGCACCCAGGCGCCATCGATCTGCTGCCACGCGTAATCCGCCTTTTTGAAGAGATGTCCGCGGGCGTCATAATAGTCGCGGTGAGTCAGGGTACAATCCTCCCAGCTGTCGCTGCGCAGGCGCACGTAGTAGGAGATATATTTGTCATAGGCCGGTCCCGGCAGGCGGGGTCGGCTCTCCACCTCGTAGGTGATGTTGCCATGCTCCTCCCGCACGCCCAGCAGGCTGTGTTCATCCTCGTCGGGCTGGCGTATGGCCAGGTCTTCTCCCATGAGACCCCAGCTGAGGTTGTCCTGCTCCCGCAGGGAGAGCCGCCGCACCGACTGCAGCCGCTTCAGATAGACCCACTGTTCCGGCATCCTGCCTGAAGCCAGGGTATAGGTGATGCGCAGGTAGTTGTTGTCCCTGTATTCCGGCGGGGCCACGGTAAACAGCATCCATTTGCTTACCAGACCGTCTTTGCCCCGGTAATCCTTCCAGTAACGGACGAATTCCATTTTCTTGGTGACCTTCCCGGACCTGTTCTTCATGGTAAAGATGAGCCGGCTGCGCTGATCCCGTCCCCAGTCCTTGTAGTAACACTGCTGGATGACCTCGTTTACATCCACCTCAGCCCGGGCCGGATGAGACGCAGACAAGAAGAGACCGCAACCCACGACCACGGCAATCAGCGAAGGCTTCCTCACGCGCTCACCCCTGACACTTTAGGGACGTGCCCCCAAGGACACACTCGGTATGATACCGTCTGGTCCCGGCACAGGGCAAAAGGACGCCGGTCAGAGGGAGAACAGATGCCGCAGCGCCACGCCCGGATCCGGCGCGCGCATGAAGGCCTCGCCCACCAGAAAGGCATGGACACCGGCCGCCTCCATCATGGCCACGTGCGCGGGCTCCAGAATACCGCTCTCCGTGACCACCACGCGGTCGTCCGGGATATGGGGCAACAGTGCCAGTGTCGTCTCCAGGCGCGTCTCGAAGCTGTGCAGGTCCCGGTTGTTGATGCCCACCAGGGTCACGGGCAAGGCCAGTGCCCGCTCAAGTTCACTGCGATCGTGCACCTCCACCAGCACGTCCAGGCCCAGTTCCTGCGCCAGGACGGCAAGCATCTTGAGCCGTTCGTCGTCCAGCGCCGCGACGATGAGCAGGATACAGTCGGCACCGATACAGCGTGACTCATAGACCTGGTAGGGATCGATGATGAAATCCTTGCGCAATACCGGCAGGGCGCAGGCAGCCCGGGCCTGTTGCAGGAAGCGCTCGTCCCCCTGGAAAAAATCCTTGTCCGTGAGTACGGACAGGCAGGCCGCACCGGCCTGTTCATAGGCGCGCGCAATGCCGGCAGGATCGAAATCGCTGCGCAACACGCCCTTGCTGGGCGAGGCCTTCTTGATCTCGGCGATCACCGCGGTCCTGCCCTGCCCCACCCGGCAGGCGATGCGCCCGGCAAAACCCCGTGCCGGGGGCTGGGCGGCGGCGCGCGCCTGCAAGACCGGTTGAGGCACGCGGGCCCGGCGCCGGGCGATCTCCTCCACCTTGCGGCGCAGGATCTTTTTCAGGATGTCTGGAGTACCAGCCACTCAGTCACACCGATCTGCTGAAAATGCCATCGTGAGCGCTTTCCTGGATTACGGCCCTGCGGGCCTGCATCCAGGCTACACGATGGTACCGAAGTCTATGCAATGATCGGGGGTACAAAGAAGACACAATCAAGGATAGCGCTTCCCCATCACGCCCGGGCCAGAGACTGCGTCAGGGACGCCAGCGCACGCAGCTTTTCGGCGGCGGCGCCACTGGCAATGACCCGGCGTGCCTGCTCGATTCCCGCGTCGAGGGTGCTCGCCACGCCGGCGGCATAAATGGCGGCGCCGGCATTGAGCGCCACGATATCGGCCGCGGGACCGGCCTCTCCATCCAGCACGCGCCGGATCAACGCCAGGCTCTGTCCGGCATCCGCCACTTTCAACGCCGCCAGACCGGTGCGCTGCATGCCGAACTGTTCCGGCGTCACGCTATAGGTGTACACCTCACCGGCGCGCAGCTCAGCGACATGTGTGGGCGAGGCAATGCTGATTTCGTCCATGCCGTCTTCGGCATGCACCACCAGCACGTGTTCACTGCCCAGGCGTCCCAGCACCTGCGCCAGGGGTTCCAGCCAGCGGACATCGAAGACGCCGACGAGCTGGCAAGGCGCCCCGGCAGGATTGGTCAGGGGTCCCAGGAGATTGAACAGGGTGCGCACCCCCATCTCGCGACGTGGCCCGATGGCATGTTTCATGGCGCCATGGTGCATGGGCGCAAACATGAAGCCGACCCCGATCTCATCGATGCAACGCGCCACATCCTCGGGCGCAAGATCGAGCCTGACGCCCGCTGCCTCGAGCACATCGGCACTGCCGGAACGACTGGACACGGAACGGTTGCCGTGCTTGGCCACCCGGGCACCGGCCGCCGCGGCGACGAAGGCACTGGCAGTAGAGACGTTGAAGGTACAAGCGGCGTCGCCCCCCGTGCCACAGGTATCCACGAGGCGGTGTTTGTCCACCGCCACGGGCGTGGCCAGCTCGCGCATCACCCGGGCTGCCGCGGCGATCTCCTCCACGGTTTCCCCCTTCATGCGCAGGCCGATGAGGAAACCGCCGATCTGCGCGGGTGTCGCCGCGCCGCTCATGATGGCGCGCATCACCCCGGTCATCTCGGACGAGGACAGGTCCCTGCCCTCGGTGACGGCGCGTATGGCTTGTTGCATGTCCATGGTTTTGTCTCGTAACGGGTGATGGGGCGGTTATTTCTCATTCATCACCCATGCCCCATCACCGTTCACTCGCCTTATTTAATCGTCCATATCAAAATATACAGCCCGGATGGAGTGGAACGTAATCCGGGTGCGGGGGTTTGCCGGCTGGTTTCCTGGATTGCGCTTTTGCAGCGCTTCATCCACGCTACCGAACCGGTGTACCAACAGTCGGACCATGTCCATTCAACTACGAGACTCTCAGTATCTCGGGCAATTATACCCGTCTTCCAGAAAGTTCCGCAGCAGTTCGTGACCATACTGGGTCAGGATGGACTCGGGATGGAACTGCACCCCCTCCACGGCCAGCGAGGTATGGCGGATGCCCATGATCTCGTCCTGGACGCCGTCCTCTCCCTCGGTCCAGGCAGTCACCTCGAGACACGACGGCAGACTTTCTTTCTCAATGACCAGGGAGTGATAGCGGGTGGCCTCCAGGGGCGAGGGAAGACCGCGGAAGACGCCCGCGCCGCGATGGTGGATGAGCGAGGTCTTGCCATGCATCACCCGGCGCGCCCGCACCACGCGCCCGCCAAAGGCCTGGCCGATACTCTGGTGCCCAAGACAGACGCCCAGGATGGGAATGTGTCCGGCAAAGTGCCGAATGACCGCAAGGGAGACACCCGCCTCGTTGGGCGTGCATGGCCCCGGCGAGATCACGATCTGCTGCGGTGCCAGGCGCCGGATCCCGTCAATGTCTATCTGGTCGTTGCGGCAGACCCGTACCTCTGCACCCAGCTCGCCCAGGTACTGGACCAGGTTATAGGTGAAGGAGTCGTAATTGTCGATCATGAGCAGCATGGCGATGCTCAACCCCCTTCCCCCGTCTCTTTTCCGGCTTCGCCTGTGGTGCCGTTGCCAGTCGCCCCGGTGATCAGGCCATCGGCCACCAGGGCGGCGGCACGGAACATGGCCCGCCCCTTGTTCATGGTCTCCTCCCACTCCCGCGCCGGAACGGAATCGGCCACGATACCGGCACCGGCCTGAATGTGCAGCCGGCCCCCCTTGATCACCGCGGTGCGGATGGCAATGGCGGTATCCATGTTGCCATGCCAGCCCAGATAACCCACCGCACCGGCATAGATGCCGCGTTTCACCGGCTCCAGCTCGTCGATGATCTCCATGGCACGGATCTTGGGCGCGCCACTCACCGTGCCGGCGGGAAAAGTGGCGCGCAGCACATCGAGGGCACCGAGGCCCGGACGCAACCTGCCCGTGACATTGGAGACGATATGCATGACGTGGGAATAGCGCTCGATGACCATCTGCTCCGTGACCCGCACCGTACCGGTCTGCGCCACGCGGCCCACGTCGTTGCGTCCCAGATCGATGAGCATGAGATGCTCGGCACGCTCTTTGGGATCCGCCAGCAGTTCTTCTTCCAGGGCACGGTCTTCCGCCTCGCCCTTTCCCCGGGGCCGGGTGCCCGCGATGGGGCGGACCGTGACTTCGCCGTCTTCCAGGCGCACCAGGATCTCCGGCGAGGAACCCACGACGTGGAATTCCCCCATGTCCATATAGTACATGTAGGGAGAGGGATTGAGACCGCGCAGGGCGCGATACAGGTCCAGGGGCGGCGCGTCATAGGGAATGGAGAGACGCTGGGAAAGCACCGCCTGCATGACGTCTCCCGCGGCGATATAGTCCTTGATGCGCACCACCGCCCGTTCGAAGTCGGCGCGCTCGAAACCCGGGACAAAATCGCCTTCATCCACCGCCTGCATGGCGGCTTCCCTCGCGGGATAGGAAAGCGGCTCGCGCAGGCATTGTTCCAGCTCGTCCAGGCGCTGCTGGGCCCGCTCCCAGGCCGCCGCCTCCCGGGCATCTCCATGGACGATGAGATAGAGCCGCCCCGCCAGGTTGTCAAAGACCACCACCTCCTCGGAGAGCAGCAGCTGAATATCGGGTGTCTCCAGGGGATCGGTCTTGGCACAGTCGGCGAGGCGGGGCTCAATGTATCGAATCGTGTCGTAGGCGAAACAGCCCACCAGCCCCCCGGAGAAGCGCGGCAGCCCGGCAAGCGGCGCCACCTTGAAACGCGCCAGATAACGCGCGATCCAGTCCAGGGGATCGGCACAGGCCACCTGCTCCACGATCTCACCGCCCTTCTGCAGGGTAATTTCCCGGCCACGGACACGCAGCACGGTGCGGCAGGGCAGGCCGATGATGGAATAGCGCCCCCACTTCTCGCCACCCTGCACCGATTCGAAGAGATAGGAATACGGCCCGTCCGCCAGCTTGAGATAGGTGCTCAGCGGCGTATCCAGGTCGGCCAGCACTTCGCGCACCACGGGGACGTGGGTATGGCCCGCCTTGCACAGGGACCGGAACCGGGCAGGCGTCACCATGACGGCCTCCTCAGGCAAGCAGCTCCGGGAGCTGATCCAATGAGTCGATCACTGCATCGGGACGGGCCTCGCGGATGTCACGGCCGTGGTTGTAACCGTAACTCACACAGACCACCCGGAATCCTGCGGCCCGCGCCGCCTCCACGTCATTGATGGAATCCCCCACCATCAGGGACTCGGTGGGCGACACCTTGAAAAAGCCGGCTGCGTGTAAAAGGGGCTCGGGATGAGGTTTCTTGTTGCGCACCGTATCGCCGCTGACGGTGATGCTGAAAAAGGGCGCCAGCCCCAGCTTCTCCAGCAGCGGCTCGGTGAACCGGGCCGGTTTGTTGGTCACGCACCCCAGCGGGTAACCCGCCGCCTGGAGACGTTGGAGGCCGGTAACGACACCGGGATAGGGACGGCTGTCGCGGCAGACGTTTTCCTGGTAAGACTGGAGAAAAATGGGATAACCGCGTTGAAACAGGTCCGGGTCAGGCTCCCCTGCATAGGCACCCACCAGGGCACGGCGCACCAGGCGCTCCGCGCCATTGCCGATCCATTCCCGCACCCGGTCTTCCTCACAGGTGGACATGCCCAGCCGGCTCAACATCTCGTTCACGGCATGGGTCAGGTCGGGCACCGTGTCCACCAGGGTGCCGTCCAGGTCGATGAGAATCATGGCGGGACGTTCCAGGCGGCGCGCCTCATCTGGCGACACTTGCCAGCTCCGCGCGCATGGCATCGATGGTGGCCTTGTAATCGTCGGTGCCGAAGATCGCCGACCCGGCCACGAAGGTATCCGCACCCGCCTCGGCGATAGCGCGGATATTGTCCACCTTGACGCCGCCATCGATCTCGAGACGAATATCCAGGCCGCTGTCGTCGATGATCCGGCGTGCCTCCCGCAGCTTGTCCAGTGCCGAGGGAATGAAACTCTGGCCGCCAAAACCGGGATTGACCGACATCAAAAGCACCATGTCCACCTTGTCCAGCACGTAATGCAGGTAGTCCAAGGGGGTCGCCGGATTGAACACCAGCCCCGATTTGCAGCCGCAATCGCGGATCAACTGGAGGCTGCGGTCGATATGCTCGCTGGCCTCCGGGTGGAAAGTGATATAGCTTGCCCCCGCCTTGGCGAAATCCGGAATGATACGGTCCACGGGCTTGACCATGAGATGGACGTCGATATCCGCCATGACGCCGTGTTTGCGCAAGGCTTCACACACGAGCGGCCCGATGGTGAGATTGGGCACGTAATGATTGTCCATGACATCGAAATGGACGATATCCGCGCCCGCCGCCAGAACGGCGCTGACCTCCTCTCCCAGGCGTGCAAAATCCGCCGACAAGATGGAAGGAGCAATGAGAAAATCTTTCATGGTGACAGAAACCTCTTCGTTGCCAAGCCGCTTACTTTAACCCATTGGCCGCTGCCAAGACAAACGCGACGGGAACACCGGCAGGGAAAGACCGGCACCCAGGTGAAGAAGGATACGGACAGAATCCCCTGTTACTTCAGTGTATTAACAAGCTGCCGATATTCCTTTCATGGAAACACTGACATCCACTCGCAGCATCACTCTCCTGCTCCTGGTCTTGCTGGCACCGCTCTGCCGTGCCGTGTCCCTGCCGGTGGATCCGGCCTGGAACCACAATGGCCCTGGCTACAACGGCGCCGATTCAGGCCAGCTTATCCAGCTCGCCGCAGGGGAAGAGCGCATCCCCGCCCTTTATCATCGCCACGAGGGCGCCCGCGAAAGCGGCGCCGTGCTCATTCTCCACGAGCGGGGGGAATATCCTGCCTGGCCCGATGTCGTCGCGCCCCTGGCACGCGGGCTGCCGCGCCATGGCTGGAGCACCCTGGCCCTGCGGCTCCCAGCGCCGCCCCCGGCAGCACCGGACATCGAGGCCGGCGACAGCGATGGCCGGGGCACCTGGGAGCAGGCGGTACGCGTGCGCATCGATGCCGCCATCGCGCACCTGGAGAAACAGGGTGCCTCCGTCATCATCCTGCTGGGATACGGTCTGGCTGCCCCCCTGGCGCAAGCCTACCTGGCGCAAGCACCCGCAGCTCAGGTCAAGGGGCTCGTTGCCGTCAGCCCCTACCTCATGGAACCCCTCGCCTCCACCGCGCAGACATTTCCAGCCACGCCCCCCCTGCTCGATGTGTTCGGCGAGCGGGATCTGCCCCAGGTGATTCGCCATATCGAAGCGCGCATACGGAACGCGCGTCGCGCAGGATGGATGAAGCCGGCGCCGTTCCATCCAGGCGACCCGCAGCTTCAGGAGGAGGGGCTACCACAATCCGGCACGCGATATCGCCCCCAGCTGGTCAGCGGTGCCGGACACGACTATCGGGGCTTCGAGGAACCTCTGTTGAAATACATCCTGGGCTGGCTGCGCCGACATGTCATGGAGCAGCCGTAGCTCTTTGCCATTATCTGGGGCACAGAAGAAGAAAAGGGGCCGCAGGCCCCTTTTCTTTTACATTTTACCTGATCGGCTCAGGCGTTGCTGCGCACCAGTCCGTAGCGCTCCAGCGTCTTTTTCACGGCCCACCAGGAAACACCGAACACAACCAGCGTGACCACGATATCGAACATGGAGGTCATGGGCATATGGTAATACTGGCTGTCGATGGAACCGGCGATCCAGGTATAACGCTCGATCCAGGTACCCAGTACGATGGAACCCGCCACCATGGTGATGATCACCGGGTTGTGCCGGTTGGGCGTGATCACCAGGGTGCAGAAGGGGATGATGAACTTCAGCGTGAGGAAGGTCCACCACAAGGGGCCGAAGCCTTCCAGCATCATGCTGTTGAAACGGTGCATCTCCTCCGGCAGGCGCCCGTACCACATAATCAGGTACTGGGTGAAATACAGGTAGGTCCAGAGAATGGTCATGGCGAGCATGAACTGGGCCATGTAGTTGAAGATGTACACCTGGAACGGCCGCGTCAGGCGCTCCGAGCGATACAGGTAGAACAGGAACAGGGTGAAGGCACCCAGGAACATGTGGAAATTGCTCTGAAAATGATAGGCCGCGTAACTGGCGCTGTGCCAGTTGGGCAGCATGGTCATTTCGAAGTCCCAGGCCACCATGGATCCATAGATGAAATAGGCGAAGGGAATCAAGAGCGCGATGTTCCGGAAACGGCGCTGCACCGCCGGCGACTTGTCCACGTCACTCAGGTACTGGTACTTGATAAACAGACCATAGAGTGTCACCACGATGATAAAGCCGATGATTTCGCGCAATACCAGGAACGTGTAGTTGTGCCAGCCCGGCAGATGCACATCCCCTTCGTGGGCCTTGGACAGCCATTGAAAAGTGGCTTCTCCGTTGGCCAGCAGGATCAGCAACAGGACGCCGGCGACGGGAAACAGGACCGCAAAGGTACAGGCCAGGTAGCGGACCTGGAAACGCCACTTGCCATTGACAAGATGCAAAACAGAACAAAATGTCACCCCACCCAGCGCAAGATATAAAGTGATCAGGAAATTCGTGGTCAGAACCGACCAGCTGCCAAAATTTTCTTCCATCGTATCCCTCGCTTCTCTTTAGATCTTTTCTTTCGAGTCACTCACCCGTCATTCGGTTGCAGCAGTACGGGTCACATCCGACTGGGCATCTTTCAGGAGCGCATGCTTGACGTAATTGACCACGTGCCAGCGCTCTTCCACCGAGAGATCGTTGGATCCACGCAGGTCATCGCGTCCCATGGGCTTGCCGTAAGCGGGCATGACGAAACTGCCGAAGGTGATGGTGCCGAAGATCCAACCCTCGGTAAGCGTCTCCTGCACATAGCTGTCCACCAGGCTGATGGCGCCGATTTTCCCCGCGATGGGAGCATCAGCCTTTCCCGTCATTCCATGACAGGCAGCGCAGTAGATCTTGAAGAGTACCCTACCCTTGGCAATGGAATCCGGCGTGGGCGATATGGGATTAACCAGGCTCTTGGCCTCTTCACGGCTGGATACCGTCGTGGGAATCCCCGTCACGGGAATGGAACGCCGCGGAAAAGGAACCATTTCTCCTTCCTGGGGCTTGATGCTCGGCTGGTTCATCATATCCGTGGACCAGGGCCAGGCATACGCCAGGGTGGGAAACAATGCCAGTGCGATCAACAGCTTTTTCATTATTTTATGACCTCTTCGCGAATCTCCAGCGCCTGATGCTGGTTGAACAACTCCTTGAGGGGCTCGATATATTTCTCATCCACCTCCAGCTCGATGCCGACCTGGTCAAGACTGACCTTCTCGCTGTACAAGCTCTTGCGCTTGCGGAACAGGCGTGCGCCGATCACAAAGGCAGTCACTGTAAACAGCATGGCAAACAGGATGAGCATTTCGTACATCAATACAAAATTGGAAGGCAGCGGGATAACCGGCTTCCCACCCTGAGGTTGCACGGTAAATGTTGCCTGAGCCGATGCCAGGAAGAAAAAACCGAAGGTAACGCCGGTCAAAGCACCCAACAGGGTGAACTTGGGCACATGAGATGGCCGCTCACCCAGCACCTCCTCAATTTCCGGGTGTTCAATGGGAGAGATAACCGTCACGTCGTCCACGGACACGCCGGGAACCTTGTAGTGACGGATATCCGAGATGGCAGCGAAGGCCTCATCGAAATTGCTGAACAAAGCCAGAATACGACCTTTCCTCATGATCAAGCTCCTTCCAGTCCTGGTGTTCCGGGTGTCGATCCCGAAGCCCCTGAGGGCTGCCCACCAGCCGGTTTGGGATCGGTGGCGCGACGGTGCATCACCGCAGCAATGTCCTTGTTGGCAATATGGCGGCGGTGGAAGATCATCTCCTTCACTTCATACATGGAGACCGAGGGGATCACCTTGACGAAGATCAGAAACAGCAGCCCGAACCAGCCGAAGCTCCCGATCACAATGAACCACTGCACCCAGTTGGCCCACATGACATCGAAGGCGAATGGCTGATAGGACAGGGACAGCGTCGGTGCCACGATCATCCAGCGCTCCAGCCACATCCCGACATTGAGCAGGATGGAAACGACGAACATGACCGGAATGTTGGTTCGGAGTTTCTCGAATGCCAGGGTGAACGGTAGAACCGACCCCAATATCAGCATGGCCCAGAAATAGGGCGAATAGGGCCCGGTAAACTTGGCTATCAAGAGTTCCTTGGCCACCTTGTCATGCCCGTACCAGACCGAGGCGAACTCGATGAGGTTGAGGTAGGTCCAGACCATGGCAATGGCGAAGGTCAGCTTACATGTCTTGTCCAGAATGGGCATGGTCATGTAGGCCTCGAAGCGGAAGAAATACCGCAACAGGATGAACAGCGTGATGATGGCTGCGCATCCCGAATACAGCGCTCCGGCCACGAAATAGGGCGGGAACGTGGTCACATGCCAGCCCGGCATGATGGACATGGCGAAATCCGACGAGACGATGGAGTGCACGGAGACCGCCAGCGGAATAAGAAAACAGGCCATGACCAGATAGGTCTTGCGGAAATTGCGCCACTGCCGGTCATCACCACGCCAGCCCAGGGAAAGCGCGGTGTAGAGTTTCTTGCGCCAGCCCCGGGCGTTGTCTCGGCAGATCGCAAGATCGGGGATGGAACCTATATACAGGAACAGGGCCGAAGTTGTGAGATAGGTAAAAATGGCAAACGCATCCCACACCAGCGGCGAACGAAAATTTGGCCAGATACCGCGGTCGCTGAAATAGGGCAGCACCCAGTACATGTTCCACAGCCTGCCCAGGTGAATCACAGGGAACAAGGCTGCTGTCATCAGGGTGAAAGTCGTCATGGCCTCGGCGAACCGGTAAATGGGCTTTCGCCAGTCGGCATGGGTGATATGCAGAATGGCCGACAGCAACGTGCCCGAGTGGCTCATGCCGATCCAGAAGATGAAGGTGGCGATGTAGAGATCCCACATGTGGGGCCAGTTGAGATTGCCAACACCCATCCCGACGCGGTATTGGTATATCTCAGCGATGATCGCCAGGGCCAGCAAGGCCAAGCAGACGCCCACTGCAACCCAATAACCCATCCGGGGATTCTCCAGTGAGCGGAGTACGTCCTCGTTGATCTGCGCCCACCTTATATCTTCATTTATGTCTTTGCTTTGCATGGTTACACCGATCCCAAATTTATTATCCGTTTCACATAACGATGCTTGCTATCCACGCGCTCGGCGCTGCCTCCCGCCTCAGACCTCCCTCACGCGCTCCAGATACATGACACAAGGATCCGTGTTCAGGCCCTCGAACACGCGATAACCCCGCAGCTCCGGATTCTGCTTGGTCTGCCGGGTCTTGCCCAGTTCCACCTGGTGATCCCGCCACATCTGGGCAACCTTGGTCTCGCCGACACCGCCTCCCGGCGTGTGCAGGGTCAGCAGATCACCAAAGGTGATGGCACCCGTGGGACAGGTCTGGGCACAGGCGGGCAGAAACTCCCCGTCGCGCACCTTGCGGTCCTCACGCCGTGCCTTGTCCTTGGCGGCACGGATGCGCTGCACGCAGAAAGTGCACTTCTCCATCACCCCCTTGTCGCGCACCGTCAAATCGGGATTGAGCTGCATGTGAAGCGGCTCTGGCCAGGAGCTTTCATAATAGGAATAGAAATTGAAGAACCGCAGGCGATAAGGACAGTTGTTGGAACAGTAACGGGAACCGATACAGCGGTTGTACACCTGGGCGTTGAGACCGTCCGGCGTATGGTAGGTGGCCGCCACCGGACAGACGGGTTCACAGGTGGCCGCGTTGCAGTTCTGGCACATCATGGGAATGAAATTGGCGCCATGATGATTGAACTCCTTGACCCGGTCCTCGCCCAGGTCCGGCTCGTCCCAGTAACGCTCGATACGCATCCAGTGCATGGCCTGGCCTTTGTAAAACTTCTCCTCTCCTACCACGGCGAGGTTATTTTCGGCATAACAGGCCACGGCGCAGGCATTGCAGCCGATACACTTGTTGAGGTCGACGGCCATGCCCCACATGTGTTCATAATCGTGAAAGCCGCCTTCCTCGATGCCTTTGCGATATCTCGACCAGTCGGTAAAAACATTTTTCAGCGACATCACGCGCCTCCTTCTGTACGCTCAAACACATCAGCCGTGACCGTGGCGACGATCTTACGGCCCAGCTGGGATTCACTCCCCCCCAGCTTGACCATGACCTTCTCGTTGCTGGCCCGGGACACCTGCACACGGGTGGCCATCAAGGCCAGCTCCCCGGTCTTGCGCTCAGTGACGGGATCGAGGATCTTCAGCGGATTGACCCCGCGACCCTGGGCATAACGGCCATAGGCCTCATGCCCGCGTCCCATGGGTACCGCGATCACATCGGGATGGATGCCTTTGTAGACATAGACGTTGGCCTCGATGGTCCCCTGGGAGGATGCGATGCGTACCGCATCACCAGTCTTGACACCCAGCTTGCGGGCGGTGCTGGGATGCATCTCGGCCCAGGAGTTCCACACCACCTTGGTGATCTGGTCGGGCGCCTCCTGCAGCCACGGGATGTTGGCATGGCGCCCGTCCCACATGCCGAGGCGCGCCGCGGGAACGAGAAAATACGGATACTCGCCGCGGCCGGAATCCCCCGGCACCTCCACGGCAGCCGTCTTCACCGTCAGGCTGCCTTGCGTGGTCGGCACGGGGATCACGCCCTTCTGCAATGCCCTGGCCCAGAAGCTGTCGTCACTGTGATTCTCCTTGAGGACGGCCGGCATGGCGGCGAAGGCGTCGCGCAGATAGGCGTAATAATCCTCGTAGTCGCTGTAACCCGCCACCTTGTGCATCTTCAGCAGGCTCAGCATGACATCGCCAAAGCCCCGGGTTTCGGTATAGAGGGGCTCCATTAACGGCTGCTGCACGCTGATCACCCGGTCCTCGCCCTGATAGGCAGGGACATGGGTGCCCCAGTCCTCGGCGGGGGAGCGCATGGGCAGGACCAGATCGGCCAGGGCCGTGGTCTCGTCCTGGAACATGGAAAACGCCACCTTGAAGCCGACGCCCTCCAGTTTCTGAGCCAGCCCCAGGGCCTTGGGCGCAGTGTAGACCGGGTTGGCGCCGCGGAAGAACACCACGTCGTAGCGTTTCTCCTCCAGGGCCTTGGCGAAATCCACAAGGCTGCGGGTGCCGCCGGTCCTGGCCGTGAGCTGCGGGAAAGGAAACTCGCCCGCAGGCTCGATGGTCTCTCCCACATTGCCCAGGATGATGTTGAGCAGCATGATCGCCGCCACGATCTGGTAGCCCTGTTCGTGGCCCTCAGCAGTGGCACCGGCAATCACCAGGCTGGGGCTGCGCTCGCTGAGCCAGCCGGCAATCTTGATGATGTGATCCCCGGAAGCGCCGGTGATGCGCGCCACCTCGTTGACGTCGTAGCCGAGGATCAGCTCCTGGACGGCAGCCGGCAGCTTGTCCAGGGGCTTGCGGTGCTTGGTGGCCAGGACCTTGGCAATGGCCAGCGCCAGCAGCCCTTCGGTGCCGGGACGCACGGGCACCCACAGATCGGCATTGGCACCGGTGAGGCTCATGTTGGGCTCCACCTGCACCAGGACACCACGCGGCGGGCTGCGGAATTTTGCATATTCCGTGGCATTGTGCACGGGCGACTGCCAGGTACCCAGGAAATCCGCGCCGAAGGAGAGCACCACGCGCGCCTTGTCGAAACGCAGTCGCGGCTGCTCCTCGCCCAGCATGTCGCGGTTCACCGCCCGCGTCACGCTGTTGTTGATCACCTCGTGGACATAGTGATTATCCGAGCCCATGGCCTTGAGATGGGCATCCAGCAATACCGCCTGATGTCCGCTGATGGTGTCGGTGAACCAGGCGAAGCGTTCCCCCGTCAGCCCCGAGCCCGGCCCGGTGCGTTGCGCCAGAACCTCCAGCGCATCGTGCCAGGACACCGGTGTGAGGCCGCCGTTCTTGCGCAGCATCGGCTGGGTGATGCGATCCGGATTGTAATGGGCCTGCACACCGGACTGCCCCATCTGGCACAGGCGCCCCCGGTTGATGGGGGATTCCGGATTGCCTTCGAGCTTCAGGACCCGGCCTTCGCGGACCCGGCCATGCACGCCGCAACCCGCCGGACACTGCAGGCAGGTGGATGCATACCAGACCCCGATGCCGGGAATGACGAACTCCTCGGGCATCAGATAGGAAACAACTTCCTCCTTGCCCTCTTCCAGGGTGACGGTCGTGGGCAGGTCGCACCCGGCAAGTGTCGCGCCCACGCCACTCCACCCCATGATCTTGAGAAAATCCCTGCGATTGACTTTATTGCTCATCGTGGATACCCCGTTTCATTACACGGCTGCGCGGGCGCAGCGTGAATTACTTATGACATTTCCAACAATCGAAAGGCCCGTCGTTGGCTTCGTGACAACGCCTGCAGAAGCCCATGGTCAACGGTTTCACCTTGTTGGCAACGGTCATCTTCTTGACTTCCCCGTGACAGAAGGCGCAGACCTCCGCAACGTTCTCCACATCCATCCCTTCATTGTCGAATACGAAGCGCTTGAGGTGCTTCTCGTGGGTGAAGTGTACGAAGTCAGGGACATCATGCACTTTCTTCCAGGGCGGGGGCTGACGCTTGTCCCAGTATTCCGTCAGCTGCTTGATGCGGGGCTTGTCCGTGGCAATGATGCTGTGACAGCCCATGCACTTGCTGGTGGGAGGAATGCCGGCCACCGGGCTGCGGCGGGCATAGGTATGACAATACATGCAGTTGATCTTGTTGACGTCTGCGTGTGTATCGTGCGGAAACTCGATGGGTTGTTCTACGTGCTCACCCTCGTAGGTGCCTTCGGGTGGAACGGCATTGGGCACCTCGGCCAGCACGGCGCCAGGCATCAGGACGAGCCCGCCGAGGGCGAGTACCCATAAAAGAACCCATGGGAACGACAACGGCATCAGGAAACGACACAGTGAGCGCCGCCCCCCCTCCATGCCACGGTTAGAGACCTGCCTCGAAGGCAACTGCTGAATATTTGACATCTCCCCCCTCGATTCCACGTTTGGACAAATGTTAAAGCCGCTCCCTGCACTGGGAAAACGGCTCTCCCGGTGCGTAATCCTCTCCGGCACCCTTTTGCATGCTGTGTTTTTTGTTTTTCCTCGATCCGGCGCCCTGGAATCCGCCGGGCCGACAACCGGTCCCTGTGCCGGCCCCTGTGATGCTCATCCAATCCTTCATCGCTGTCTGCAAGCCGGCTGCAAATCCGACCCTGCGCGGGACAGCAACCCCCAGAGATGAAAATCGCCGGAATAACTGCACCGGCGAAGGAAAACGGATCAATGGGCGCTTCTTTTTGCGCACAACCCGGAACATGCCCAGGCTGGCGAAGGTAGAATCCTAGACCAACTCAAACCGCCCTGTCAATCACCTTAGCGTCTTCCTCAACAATTGGGAAGGACAGAACGATGCTGCTGCCAAGCCTTCGTTTTGCCGGGAAAAACGTATTCTGAATCAACTTTTATCGGGGTATTGTCGCCGACCCCCGTCACGCAACCCGGTGTGCGCAGACTCTACCGGAACTATACCGGGTTTTCGATCTCTACATATTCCCAATCGAGGGAAAACTTTTCTGACAGGTGCGCGGCCAATGCCTGAACGCCGTAACGCTCCGTGGCATGATGACCGGCGCCAAAAAAATGAACCCCCGATTCGCGGGCAATGTGCGCGACGGGCTCAGACACCTCTCCCGTCAGGTAGGCGTCCACCCCCCTGGCGGCCACCGCCTCGAAATAACCCTGCGCAGCGCCGCTGCACCAGGCAATGTCCCGGATCTCGGATCCTTCACCCGGCAGGTGCAGCGGGGGCCGCCCCAGGCAACGGCCCACATGGGCGGCAAAATCTCCCGGGGTCTGCGACGTTGCCAGCCTCCCGTGCCATACCAGCCCCTGGGCCTGTGGCACGTCCAGCTCGCCCAGCACCTCGATACCCAGCCGCTGTGCGAGCCGGACATTGTTGCCCAGCGCCGGATGGGCATCCAGGGGCAGGTGATAGGCCAGCAGACTGATCTCCTCGCCGAGGAGCAGCGCGAGGCGTCGTCGCTTGATCCCCACCACGCGCGGCGATTCGTTTTTCCAGAAAAAACCGTGATGCACCAGCACCATGTCCGCCTGACGCTCGCGTGCGGCCTCCAGCAGCGCCTGGCAGACAGAGACGCCGGCCACCAGCCGCCGCACCCTGCGCCGCCCCTCCACCTGCAAACCGTTGGGGGCATAGTCCTGGAAACGGCTCACATCGAGGAGGCCGTCGACATATTCCACCAATGCATCCAGCGTCACCATGCCGCCTCTCCTCCCCCATCATGCGGGGGTCTGTGTTAGAGTATGGACCCATGTTCCTGCGCAAACTGCTCCCTTACTTCATCCAGGGCATCGCAGCCGGCCTGATTCTGGGGCTCGTCCTGTTCCTGCTCAACTCCATCGACCTCTTCCATCCCACCCAGGTGGTGGAGATCAAGGAGTCGGTCCGCAGTCCCGGCAACACGCCGGCCACCGGTCCCGTCACCCCCGTTTCCTATGCCGCGGCCGTGGAGGCCGCTGCGCCCGCAGTGGTCAACATATATACCACAAAGTTCATCAGCCGCCGCAGCCATCCCTTTTTCGACGACCCCCTGTTCCGGCGTTTCTTCGGCGACCCGCGCCTGCCGCGGGAGCGACGCCAGAACAGCCTGGGCTCCGGCGTCGTCGTCAGCAGCGATGGCTATATCCTCACCAACAATCACGTCATCGACGGCTCCGACGAAATCCTCGTCGCCTTCGCCGATGGCCGCACCGTGGCCGCCGAGGTCGTGGGCACCGACCCGGAGACGGACCTTGCGGTGCTCAAGATCGGCCTGCAGGACATCCCCAGCATCGTCATCGGTCACTCCGACCAGCTCCGGGTGGGTGACGTGGTGCTTGCCATCGGCAACCCCTTCGGCGTGGGACAGACCGTCACCCAGGGTATCATCAGTGCCACCGGCCGCAGCCACCTGGGCATCTCCACCTTCGAAAACTTCATCCAGACGGATGCCGCCATCAATCCCGGTAACTCCGGTGGCGCCCTCATCAATGCCTATGGCGAGCTGATCGGCATCAACACGGCGATATTCTCGCGATCCGGCGGCTCCCAGGGCATCGGCTTCGCCATCCCGGTCAGCCTGGTGAAGACGGTCATGGCGCAGATCATCGAGCACGGCCAGCCCATTCGCGGCTGGCTGGGCGTGGAAATCCAGACGCTCACCGCGGAACTCGCGGAATCCTTCGGAGATGCCGCCATCAAGGGCATCGTCATCGCCGGGGTGTTGCGCGGGGGACCGGCCGATAAGGCGGGCCTGCGGGCCGGAGACATCATCACCCACATCCAGGACCAGCCCCTGGAAGACGCCACCGCCGCCCTCAATCTCATCGCCCAGACCCCCCCCGGGGAGTCCATCCGCTTGCGCGGCCTGCGCAACGGCCGCAAGTTCGAGCTGGAAGCGAAGGTGGGCAGGCGCCCCACGCGACGCCCCTGACCGCAGCCCAGCACGACGGCGCCTATCGGGCGCATGGCGGGAACCGGATCGTGGGGACTGTATCAGCCATTCCTGTCATTTCGACCGAAGGGAGAAATCTTGTGCCAGCGGTTTCAGATTCCTCGCTGCGCTCGGAATGACAGGGGGGAGGTGGATCAGGTGCCAAAGCTCACCCGTCGTCCTCCGCCTCCTCCCGGGGCGGCACCATGATCCGCGCGGCATACACCCCCAGTTCGAACAGCAGCCAGATGGGCACGGCCAGCAGGGTCTGGGAGATCATGTCCGGCGGTGTCAGCAACATGCCCACCACGAAGGCCCCCACGATCACATAGGGCCGCTTGGCCACCAGGCGATCGGGGGTGGTGACACCGGCCCAGACCATGAGGATGGTGGCCACGGGCACCTCGAAGGCCGCACCGAAGGCGAAAAACAGCTTGAGCACAAACTCCAGGTATTTGCTGATGTCGGTCATCACCGCCACGCCTTCCGGCGCAGCGCCGATGAGAAAGCTGAAAATGAGGGGAAAGACGATGAAATAGGCGAAGGCCACGCCGGCATAGAACAGCAGGGAACTCGATACCAGCAGCGGCAGGACGATGCGCTGTTCGTTGCGGTACAGCCCTGGCGCGATGAATGCCCACAACTGATAGAGCACGAAGGGCATGGAAAGAAAAAACGCCAGCACGAGGGCGAACTTGAAGGGCGCGAGAAAGGGCGAGGCCACCTCGGTGGCGATCATGGTGCTCTCCGCGGGCAGATGACGCAGCAAAGGCAGGGCCAGAAGCTCGTAGAGTTCGCTGGCAAAGGGGAACAGCAGCAGGAAAACGATCCCCACGCAGGCCAGCACCCGCAGCAGGCGGGTGCGCAACTCGATGAGATGGGCCAGGAGCGGCTGCTCGGGATCAGGGGGAAATTTCTTTTTTGGACGTCCCATGGGCCTGTGCTACATCATGGTCCTGCGGTTGATCCCGTTCCGTTGCGGATGGCTTGTCGGATGGCTTGTCTCTGGCCGGCGCTTGATTCTCCCCCTTTTTCCTGTCCTCCCGCCCGCCTTCTGAACCCTCCAGGCCCGGCGGGACGGGATCCACGGGGATGGTGGCGTTGAGTTCTTCCACCGCCTCGTGCAACTCGGCGATTTTCGCTTCCTTCTCCATGAGGCGCTTCAGCTCATCGGCACGGATCACTTCGCGGTCCAGTTCCTGCTTGGCCTCCTGGACGAAACGCCGGATCTTTCCCAGGGTGGCGCCGATGGTCCGCACCAGTCGCGGGAACTCCTCCGGCCCCACCACCAGCAGGGCCACCACAGCGATGAGGGCGATTTCCCAGAATCCGATATCAAACATGGCCAGAAAACAGCATGATCCGTCCCATCCCTCTCCCCGCCCGCCCCCCTGGCAGAGCCCGACCGCCTTCTCCAGGCATCCAGGCTCCTTCCACGGGCAGAACGCTCAAAGAGACACGGAGACGGCGATGTGGCAGATCCGAAGCCCCGAATCCTCAGGCCTTTTCATTCTCCTTGCGGGTCACTTCACCTTCGATGATACGCTCCGCTTCCTTGTGCTCCAGGCTTTCCGGAGCGGCCGCCTGCTCTTCCTTGTCGTTCTTTTCCTCCTCGCGCATGGCATCGCGAAAACCCTTGACCGCGCCCCCCATGTCCTTGCCGATGCTGCGCAGCTTCTTGGTGCCGAAGAGCAGCACCACGATCAGCAGAATGATCAACAATTGCCAGATACTGATACCCATCGTCTCGTCCTCGATATTGGCTCAAAAACAGCAGTGGAACAGATCATTGTGATATATCGACGAGGCCCAGGCAACTTTGCAGGCACCCGCAGGGCCGGAAAACAGCTCAACCGCCCCGCCGGGCAGCCTTCTCCTCCAGGCCGGAACGTCCGAAGCGACGCGCCAGCTCCGCCAGGACATCGTCAGGCCCCAGATCCTGCTGGCTGAGAAGCACCAGGGTGTGAAACCAGAGATCGGCGATCTCGTGCACCAGGGCGGCGGGGTCGCCATTCTTGGCGGCAATCACGGTTTCCGCCGCCTCCTCGCCGATCTTTTTCAGGATGGCATCCTGCCCCTTGGCATAGAGGGCCGCCACATAAGAAGAAGCCGGATCCGCGCCGCGTCGCGCCGCCAGCACCTGCGCCAGCCGGCGCAGGACATCCGTCCCCGCATTGCCGGCCGTCTGCCCCTGGGCATGCTCAGTCATCACGCGTCCCTCCATAAATCGTCTCCGGGGCCTCGATCACCGGCTCGACCACCTCCCAGCCCCCCTCCTGCAGCCGTCGAAAGAAACAGTGCGCCCGGCCGGTATGACAGGCGATCCCCCCTGCCTGTTCCACCACCAGCAGCACGGTATCGCCATCACAATCGAGATGCACCTCCCGCACCCGCTGGCGATGGCCCGAGGACTCGCCCTTGCGCCACAGGCGCTGCCGGGAACGCGACCAGTACACGGCATAACCGCTGCGCACGGTCTCCGCCAGGGCCTCGCGGTTCATCCAGGCCAGCATCAGCACCCGGCCCGAGGCGGCCTCCTGGGCAATGGCCGGCACCAGTCCCTGCTCATTCCAGGCCACCGCATCCAGCCACGCCGCCCTCTCGCCACGCCGCCCTTCTGGCACGCCGCGCTCCCCTGTCCTGCTCACAGCCGCACCTCGATGCCCCGTTCCGCCAGATAATGCTTGGCCTGCGCCACCGTGTATTCCCCGTAGTGAAAAATGCTCGCCGCCAGCACCGCATCGGCCTTCCCTTCCACGATGCCGGCGGCCAGGTGCGCCAGTTCACCCACGCCGCCGGAGGCAATGACGGGAATGGCCACGGCCTCGCTCACGGCACGGGTCAGAGCCAGATCGAATCCCTCGCGGGTCCCGTCGCGGTCCATGCTGGTGAGCAGGATCTCTCCCGCCCCCAGCCCGGCCATGCGCCGCGCCCAGGCCACGGCATCGATGCCCGTGGCACGACGCCCGCCATGGGTATGGATCTCCCAGCGCGGCGGCGTGGAGGACACCTGCCGGGCGTCGATGGCCACCACGATGCATTGCGAACCGAAACGCCGTGCCGCCTCGCCCACGAAACCGGGACGCGCAATGGCGGCGGTATTGATGGCCACCTTGTCGGCACCCGCCAGGAGCATGCGCCGGATGTCTTCCAGGGTGCGTATGCCGCCCCCCACGGTGAGGGGAATGAATACCTGCCCCGCCACGGCCTCCACGATATGGAGCATGGTGGCCCGCTCCTCGGCACTGGCCGTGATATCCAGGAACACCAGTTCGTCGGCACCCTGCCGGTCGTAGGCCCGTGCGGTCTCCACCGGGTCGCCGGCATCCACGATGTCCACGAAGCGCACCCCCTTCACCACCCGGCCGCGGTCCACGTCCAGGCAGGGAATGATGCGCTTGGCCAGTGCGCTCATGAAAGTGCGCTCATGAAGAGAGGCTGTCCACCAGCTGCTGGCACTCGGCGAAATCCAGCGCCCCTTCATAGAGGGCACGTCCCAGGATGGCCCCCGTCACCCCCTCGGATTCACAGGCCGCCAGCGCCCGGAGATCGTCGAGCGAGGCGATGCCGCCCGATGCAATGACGGGGATGGTGACGGCGCGCGCCAGGTCCACCGTGGCCTCCACGTTGACGCCGCTCATCATCCCGTCGCGGCTGATATCGGTATAGACGATGGCCGCCACGCCGTCACGCTCGAAGTGCTGCGCCAGATCGATCACATCGTGATGGGAGAGCTTGGACCAGCCGTCTATGGCCACCTTGCCGTCTTTCGCATCCAGCCCCACGATCACATGCCCCGGATAGGCCAGGGCCACGTCGGCCACGAAATGGGGCTCGGTCACCGCCGTGGTGCCGATGATCACGTAGCTCACGCCGGCATCCAGATAGAGTTCGATGGTCTCCTCGTCGCGAATGCCGCCCCCCACCTGGATGGGCAGCTCGGGAAAGCGCGTCGCGATACTGCGCACGATCCCGATGTTGACCGGGCGCCCCGCCACGGCGCCATCCAGGTCGACAATGTGGAGGCGCCGCGCACCGGCCTCCACCCAGCGCGCGGCCATGGCCACCGGGTCATCGGAAAACACGGTATCGTCTTCCATGCGCCCCTGGCGCAGGCGGACACATTGGCCATTCTTGATGTCAATGGCGGGTATCAACAGCATGATCCTTACCTCTATCGCTCGCTCCTCGACGTTCCTGACGGCTTCTCAGCGTCAGTTCTCACCAGCCCCCACGGTCAGACGCTGCCGTCCCACCGCAGGAAATTCGCCAGCAGCCGCAGACCCAGCTGCTGGCTCTTCTCCGGATGAAACTGCACCGCAAAGACATTGTCCCGTGCCAGCGCAGCAGCAAAACGCAGGCCGTATTCCGTCGTCGCCGCGATCACCGCCTCGCTGTCGGGTTCCACGTAATAACTGTGAACGAAATAGAACCGGCTGTCCTGCGGCACCCCCTGCCACAGCGGATGGTCGCAAACCTGGTGGACACGATTCCATCCCATGTGGGGAATCTTCAGGGGACCCTGTTCGTCCGCCGCAGGGATGCGGCCGGCAAAATGGCGCACGCAGCCGGGGATCACCCCCAGCGCCGGCGTGCCTTCGTTTTCCTCGCTGAAATCCATGAGGGCCTGCATCCCCAGGCAGATACCCAGGAAGGGCTTGTTTGCGAGGCTGTCGCGCAGCACGTCCTCCAGGTCCCGGCGCCGGATCTCGGCCAGACAGTCCCGCAGGGCCCCGACGCCCGGAAACACGACCCGCTCGGCAGCCTGGATGCGCGCCTTGTCCGCGGTCACTGCCACCTCGCCACCGGACGGTAAACCGGACGAGAAACCGGCCGCGCCCGACAGAACGTGCTCCAGCGCCTTGCTCACCGAACGGACATTGCCCATGCCGTAATCGATCACTGCCACTGCCGTCATGATAGGTGCTGCCCGATCCCGATAAGCGATGCCCGACAAACGATGGTCGCGAATACTGTCTCTGTTCTTTTTTCCGGGCGCCGCGGTTTCAGAGGGAACCCTTGGTGGAAGGCACGTCCGTGCTGCGCCCGTCCCGTTGCAGGGCCGAACGCAGGGCGCGCCCGAAGGCCTTGAACAGGGTCTCGGCGATGTGGTGACTGTTGGCGCCGCGCAGACAATCGACATGCAGGGTGAGCGCGGCGTGATTCACCAGCCCCTGGAAAAACTCCCGGAACAGGTCCACGTCCATGTCGCCGACCCGCGCCCGGGGAAAGGCCACATGGTACTCCAGCCCCGGCCGCCCCGACAGATCCAGCACGACCCGGGACAAGGCCTCGTCCAGCGGCACATAGGCATGACCATAGCGCTGGATGCCCCTCTTGTCGCCCGCCGCCCGGGCCAGGGCCTGCCCCAGGGTGATGCCGATATCCTCCACCGTGTGGTGGGCGTCGATGTGCAGATCCCCCCTCGCCTTCACCGCAATATCCAGCATCCCGTGACGGGCCACCTGGTCCAGCATGTGTTCGAGGAAGGGCAGCCCCGTATCGAGGTCCGCCTGCCCCGAGCCATCCAGATTGAGGAAGACCTCGATGTCGGTCTCCGCCGTCTTTCTCGCCACCGTCGCCTTGCGTTCCACCGTGCCTGCCTTCAGTCGATGAGTGATACGTCACATACCAGAGAACATGCCTGCATTATAGCCCGAATCCCGTCTCCGGTTCCGGTTCGGGCCCCTCATCCGCCTGCGCAGGTCGCAAGCCCCGCGCGCAATGCTTCCAGAAAGGCCTGGTTTTCTTCCGGGGTGCCCACGGTCACCCGCAGGCAGTCGCGCAGCAGGGCGTCATCACGGTGCAGGTTCTTGATGAGCACCCCGGCCGCGCGGATCTGCTCGAACAACGCCGGCCCCTGCCCGGGAGGCGCCCTGAAGAGGATGAAGTTGGCACGGCTGGGATAGACCGTGATGCCCGGCAGGGCCGCCATGGCCTCCTGAAGATGCGCCCGGTCACGCCGGATGGCCGCCGCCTGGGCTTCGAGAATCGCCTGATGGCCCAGGGCGAAGTCGGCACTGACCTGGGCGAGCACGTTGACGTTGTAGGGCAGGCGTACCTTGTTGACCTGGTCGAGCCAGGCCCGGTCACCGGCAAGAATGCCGAGCCGCAGCCCCGCCAGCCCCATCTTCGACAGGGTCCGCAGCACCAGCAGGTGCGGATAGTCGCGCAACTGGGGCATGAAAGTGGCACCGGCAAAACTGTGATAGGCCTCGTCCACCACCACCAGCCCCGGCGCGGCCTCGATGACGGCGCGCAGATCGCCGGCATCGAAGAGGCGGCCGCTGGGATTGTTGGGATAATCGATGAAGACGATGGCCGGCTCGTGCTCGGCGAGCGCCCGGAGCATGGCCTCGCGGTCGAGACCGAAATCGTCGCGCAAGGGCACGGTGACATAGTGCATGCCGCTGAAAAGCGTGATCATGCGATACATGCTGAAGGCCGGATCGGGCGCCAGTACCGTGCGCTCCGGCCGGCTCACGGCCATGGTGAGTATCTGGATCAACTCGTCGGAACCGTTGCCCAGCATCACCGCCTTGTCCTCCGGCACCTCGAAGAGGCGATGCAGGCGTTCGCGCAGGCGCTTCGCGCTGGGATCCGGATAACGATTCAGACTCACCCGGCGCAGCACCGCCAGCCACTCCTCCACCACGTCCGGTGGCCAGGCATAGGGATTCTCCATGGCATCCAGCTTGATGAGATCGGTGGACTCGGGGACATGATAGGCCTCGAGCGCCTGGATCTCCGGCCGGATCCAGCGCGCCACCGCCGCCTCCGCGGGCGTATGCCAGGCAGCGCCTTTCATCGCCCCCTCAGTCTTCCCCGCCGAGGCGGTATTCCGCCGAACGGGCATGGGCGGTGAGCCCCTCGCTGCGCGCCAGCACGGAAGCGGTGGCCCCCAGGGTGCGCGCGGATGCCGGCGAACACATGATGAGGCTGGAACGCTTCTGGAAGTCGTACACGCCCAGGGGCGAGGAAAAGCGCGCCGTGCGCGAGGTGGGCAGGACGTGGTTGGGACCGGCAATGTAATCGCCGATGGCCTCGGCGGTGTAACGCCCCATGAAGATGGCCCCGGCATGACGAATGCGGGCGGCCAGCGCCTGGGGATCGGCCACCGACAACTCCAGATGCTCGGGCGCGATGTGATTGGCGACTTCGGCGGCCTCGTCCAGGTCACGGACCTGGATGAAGGCGGCGCGGCGCGCCAGGGAGCGGCGGATGATTTCCGCCCGCTCCATCTCCGGCAGCAGGCGCGAGATGCTGGCGCGCACCGCCTCGATGAAGGCCCCGTCGGGACTCACCAGAATGGACTGGGCATCCTCGTCGTGTTCCGCCTGGGAGAACAGGTCCATGGCGATCCAGTCGGGATCCGTTTCGCCATCGCAGATCACCAGGATCTCAGAGGGGCCGGCGATCATGTCGATCCCCACCGTGCCATAGACCATGCCCTTGGCAGTGGCCACGTAGATGTTGCCGGGGCCCACGATCTTGTCCACGGCGGGTACGGTCTCGGTGCCATAGGCCAGCGCCGCAACCGCCTGGGCCCCGCCAATGGCGAACACCCGGTCCACGCCGGCGATGGCCGCCGCCGCCAGCACCAGGGGATCCACGGCGCCCTCCGGCGTGGGCACCACCATGATCAGCTCCGGCACCCCCGCCACCCGGGCGGGCACCGCGTTCATGATCACCGACGAAGGATAGGCCGCCTTGCCCCCGGGGACATAGAGGCCCACCCGGTCCAGGGGCGTGACCTGCTGGCCCAGCAGGGTCCCGTCGGGCTCGGTGTAGGACCAGGACGCCTGCCGCTGGCGCTCGTGATAGCGTCGCACGCGTTCCGCGGCCTGCTCCAGGGCCTGGCGCCGGCTCTCCCCGATCTCCCCCAGCGCCGCCTGCAGCCGCGCCGGGGATATTTCCAGGTCCTTCATGGAGGCGGCCTGAAGGCGGTCGAAGCGATTGGTGTATTCCACCACCGCGGCATCCCCGCGACGGCGCACCGCATCGAGGATTTCGCGCACCCTGGCCTGAATGGCCTCGTCGGAGACAGTGTCCCAGGCCAGCAGTTCGTCCAGTCTTTCCCGGAAACCGGGCTCCGCAGCATTCAGTGTCTTGATCTCGATCATCACGTTCTTCCTGATATATAGTTGCCGGGTTATTAACCCGGCAACAATATATGTCATGTTCAGCCGCCGCGTGCGGACACGCAGCAAGGCGGCGGAGCGCCGCTGTAGTCATTCTACAGCAAGCTTCGCCAACACCGTCTGCGTGCGCGCACGCG
>JALSIC010000052.1 GCA_026981935.1 Gammaproteobacteria bacterium
CGCGTGCGCGCACGCAGACGGTGTTGGCGAAGCTTGCTGTAGAATGACTACAGCGGCGCTCCGCCGCCTTGCTGCGTGTCCGCACGCGGCGGCTGAACATGACATATATTGTTGCCGGGTTAATAAGGAGCATCTGATTAATTCTGGGCAGGATGGATGGTGAAATGAAATGTCCCGGACCAAGGCGCAATGGCCCTAGCAGCACCCTGGTCAAGCTTTGCAACACCGAGAAAGCGGCATTTCAGACACCAGACAGCGGTTCACGAATTCATCAGAGGTTTCCTTAATAATGCAAGCAATAGGTGAATCTCAAGCAGCCGTATTCCACTCAAGCTGCACAATAATATCTTAATCGTGACTTTCTTACGCCAGTCTGAGACTCTGATCGACAGAGATTGATGCTATAAGGCCGCTTTGCCTTTTATAGCATGATGTTTGATCCACCCTTTCAATAATATCTATTCGGGATTCATCAGTTGGAGCTGTATACGCTATGACGACACACTCAAATGATCCCGACTACACGCCGCCTTCTGCAATGCCCGAATATTTGATTCGGTATGCAACACTCAGGCAATTGCAGATATTCGAGGCCAGCGTTCGTCTCGGCAGCTTTTCACGTGCTGCAGAGGAGCTTTTCGTGACACAGCCAACTGTTTCAATGCAGATCAAGAAACTGTCTGATGCCTTGGGTACGCCACTATTTGAGCAGCTTGGGAGGAATGTGAGGCCTACTGAAGTCGGATTGGATCTGTATGAGGCTTGCTGCCGAATATTTGAGAATCTTGCGAATCTGGAGATGAAAGTCTCAGATCACAAGGGCATGAGGCGTGGAAGACTGCGCCTCTGCGTTGTTACCACCGCAAAATACATTGTTCCTGAGGTTCTTGGAGAGTTTTGTCGCAAGTACCCAGGTATCAATGTAACGATGAAGGTATCAAACAGGCATCGAATCATCGAACGCCTTACATCCTATGAGGATGATCTATATATCATGGGACAGGCCCCTGAGGATGTCATGGATGTCCATGCACATCCCTTTGCGCCCAATCCTTTAGCAATGTTTGCCCATAGGGATCATCCTCTTGTCGGTCAAAAAAACATTCCATTGTCCAGAATTGCTGAGGAGCCAATAATTCTAAGGGAACCAGGTTCAGGTATTCGCGATACAACGCTTCGTGCTTTTGATGCGAAAGGTTTGCGGGCTAAGGTTCGTATGGAACTCGGCAGCAATGAGGCTATAAAACATGCTGTGGCTGGTGGTCTTGGCTTAGCAGTGCTGTCTGCTCATACCCTGTCACTTGAAGGGCCAGGCGGGCCGGTTACTCTGTTGGATGTGGAAGGTTTTCCTATTATGCGTCGCTGGTATTTGGTCTATCCAAAAAACAAGGATTTATCCTTGGTGGCAGAGGCATTTGTGCAATTTGCTCTAAATGTTGAAGAGAAGGTACGGGAGAAGTTGCAGCAGCAATGGCCATTGATGGCAGACGCGCTTGCAGATTGTCGAGATAGTCGTGCTGTGCATCGTTCCAGGAGGAGATCAAAGAAGTAGTATTTATTAACCCGGCAACAATATATGTCATGTTCAGCCGCCGCGTGCGGACACGCGGCAAGGCGGCGGAGCGCCGCTGTAGTCATTCTACAGCAAGCTTCGCCAACACCGTCTGCGTGCGCGCACGCGGCGGCCTGCCATATGAATTTCAACAAGTCAGGCGTTTCAGGCAGGCGCCGGCTCGGTGTTGCGGCACTTGGCAAGGGCCGGGCCATTCCCTGCGTGCCGCGCCTTGATCCAGCGCCTGCCTGAAACGCTGAACACGATATATATTATTGCCGGGTTAATAAGGGCAGCAATTCATGGCCTGAAGAGAGTGCTTGATAACATCCTGCGCGTTTTTTCAACCATACGATAAGTTGAAAGACTACCGTTGTAACTCAAGACATCGTGTAATGGTACCCATGCGATGTCGTAGGATTCATCGTTGCCGGGCAGTGCCAGGCGATCATCTGCTTCGATTAGAAAGCGTATGTCATAGTGGTGATGTCCGGGTGTTCTGCTGCCGGGTGGAATGAAGTGTATGTCCACGTCAAAAATGTCTCTGTTCAATAGTTTGACTGCGTTTGAGGGCAGTCCGGTTTCCTCGCATGTTTCTCGCAAGGCAACATTCATGACATCCGTATCGCCGTCTGCGTGTCCACCAGGTTGAAACCAGCGATCGTGTTTTCGATGGTGCAGAAGAACAACCTTGTTTCTATGTGGGTTAACCACCCATGCAGATCCCGTAACATGCCCATACGTTGATTCACGTTTGAAGCAATCGGGGTTGTTTTCTACGAAGGATATGATTTTGCGCGCGAGCGCCGCCTCCATGACAAAAGGCGTTCGATACCTATAAAGCAGAGAGAGTAGTTTCTGACGGTGCATTTTTCTGCTAGGTAGTCGAGGGGTTTTCGATTGCCGAGATTGCGGCAGCCGCTGCCTCGTCAACATCGCCCTCTCTGCCGGAAAGAATCAGACGACCGAAGGCACCGACCGCACGAACATCGACCAATGTAATACTGGCGGCTTTTTCCGCCTGGTTGGCGGCATACACGATATATCCAGCCGGTTCAATTTCAAGAATGAACATGCTTTGACCGGGTAGAATCATGGAACCGCGACGATCTTGGCGGTTTATCAGAACTGTATGATCGGGCGACATGCCTCTTATCGTCTCGCTCCACGCGGTGCGGCATGCCACCCGTTCTTTGAACGTTGTACGCATATGGGACAGAATGATATTTCCAGCCTCACGGACATCACTCTGGTCCCTGTGATGGATCACCATGGAACCATATGCTCTTTCTACGACCTGCTGTGCCAAGTGTACTCTGGTAGCCTTCAATGCAATATCAGTCAAGCGATGGACTGCCATGCCTGGCGAGACTTCAATCCATAGGCAGGCATCACCTGGAACCGGCAGAAACCCTTGAGAAACAGTGGCGATATAGGCGGCCAGCTGTGGCTGGAGAGAGTCGATATATACATAGGTTCTAAGAGAAATCATGGATAGCAAAGAGATCAGTGGCTTGTATCTACAGCGTGCTGGTTTTATGCCTGGTGGACCAGTTCTGCTTTATTGTGTGGTGGTGGCAGTGAAGAAAAATAGGCTATCCGTTTCGCAATTACATGTACGCTCTTTTTTGCTTTATGCGCTGTACCGCCGTTTGCGGATTGTATGAATCTCTGATCTTCAGGCAAGGGCGCATTTTTCCATATCCAGCTTGTCTGTTTTTGATAGAAAAGTCTTGATGATGTACTACTTCCTCCAAGAATAAGCTGAATACGCGGGTTTTTATTGAGAAGGCAAGACTTTTGGTGTTCAAAGCTCATTTTTTGCCTCAACATATTACTTTATAGATATTTTTTTATTTTAGAAAGCAAAATATATTGATTTGATTGATAAAATAACATTTATGGATTGTCTGGCTTTGGGGGTGTGTGACTGAATTTTTGGAAATATGAAATTAAAACTTGGCACAAGATTACTCTCGTGAATGTTCGTAAATAATTGATGCTAAAATTCAAATTTATAAATAATCATCAATATTTTGGGTAAATAAAAACAAGTCGTTTCATGCCGCCATATTTTTCATACTAAAGCACGAGGATGGATACATTATCCCTGTCGAATTAAGCGTGATTACTGCCTAATTTGCCTTATACGACTGAGCCTGACTTATATACTGTAGAGTCTCATAGTTGAATGGACATGGTCCGACTGTTGACACGCCGGCTCGGTAGCCTGGATGAAGCGTTGCAAGAGCGCAATCCAGGAAACCAGCCAGGAAACCCCCACGCACGGATTACGTTCCACTCCATCTGGGCTACACATTATTGATGTGGACAATTATGAGTCCAGTAATAAGTCACATCTAATTACATGAATGACAATGTCAAATCTGGTGAAAAGGAATTTGATTGCTGAGCGGAATGTATACAACATGGCCTATCGTAAGAGTCTGTCCCTTTTTCTGCTTTTTGCATGGGGGCAGTTATTCAGTATCTTCTCTTGCCGGTTTTCTGGACGGATCTAAGCATTGGGTAACGCACACATGTATGAACTGATCTTCCCTATCATTGCCTTACCGTTTTTGTCAGCCATCGTGTTGCAGCTGATGGCGGATAAGATGAGGCGAAGCGTTGTATTGATCAGCGTGACTGTTGCTTGGATTACCCTTGTTCTGGCTGGATTTGCAACCTGGTCAGCGATAACTGGAGGAGGAGAGGTTCGCGAGATCGAGTTGCAGAGTGGCTGGGGAATTCTGAGGTTTGATTCTCTCGGGGTTCTGATGTGTCTGGTGATATCAGCCATCAGCCTGGTGGTCAGGATCTATTCTCTTCGATACATGATCGAGGAGCCAGGCTATGTTCGATTTTTTACTTTGCTGGATCTGATGTCGGGCACGCTTTATCTTCTTGTGCTGTCAGGAGATCTGATAACGCTGCTTATCGCATGGCATTTAATCAGCGTGTGGTTATATTTTCTTCTGGGACATGACATGCGAAGCCAAACTGCATGGAGGTATGCATTTTGGACCTGGATTACATATCGCATAGGGGACGTTCCACTCGTAATAGCTGCTATATTGCTTTATCAGGCATACGGCAGCTGGTCTCTGAGTACGATATTTGAAGGCCTTGCCAACCAGAACCAGATTGAAATGATCTTTTTCCTCCCTCTGCCCGAGGTGGTTGGAGGATTAATTGCGCTGTCTGCTTTTGCCCGCTCCGCGCAGTTTCTGCTTCATACTTGGCTACCTTATTCCATGGCAGGACCAACGCCGGTGTCCGCCCTCATGCACGCAGGCATTGTAAATGCTGGCGGCTTCCTCATTAACCGTTTTTCTCCTGTATTTGTGGAGACTGATCTGGTCCTTCACTGGGTATTCCTCGTTGGGTTGGTTACTGCCGTAATTGGATCTCTTCTCATGCTTGTACAGAACGATATAAAAAAAGCATTAGGTTATTCGACAATGGGGCAGATGGGCTTCATGGTCATGGAATGCGGGCTGGGAGCATTTTCCCTGGCAGTCTTTCACCTGATCGCACATGGTTTGTTCAAGGGAACGCTTTTTCTCAGCGCTGGCGATGTAATTGGCAAGGCGCGACAGAACGATGGAGTACCTAGAGATCAGCTCTATTCGTACATCGTTGAAAAAAACCCTGTCAAAAGCAGGATGCCTTGGCTGCTGATGGCTTTGCTTACACTATTGCTGCCGGTTACCATTTTACTGCTGGCACATTGGATAGTGTCAGAGGACTTTTATCAGAAGCAAGGCGCCATCGTGCTCTTGTTCTTTGGCTGGGTAACTGGTGCGCAGCTTATTTTCGTGACCTATCGCATGCGTTCTCAGAATCTATGGCGTCTTTTCAGTCTAACTGTCGGTTCATTTGTTATTGTAATTGTTGGATACATATTGATAAGTCATGTCTTTGATCTGTACCTCTATCCTGATGAAGATTTCCGCAAACGCATCTATGAAGCAGCGTCAATTGACCTGCTCTGGTTCAGCATACTGATTGGTATCCTCACACTTGTAATTGTGTCAGGATGGGTTAGGACATATTACGTTGAGCGTAATTCCGGGCGACAAATGCATGAACAGATCGTTTCAAGGAAGACAACATATGCGTTGATTGCAAACGAACTCTACATCAATGCCTTCTATGCTTATATGTCAAGAAAGATGGAAAAGCTCGCATTGCGGATTAATGCGTGGCTGAGGTGGCTATGATATGCAAAGTTTAAGCTGGCTGCTTGGGGCTTTCTTCCTTCCCTTGTTTCCAATGAGCCTGCTCTTCAGCAGGGTTTGGCAAGGCCTCGGTTCCACCAGGATGCGTGTGCTCCTGATTTTGCTGTGGCCTCTGCCGGGGGTTTTTGTTCTGGATGCAATGGATCCTTTAATACCATCCTGGCTGGCGATATGGGCACTGGCAACGTCCATGCTATATGGTCTTAGAGCGGTTGCCATCAAAGAGGCCAGTGTCTGGGTGGGGTATATGGCGATTTCGGCCTGGTCTTTGGGATGGTTGATTTTTGCCGTAAGCGATAATCCTGTGTCTCCGATTGCGTATGTTCTATCATTCTCGGCCTCATTTGCATTGCTGACGATGATTATCGGTGAGATAGAACATGGCTACGGTGCGGCTTATGCCGGCATTGTCACAGGGTTGGCGCAGGATCAAAAGGCACTTTCTGCATTGTTCGTCATATTTATTTTGTCAGCAATCGCAACCCCGTTTTTCCCTACCTTTTTTGTGTTGTTGGGGAATATTGCCCAAGTCTCAGGGGTGAGGTTGTTTGCGGCTGTGATAGCAGCACTTGTATGGCTGGTATGGAGCTGGTCAGCGATGCGTCTGATTCAAGGTCTGCTGGTTGGAACATCTGGCAAAAGAGTGCCACCGCTTCTGACGAAAAGGAAAATTGCCGTTTATGGGGTTTTGGCATCCTTACTTGTTGTAAGCGCTCTTATTGATCTTGGAGGCTTAAGATGATTGGCGAAGGGTTAAAGGCACAGGTGAGAACCATGGTGTTTCTTGCGGGCGAGCCAATTCCAAGATTTTGGCCCATGCGCTCATTTATTCATCATAACCCTTTGCATGGCCTGGAAAAGATGAAGTTTGAACAGGCTGTAGAAAAGGGTGAGCAGCTGTTCCACGGGCGTGCCTATTTGCCAAGAGATCTGTATCAGCAATATCTCAGGGATGGAAAGATAGATGAATGTATATTGGAAGCATGCATAACCAAGTTTGCTTCCATGCAGACAAGGATTGAGGGTGTTGAACTGGAAAAATGGCTGAAGTCACTTGTTTACAGTTTTCCAAGGAATGTCATCAGTCGTGATCACTTTATTCCGCAGTCGGTAATGAACTCAGATATCACGTCAGTTCTGCAGGGACGGTTTGTGCGGGAAGCTGCAGGGATGGATTGTGAGGAACTGACTTTGAAGCTGGAGGATGTTCTGATACATAGAGGGAGCATACAGGAAATTATCGATAAGCTTTTCGGTACTGAGCTTGCGAGTCAGTTGGATGACCTGATTGTCCGCAATTGCCTGAATTTCTTTGATGAAGGTCAGGCAGCCTGGGAGATGCCTTCCAGGGAGAATGGTTTTTTCAATGCCTGGCTGGCTGTTTTTGGAAAAAGCGGCAGTTTTATGCTCAGTAAAAGGGTATTGCAGGAAGTCTTGGAGTCTGTAACCTGCCCGGAAGAGGCAATCATATATGTCATGCGAAATTTCAAAATCCCTGAGTCGCACTGGCAATCCTATTTTCAGCGTGAGTTGACGAGGTTACACGGATGGGCAGGTTTTATCAGGTGGCGATCAAGCGCTCTCCATTATTATTTTACGAGAAAGTACCCTGGTGACCTTGTGGATTATCTGGCAATCCGACTGATACTTTCACATGCCTTGGTCGATAAACAGGTTGCCAGTTCTATGCCGAAAAATATGGAAGATCTAAAAGGATATATTCGTGAAAATACCACCCGTGCATACCTTGCTTATCAATACCATAGCGGCAATGTCATCCCATCTTTCGCGCATAGGATAGAAAAGGCTTTGTTTTCTGGAAAACAAACTCGAGTTGAATCGGTTGCAACAGATTATTTTCACTATGAGCGGGAGAGTATCGCGACACAACATGCACAAAATTTGAGGAGGTTATCAACATCTGTAAATGCAGAGCAACAATTATTAGCCCTTGATGCTGACGGTATAGGGAATTTGGTCAGATGCATTGAAAAATTCGAGAGACGGGAAGGACTTTATTGGCTCAAGGCGATGGAGGAAAAAGCGATTAATGAGCTATTGAGAAATATTAGCCTGATGCCATCAAAGCAACTTGTGAACCGGAAACGTCCCTTTGTTCAAGCGATGTTCTGCATTGATACGAGGTCAGAGAGATTGCGCCGTCACTTGGAAAATGTCGGAGATTACCAGACGTTCGGCATTGCAGGTTTTTTTGGCGTACCCGTGAGTTTTATGGAGATTGATAAGGGTACGGAAGTCCATCTTTGCCCTGTATTGCTGACACCGAAAAACCTCATAATGGAGATGTCTGTTTCAGGTGTTCAGGATACCGTTGCTTTATCCATTATAGAGAAAGTTGTGCATGAACTGAAAGAAACTGTTCTGGCGCCTTATGTGACGGTTGAAGCAATAGGGCTTTTGTTCGGTCTCGACATGTTTGGGAAAACCATGATGCCGGTTGTCTATAACAGATGGCGGACCAAACTGCATAAACACAAGCCATTTACTCATCTCCTGATCGACAAATTGAGCAGAGAGCAGGCCGATTCAATCGTTCGTGCTGTACAAAGGGCACTGATATCAAAGGCAATCGAAATTGAGTTCAAGTTGAGTCCTGAACAAGTCAATGACGATGTGGTTCGAGAATTGCGGGAAGTCGCACTGGGCAATATAGATCATGCTGATAGCTTTCAGAAATTATTCAATGTAGACGATGTGCGCCTGAATGAGTTCATTGAACAGCTGCGCGATGTCTATCGCGTCAACAAATCTGAGTCACGTCACCAAATGGAACGGCTTGGCCGCATCGGCTTTACGCTTGACGAGCAAGTTACTTTCGTGTCACAGGCGCTGCAGGCAATTGGCCTGACTAAAGTCTTCTCACGATTTGTTCTTGTTGTGGGTCACGGCAGCCAGTCTCAGAACAATCCCTATGAGTCAGCTCTCGATTGCGGGGCATGCGGAGGTAATGTTGGATTGCATAATGCGCGTATTTTTGCTGGTATGGCCAATAAACCAGCAGTAAGACAGCGTTTGCGTGCGATAGGTATCGATATACCAGATGATACTTGGTTTATTCCAGCGCTGCATAATACCACTATCGATGAAATCATCATGTATGACCTGGACCTCGTACCCGCAACTCACCTGATCTATCTCGACCGACTCCGTCAGGGGTTGACCGCTGCCTGCCGCTTATGTGCCAAAGAGCGGATACCAGAGCTGGGGGAAGATATTTATCCTGTTTCCAATGGCGTAAGAAAGGCGATGCGTAATGCGCTGGATTGGTCTCAGGTGCGTCCAGAATGGGGGTTGTCACGCAATGCTTACTTCATTATCGGCAGGCGCGGGATGACGCGTAATATATCTCTGGAAGGGCGGGCATTCATGCATTCTTATGATTACCGTGTGGATCATAACTTGATTCTGCTCGAGAATATACTTACCGGTCCCCTTGTCGTCGCGCAATGGATCAATATGGAGCACTATTTTTCAGCGGTCGATAATGAGTCATATGGAAGTGGCAGTAAGGTCTATCATAATGTTGCGGGCCGATTTGGCGTGATGACAGGCAATATTGGTGACCTGAGGACAGGCCTGCCTGCGCAGACTGTACTGATGAATGGCAAGCCTTACCATGAACCCTTGCGCTTGATGACTCTTATAGAATCACCGTTGGAAAGTGTGAAAACTGCCATAGGGCGGGTTGCAAGCGTCAGAAAGCTTCTGCAAAACGAGTGGATTCACATGGCAGTTGTAGATCCAATATCTGGAGGTGTATATAGATATTGTGCTGGTGATTGGAAAGCGTATGACATTGGAGATCTGCATGCAGGTCGGGAGGCAGCTGCGATATGAATGCAATAAAGTTTAATCACCTGAAGAAGCTTGAGATCATCCTTGAGGGTGAATATAAGGAATTCGCGATTGACTTGCTGGACAGAGTAGGCGTAAAGGGTTACAGCATCATCAATAATCTTTCCGGAAAAGGCAGTCATGGATTTCGCGACGGGCATATCATGTTCAATGAGGATGATCTTCTGATAATGATCATCGCTGCAGTGCCCGAAAAGCTCGTTGAGCCGATATTGCAAGGATTTTCACCGTTTTTCAAAGAGCATTCTGGTGTGGTTTTCGTTTCCGACATTCAGGTTACTCGGCTTGTCAAATTTGGCGGTGACGATTGAGTGTATGATCTGTTAGCAGGAAATCTATCTGCCCGTTCATCTTCAAATCCGTAGCCCCGCTGCACGAATTGATAAGCGCAGGCTGGGCATGGACCATGGGCAGTACACTGACGTAAGGCGGAATCTCGGGTAAATCACGCCGCTCTCCAAATGTATCCTTTTGTTCGCAGATCTAGGCTGCACGGTGACTCTCACACAATGCGCGCGACAATTCCATTGTGTTCGGCCTCCAGGCGAGTACTAAATAATATAAGGTGCGTCATTTTTGGAGCAGCCTGTCACTGGCATGAGTGCTGAAACACCGGGAAGTGTCTAACTGATTGAAATTTATGTAGTATGCATATTGCGCGCGCGTAAAACACGTGGCAGAAGAGCTTGCGGTAGAATGATTGCTGTGGCAGCTCGCTGCCATGGATGTGTGTTTGTTTCCAACGTCTGAATATGACGGATGTTCTTCGTTGCCGGGATTGATGGCGGACCAATAACTGGACAGATTCAAGGACTGTATGTAGAGCGTGACGATATGACAAGATTCAACCGGCTCGGGATAGTGACGGGACTGGCATTGGCCATGGCAGGTTGTGAGCAGATGCAAAGTGGCGCTGAGTCTGGCAGGGTCTTGTCCACGCAAAGTGGAGCGGCCATTGTCCGGAAGGATGACCCGGAACTCGTGCGCAAGGGAGAGGCGGTGTTCCTCCGGCATTGCGCCGCCTGTCATGGCCGGCAAGCCGAGGGTGCGCCGGACTGGCGTCGCCGGGGTGAGGACGGTTTTTATCCGCCGCCGCCTTTGAACGGCACTGGCCATGCCTGGCACCATCCCACGGCCATGCTGCGGGACATGATCCGCAACGGCAGCCCGCCGGGGGAGGGGCGCATGCCGGCCTGGGGCGACAAGCTGAGTGCGGAGGAGATCGACGCCGTCATCGCCTGGTTCCAGTCGCTGTGGCCAGATGAAGTCTATGCGGCATGGTATGATCGGGAGCAGCGTTTTATGGAATAGTTCATTTATTTATCTGAATTTTTCAGGTCAGGAGGGGAAATATGTACGGTTTTCATGTCACCCTGCAGGGCGGTTTCGATGAAGTGGTCGAACGTGTGACCGCCGCGCTCCAGGAGGAGGGCTTCGGCGTGCTGACGGACATCGATGTTCAGGCGACTCTGAAAAAGAAACTGGACATAGACCGACGTCCCTATCGTATCCTGGGTGCCTGCAATCCCCCGCTGGCGCACCGTGCACTGGAAGCCGATCCCGACATCGGCCTCCTGCTGCCATGCAATGTCGTGGTGCGTGAAGAGGAGGATGGCACCGTGACCGTCGCTTTCATGGATCCTGCCGCGGTGCTGGGGCTGGTGGACAAACCCGAGGTGGCAAGCCTGGGAGAGGAAGTGCGTGCCAGGCTGTTGCGCGTGCGTGATGCCCTGAAGGACAGGCCCCGGACGTCGTGACGGCAATCGCCGAGGATCCCTTGGATTCCTTGCGTGGCACGCAGCGCAGCACAGGCGCCTGAACATGAGCTGGTGGGGCAAGCTGTTCGGCGGCACCCTGGGCTTCGTGCTGGGAGGTCCCCTGGGAGCGCTCATCGGCGCGGCGCTGGGGCACAATTACGACGTCAAGGCGCGGCGCCTGGGCGGCCCGGAAGGCCTGGGTGGGCGGGAGCGCATCCAGATGGCCTTTTTTACGGCGACCTTCTCCATCATGGGGCACCTGGCCAAGGCGGACGGCAGGGTGTCGGAGAACGAGATCCATCTCGCCCAGGCGGTGATGGATCAGATGCAGCTCAATCCCGAGCTGGAGCGGCTGGCCAAGCAGCTCTACCGGGAAGGCAAGCAGGCGGACTTCTCCCTGGACGAGGTGCTGGACCAGTTCAAGCGCGAGTGCCGTCACCGGCGCATGTTGATGCGCATCTTTCTGGAGATCCTCATCCAGACCGCCTATGCGGATGGCGCGATGCATCCCGCCGAGCGCCAGATCCTGTTGCACATCTGCGACCGGCTCGGGGTCTCCCGCCTGGAATTCGAGCGTCTCGAGGCCATGGTGCGCGCGGCGCAGGGTTTTGCCGGTGCCCGCGCCGGTGCTCCGCGGCGCGAGGACGAGCTGCGGCAGGCCTATGAGATCCTGAATGTCTCTCCCGAGGCCTCCGATGCGGAGGTGAAAAAGGCCTACCGCCGCCTCATCAACCAGCACCATCCCGACAAGCTCATTGCCAAGGGTCTGCCGGAGGAGATGATGAAGCTTGCCGAGCAGAAGACCCGTGAGATCCGTCAGGCCTACGAGCGGATCCGCGAGGCGCGAGGATTCCGCTGAGATACCGTGCACCCGTGCGCGGGGAAAATGTGCTATATTCAGGCGGCCCTGCTCAGGAGAGAGCAGGCATTTTGCCGCCTGTGGCAGATAACCATTTGATTTTCAGACCAGAAGGATATGGAGCATAGCAGTCATGGCGACGATTGCCACTCGGAGGCCAGCGATGGTGTTGTATTCCCGGCCTGAATGCCCTTTGAGCCACCGCGTACGGATCGTCCTTGCAGAAAAGAACATCGGCGCGGAGATCGTCGACGTGGATCCCGACAATCCGCCCGAGGATCTCATCGACCTCAATACCTACGATTCCCTGCCCGTTCTGGTGGATCGTGATCTGGTCCTGTACAACTCCCAGATCATCATGGAATATCTGGACGAACGCTTTCCCCACCCCCCCCTGATGCCGGTGGATCCGGTCTCGCGGGCCCGTACGCGGATGATGTTGTACCGCATCGACGAGGACTGGTACAGGATTCTCGGCGATATCAGTGGCGAAGACGAGGCACGCGCTGCCGAGGCACGCAAGACGATCTACGAGGGCCTGATCCTCATGGCGCCCATCCTCGCCAAGAAACCCTTCTTCATGAGTGATGATTTTGCCCTGGTGGAATGCAGCCTGGCCCCCATCCTCTGGCGGCTGCCTCATTACGGGATCGAACTGCCCCCCCAGGCCAAGGCGGTGAAGCAGTATGCGCGACGCCTGTTCGAGCGGGAATCGTTTCAGGCCAGCCTCTCGGAGATCGAACGCGAGCTGGGGGCCGGCTGGTGAGACAGGCGGCGGGTTTTGCCGCGGGTTATTGCGGAGGAGAAGCGCCATGGAGATGAGTTCCAGCAGGCCTTACCTGATCCGCGCCATCTACCAGTGGATCAGCGACAACGGCCTGACGCCCCATATCCTGGTGGATGCCACTGATCCCCGGGTCCAGGTGCCCGCGCGCTATGTGGAGAACGGCCGGATCGTGCTCAACATCAGCGGCCAGGCCACCAGCGGCCTGCACATCGACAACGACTGGATCATGTTCAAGGCCCGCTTCGGGGGGCAGGAAATGGAAGTCACGGTGCCCGTCGGCGCGGTCCTGGCCATTTATGCCCGTGAGAACGGCCGCGGCATGGTACTGGAAAACGCCGATGCTTCGCCCCCGCCCGATGCGCCGCCGCCTTCGCCTCCCCCTGAGCACAAGGGCAAGACCAGGCGGCCCTATCTCCAGGTGGTGAAATAAGCCGTTATTTCTTTTCTGTCATTTCGAACCGAAGGGAGAAATCCTGTCCCGCTGCCCCGGATTTCTCGCTGCGCTCGAAATGGCGAGAGGGGTAGAAATAACAGGGGGGTGGTTGAGATGACGGGGTGTGGGCGGGATGACAGGGTGCGCCCTGACGTTGGCCTCTTCCGTATCCCTTTCGGAGGAACAGTCCATGGCCGTGAACGCCTCTGCCGTGATCTGTCTTCTCGTGCAGGGTAGTGCGGCTGCGAAGAGAGATCAAGGCTGCAGAGATTAAAGTCACGTAGATTCCCATGGCGCCGCTTTCTGCCCTCCGGCCGCTGGCAGCATCTTGCCCGGATTGAGGATGTCCCGGGGGTCGAACAGCTGTTTGAGGCCGCGCATCAAGGCCAGCGACGTGGCATCCAGTTCGCGTGCGATGAAATCCCTCTTTTCCAGCCCCACGCCATGTTCGCCCGAGAGCGTACCGGAGAGTTCGAGCACCAGATCGAATACCGCTGCAAGGCACATGTCGGCACGGCGCATCTGGTCCGCATCGTCAGGGTCCACCAGGAGATTGACATGAATGTTGCCGTTGCCGGCATGGCCGAAGTTGACGATGGTGATGTCATGGCGGCGCGCCAGCTCCCTGAGTCCGTTGATGAACCGTGGCAGCCTGGAGACAGGCACCACCACGTCTTCGTTGATCTTCTTTGGTGCGACGGTGCGCAGGGCCGGGGACAGGGCCTTGCGCGTCGCCCACAGGGCCTGGGCCTGTTGCGGGTCGCGGGCGGCCTGGAAATCCAGCAGTCCGTCGTTCGTCGCGGCTGCCTGGACCGCCCCGATGGCATGCTCCATTGCCACGGCGCTGCCATCCACCTCGATGATGAGCATGGCCGCAGCCCCCTGGGGAAGTGCTGTCCCTGCGTAGTGGCGGATCATGGCGATGGCCTGCCCGTCCATGAATTCCAGGGCGCAGGGTGTGACCGGCTGGCCCATGATGGCGGCGATGGCCCGGGCGGCATGATCCATGTCGGCGTAGACCGCCTGCATGGTGACCTTGGCCTCGGCGCAGGGAGTGAGCTTGAGCGTCGCCTCGGTGATCACCGCCAGGGTGCCCTCTGAGCCGATGAGCAGGCGGGTCAGGTCGTAGCCCACCACGCCCTTGGAGGTGTAGACGCCGCAGCGCAGATCCTTCCCCGTGCCTGTCACGGCCCGCAGGCCCAGGACGTTCTCCCGCGGCGTGCCGTATTTCACGGCTCGGGGACCGGCGGAGTTGTAGGCCAGGTTGCCGCCCACCGTGCAGAAGGCGGCGCTGGTGGGATCCGGCGGCCAGAACAGGCCATGCCTCGCCGCGGCGTCTTGCACAGCCTGGTTGGTCACGCCGGGTTCCACCACCATGACCCGGTTGGCCGGATCGATCTTCAAGATGCGGTCCATGCGTTCCAGGGACAGCACCAGCCCGCCGGGTGCCGGTACCGTGGCCCCCGTGGTGCCGGTGCCGCGGCCGCGGGGCACGAGCGGGGTGCGCGTCTCGTGGCACAGCGCCACCAGCGCGCGCACGGTTTCGTGACAGGTGGCGAAGGCCACGGCGGCGGGCAGCTGCTGGCGGCGGCTGTTGTCGTAGCCATAGGGCCAGCAATCGGCGGGGTCGGTGAGGAGGTTGTCGGGCCCGACGACGGCGGCAATGCGGGCCAGCAGCTCGGGCGACACGGTTCAGTCCAGGTACTCGAAGACCTTGACCACCCGCTTGACGCCCTTCACCTGCTGGACCCGGCGTGCGACTTCGTCGGCCTCGCGGCGGGTCAGCAGGCCCATGAGGTAGACCACGCCATCTTCCGTCACGACCTTGACATGGATGGCATCCAGGCCCTTGCTGCCCAGCAGGGCGCTCTTGACCTTGGTCGTGATCCAGATGTCACGGTTGCGGACGGAGAAGGGGGTGGGTTCCCCGAGGGCGATCTCGTTGTGTACCCGCCGCACTTTCTCCACTTTGCGCGCCAGGGCCACGGCCCGGTCCCGCAGGGCCCTGGTCGGGGCCTGGCCCACCAGCAGTACAATGTTGTTGTAACTGACGACACCGATGTGGGCCTTGTCGCGCAGCGCTTTGTCCCTGCGGATGGCGCTGGCCACCTTGATCTCGATGTTCTGGTCTTCCACCACCGTGCCGGCGGTACGCCGGTCGTAGGCCACGGCCACCCCCGTGGCGGCGCCGGCCACGATGAGCCCTCCCGTGCAGCCCGGCAGCAGCAGGGCAATGACCAGCAGCAGAATGACGGGTCTGGAGTGAGTGTTCATGAATGCACCAAAAAGATCCAGTGAAATCGGCAAAGAATACAAGCGGTATTTTCGCGTGCGCCACACTATGCCCACGGGCGGCGCTAGAGGTCAAGACCGAAGGCGTCGCGGATCCATTCCAGTGTCCATTGATCGCCGTCGCCGTTCATGGCGACGACGTCGAAACGCGCAGCGCTGTCATTCCTGCCCCGGGTGAGCAGGTAATGGCGGGCCGCCTGGATGAGTTTCTGCTGTTTGCGCCGGTCCACGCTCTCGCTGGCGCTGCCGTAACGGGTGGTGCGGCGCTGGCGTACTTCCACGAACACGAGGCAGTCACCATCGGCCATCACCAGGTCGATCTCCCCCTGGCGACAGCGATAGTTGCGGCTCAGGCAGGTCAGGCCCTGGCGAAGCAGATACCGGCAGGCTGCCTCTTCTGCGGCAGCCCCCCGTGGCTGCCCGGCCTGGCGGGATGTCTTGCGCGTGGGGTTTTCAGGTGGCATTTCAATAGGGGCGGGGGATGCCGCCGCGGAAGCGGGCCCACGCCAGTTCGCGGAAGATACGGTTGTCCCGGTCGAGATAGAGGGCGCCTGTCTGGCCGGCGAAGCGTTCGTAGCGGTAGGCGCGCAGATTGTCCAGGAAGGGGATGATGCGGTAGGCGTCCACCCCCAGTGCGTAGAAACGGGTGTACTGACCGGCCTGCTCCGGCCACAGGCGTTCGATGGTCTTCTTCAGCGGCGGCGGATCCCCCAATACCCAGGGGATGTCGCAGAAAACGATGTCGTCCATGTCGCGGTCGGCGGCGCGGTCGCGCCGCCCTGTGAAGATGTGGGAGGTGGCATAGACGGGCAGTTGCGAGGCGTAATGGAATTTCAGCTGGGGGCGGATCAGGCGGGCCTGGCGGGGGAAGGCGCCGAGAAAGACGAAATCGGCATCGCGGCGCCGGCGGGGCTCGAACTTGAGGGATTGGCCGATGAGCTTTTCCAGTCGCCGCCGGCGTTCCAGGCTCTCGTCCAGGTTCAGCAGGGCCTGAATGGGCTGGGAGAAATCGTTGTCCCGTGGTGGATAGAACTGGACTTCCAGGAGCGTGCCGCCCAGTTCTTCCCAGGTGGCACGGAAGGCCTCCAGGAGCCGCTCGCCCCAGGGTCCTTCGGGCAGCAGGGCCAGGGCCTGGTTGTTGCCTTCCAGCCAGGCGCGTTCCGCCACCTGGCGGGCCTCGTCTTCGGGGGCCAGGCCGAACTGGAAGAGTTCCGTGGGGGGATGGCCGTCGCTGCTGTAGTTGAGGGACAGCGTGGGAACGGGCAGGCGCGGGCGACCGGCCAGTTCGTTGACGGCCTCCTTGCGCAGCGGGCCGACGATGAAATCGGCACCGTCCCGAACCGCCTGTTCATAGGCGGTCATCGCAGACGCCGCGTTGCGGCCGCTGTCGTAGATGCGGATCGTGGGGCGGTAGTCGGAGCGGCTGCGCTGGTAATGCGCGGCGAGGAAGCCGTCGCGCAGGGCCGCCGCCGCCCTGGCGGGCGGGCCCTCGTGGGGCAGCAGCAGGGCGATGGTGGCGGGGCGGCGGCGCTCTTCCAGGCGCCGGGCCAGCAGTGAATCGATGATGTCCTGCATCGCCGGGTGCGCGGGATAACGCTTTCGCCAGGCTTCCACCTGGCGGGTCACGTCCTGGGGGTGTTCCTCGGCACGCCTGGCGATGAGGGCCAGCTCCAGCCAGCCGCTGAAGACATCGGGTGGAGGGGCCAGGCGCAATTGTTCCAGCGCTGGGGCGGACAGGCGCAGCAGTGCCTGCCAGATGCGGGTCTGGTTTTCATGAATGCGCCGGGTGTCTTGGGCGGGCAGCAGGGGCTCCAGGATCACGCGCTCGCGGGCGGATTCCAGGAGATTGCCCGCCCTCAGGTAGGCCTGGGCGCGCAGTTCGTGGATGGCGATGGCCAGGGCGGCAGGGAGCGGCGGCTGCGCCGGGGGCAGGCCTTGCAGGTGTGACAGGGCCTGGCGGGGGCGGTTGTCCATCAGCGCGATGCGTGCCGTGAGCAGGGCCCGCCGGGCCCTGAGCTGCGGTCCCAGGGGGGCGCCTGCGTCTTCCAACCCTTCTTTCGGGCCTTCGGCGGGCAGGGTGTCGAGGAGGCGCCGGGCCTGGTCCACATGATTGCCTGCCAGGAGTGCCTCCGCCGCGCGCAGGCGGTAGTCCAGGGCCTGCGGCGGCGTGGCCTGTTCCGCCGCTTGCAGGTAGGCTTGCGCCGCGGCCTGGAAGTCGCCCTTGTCCTGCGCCTTGCGCGCCTGGGCCGCCAGCGCGGCGGGCTCGGGTGCGGTCGGTTGCTGGGAGGGCGTGACGGCGCAGCCCGCCGCCAGCAGCAGGGACAGCCAGAAGGCATGGCGGAAGGCCGCGAAGCCGACGGTCATAGTGTGGGGCATGCAAAAACGTTATGCTGGATGGACAGTGGACAAGTATCGGGGCGGGACGAAACAGTGTCAATTGCAGGGCAGACCCTGTATGTGGTGGCGACACCCCTGGGGAATCTGGGCGACATCACGCATCGCGCCGTGGCGGTGCTGGCCGCGGCGGACGTGATCGCTGCCGAGGACACGCGGCACAGCCGCCGCCTGTTGCAGCATTACGGCATCACCACCCCCTGTGTCGCCCTGCACGAGCACAACGAGGCCCGCGAGGCGGCGCGGCTGGTGGCGCGGCTGCGCAAGGGAGCGGCAGTGGCCCTGATCAGCGATGCAGGCACCCCCCTGCTCAGCGACCCCGGTTACGTCCTGGTGCGCCGGGTTCAGGCGGCCGGTTTCCGGGTGGTGCCCGTGCCCGGTCCCAGCGCGCTCACGGCGGCCCTGAGCGCCGCGGGCCTGCCCACCGAGCGTTTTGCCTTCGAAGGTTTTCTGCCCGCCCGGGCTGCAGCGCGCAGGCGTCGCCTGCAGGCTTTGTGCGAGGAGACACGGACCCTGGTCTTCTACGAGGCACCGCACCGCATCCTGGCCCTGCTGCAGGATCTCGTGGCGCTGCTGGGCGCGACGCGGGAGGCGGCCCTGGCGCGGGAACTCACCAAGACCTTCGAGACCATCCACCGGGCCCCGCTCTCCGACCTGCTGGCATGGGTGACGGAAGATCCGAACCGGCAGCGCGGCGAGTTCGTGGTGCTGGTACACGGCGCCACGCCCCCGGGTGATGCGTCTCGTGAGACGGAAGTCACGGTGGACCGGAAGCGCCTGCTGGCCGTGCTGCTGGCACACATGCCGGCGAGGACCGCCGTCGCCGTGGCGGCGGAACTGACGGGCCGGCGCCGCAACCTGCTCTATGAAGAGGCGATGGCGCTGCGGGAAGGGGAGGGAGCGGGCGATGACGGCCCTTGAAATCCTTCCGTGCATGCTGCATCTTGAATGATGCGGAGTCGGCCGGGCAGTCGCTCCGCCAGCGGCGCGGCCGGTGGCGGGGAGGAAAGTCCGGGCTCCACAGGGCAGGGTGCCAGGTAACGCCTGGGCGGCGCGAGCCGACGGCCAGTGCAACAGAAAACATACCGCCACCCCGCCATTGCGGCGGGAGGTAAGGGTGAAAAGGTGCGGTAAGAGCGCACCGCGCTGGTGGTAACACCAGTGGCAGTGTAAACCCCACCCGGAGCAAGACCAAATAGGGGAACGAGAGTGTGGCCCGCACTGTTCCCGGGTAGGTCGCTAGAGGCGTGCGGTGACGTGCGTCCCAGATGAATGACTGTCCCCGACAGAACCCGGCTTACAGGCCGGCTCCGTTTTCATGCCGCTTTACCCCGAGACACACCTGCAGTCGCCATTCGTATGGCCGGCAGCACTGCCGGCACAGGCTTTCTTGAGACATTACTCTAAGTTCTGAAATCAACCGAATGATTTATTTGTTTTCGCTGTCTGACGGCAGGGGCTTTGTGTTGCCCTCTTCCGCCTTTGTTCGCCTAAGTTACTGTGACACAAGGGATTATGGTGGGCGAATTTTGCTTGACAGACCGGCAAAGCTGTATATAGTGTCGCTGAGTGGGATTTTGTGGGATTTAGTGGAGCCATTGTGGGGGGAGGGGCGCTTTCTTGTTTCGCGGGGTCAACACGCTCAACCTGGACGCCAAGGGGCGTCTTGCCATACCCACCCGGTATCGCGAGCGTCTGCGGGATGTCTGCAATGGCCGGTTGATCATCACGGTGGATACCGACCGGTGTCTGTTGCTGTATCCCCTGCCGCACTGGGAAGAGATCGAGCGCAAGCTGGTGGCCCTGCCCAACCTCGACCGGCGCGCGCGCAATCTGCAACGTCTCCTCATCGGTCATGCCACCGAGTGTGAGATGGACGGCCACGCCCGTATTCTGCTGCCGCCCCCCCTGCGCGACTATGCCGACCTGGACAAGCGCATCGTCATGATCGGTCAGGGCAACAAATTCGAGATCTGGAATGAGCAGACCTGGAACGAACAGCGCGATCTCTGGCTGGCGGCCGAAAGCGAACAACCGCTGCCGGTGGAGCTTGACAGCCTCTCCCTGTGAGACCGGCCAGTTGATGCCCCGGTCCCAGTTCCGGCCCATGTCCCGATCCATGTCAGGAGGATCAGGAAGGAACGGCCATCAGCCGGTCATGCTGGCCGAAGTGCTGGAGGCCCTCGCGGTGAAGCCCGCCGGCCGCTATCTCGATGCCACGTTCGGCCGCGGTGGCCATGCCGCGGCGATTCTCGCGCGCCTGGGCACCGCGGGGCGCCTGCTGGTGATGGATCAGGATCCCGAGGCGGTGGCATCGGCGCGAGAACGCTTCGGGGACGATCCGAGGGTCGTCATCGTTCATGCCAATTTTGCCCGTCTCGAGGCGGTCGTGGCTGCCCAGGGGTGGTGTGGGTGTCTCGACGGCATCCTGCTCGATCTGGGTGTCTCCTCGCCCCAGCTGGACGACCCGCACCGGGGATTCAGTTTTCGCCATGACGGTCCCCTGGACATGCGCATGGACACCACCGCGGGGGAGAGCGCCGCGCAATGGCTGGCGCGGGCCACGGAACGGGAGATCGCGCGGGTATTGCGGGAATATGGCGAGGAGCGCCATGCGCGGCGCATTGCCCGGGCCATCGTGGCGGCGCGGCGCGAGGCCCCCATACGCACCACGGCGCGGCTGGCGGAGGTCGTGGCCGCAGCCCATCCTGCCTGGGAAGCGGGCAGGCATCCCGCCACGCGCAGCTTCCAGGCCCTGCGCATCCACGTCAACCGGGAACTGGAAGTGCTGCCGGAGGCGCTGGTCCAGGCGGTGCGTGTGCTGGCGCCCGGCGGACGCCTGGCAGTGATCAGTTTCCATTCCCTGGAAGACCGGATCGTGAAGCGTTACCTGCGCCGCTGTGCCCGGGGCGAGGCGCTCCCCCGTGGGATTCCTGCCAGGGAGTCCCGGCGTGATCTGACCCTGCGCCTGCTGGGCAGGGCGCGCCGCCCGGCCGCTGCGGAGGTCGCGGCCAATCCCCGTGCCCGCAGTGCCGTGCTGCGCGTGGCGGAAAGGCTGCCCACCGGGCGGCCGGACGAGGCCTGAGCGTCGGGCATCATGGACAATGCCATCCACAACAAAACAGGGGGCGGGGCAGGTGGCGCGGGGCTTGTCGTGGTGCTGGCGCTGCTGGTGCTGGCCACCGCCCTGGGCGTGGTCTACACCACCCACCACAGCCGCAAACTGTTCGTGGAATTGCAGTCCCTGCAGGCGGTGCGCGATGAACTCAACATTCAATGGGGCCGGCTCCTGCTGGAGCAGAGCACCCTGGCGACGCCGTCGCGCGTGGAGAGCATTGCCCGGCGCAAGCTGGGGATGCGGGCGCCGCAACCCGAGCAGATCGTCATCGTCAGGCCCCGGGGGTCGGGAATTCATGAGCAGGCAGAGTGACAGGCCGGCGCTGATTCATCCGGCGCGGCCCCTGATTATCCTGGCCAGCCTGGGGCTGGCCGTGGTGGTGCTGGTCTGGCGGGCGGTGGATCTCCAGGTGCTGGACAAGGCGTTTCTCCAGTCGCAGGGGGATGCGCGCCACCTTCGGGTGGTGCGCATCGCCGCGCATCGCGGCATGATCACCGACCGCCATGGCCAGCCCCTGGCCATCAGTACGCCGGTGGATTCGGTCTGGGCCAATCCCCAGGTGCTGGTTGCGGCCGGTGAGCAATGGCGGCTGCTGGGGCCGGAGCTGGCCCGGCTTCTGGAGCTGGACGTGGATTATCTCTGGCAGCGGATCATGTCCCGCTCCGGGCGGGAATTCGTCTATCTCAAGCGGCATGTCCATCCCGAGCGCGCGCAGCGTATCATGGCGCTGGGCATCCCCGGCATCTCCCTGCAGCGCGAATACCGGCGCTACTATCCCGCCGGCGAGGTGGCCGCCCATGTGGTGGGTTTCACCAACGTGGACGACCAGGGACAGGAAGGCATCGAGCTGGCCTATGATGACTGGTTGCGGGGGCTTCCCGGCAGCAAGCGGGTCCTGAAGGACCGCCTCGGCCACATCGTCGAGGATGTGGAGAGCATCAGCGACCCCCAGCCCGGCAAGGACCTGCGCCTGAGCCTGGATCTGCGTCTCCAGTATCTCGCCTACCGGGAACTGAAGACCGCCGTGCGCCTGCACCGGGCCCGCGCGGCGTCGGCCCTGATCCTCGATGCCCGCAGCGGCGAGGTGCTGGCCATGGTGAACCAGCCGGCCTACAATCCCAACAGGCGCGAGGGCCTGCGCAGCGAGCGCTATCGCAACCGGGCGGTGACCGATGTCTTCGAGCCCGGCTCCACCGTCAAGCCCTTTACCGTGGCCGCGGCCCTGGAGGCGGGCCGGTTTCGTCCTGACACCCGCATCGACACGGCGCCGGGTTATTTCCGGGTCGGTCGCAACACCATTCGCGACGTGGTCAATTACGGCCGTATCGACGTGACCACCGTGATCCAGAAGTCGAGCAACGTGGGTGCCAGCAAGATCGCCCTGGCACTGCCGGCAGAACGGTTGTGGGGGATCTTCTCCGGGGTCGGTTTCGGCTCGCTCACGGGGAGCGGTTTTCCCGGCGAAGTGAGCGGCCTGCTCACCGATTACTGGCGCTGGCACGACATCGAGCGCGCGACCCTGGCTTTCGGCTACGGGCTGTCGGTGACCGCCCTGCAACTGGCCCAGGCCTATGCCGTGCTCGCCGCTGACGGTCACCTGCGGCCGGTGAGTTTTCTCGCCCTGCAGGAACCGCCGCCCGGCAGGCAGGTGATGGCCGCCGCGACCGCCCGCCAGGTGGTGGCCATGATGGAGTCCGTGGTCACGCGCCAGGGCACGGGTCATCTGGCGCGGGTGCGGGGTTATCGCGTGGCGGGCAAGACCGGCACGGTGCAGAAGAGCGGTCGCGACGGCTATTCCGATGAGCGTTACGTGTCCCTGTTCGCGGGCGTGGCGCCGGCGAGCGACCCCGGGCTGGTGATGGTGGTGGTGATCGACGAGCCCCGGGGCGGGGAATACTACGGTGGTCGCGTGGCGGCGCCGGTGTTCGCCAATGTCATGACCGGCGCCCTGCGGCTGCTGGGCATTGCGCCGGACGATGTGCCGGCTGCGCGCCACCGGGTGGCCGTGGCGGAGGTGATGTGAGCGCGATGCCGGAGATGCCGGAGGAGGGGAGGGCCATGCGGCTGAGCCGCCTGCTGGCGGGCCTGGCCGAGGTGCCTGCCGGGGACGACCGCGTCGTCTCCGGCGTCGTGGCGGACAGCCGGCGGGTGCGCCCGGGGGATCTTTTCCTGGCCTGTGCGGGACGGCGCCGCCACGGCGCCGAGTTCATCGCCCGGGCCGTGGCGGCCGGGGCGGCGGCGGTGGTCTGCGAGGTGGATGAAGGCGCGGACGGCGCGAGGCGATTGTCCTTGAGAGAGGGTGTGCCGGTGATTGCCGTGTCCGCGCCGCCGGATGCCGGCGGTGGCATCGCGGCCGAGATCGCGGCGCGTTTTCATGGCCGGCCGGCGGATGCGCTGGAGGTGGTGGGCGTCACGGGCACCAACGGCAAGAGTTCCTGTTGCCATTATCTGGCCCAGTGCCTGGAAGCATCGGGCAGTGCCTGCGGGCTGGTGGGCACACTGGGGCATGGCCGGCACGGGGCACTGCATCCCGCCACTCACACCACGCCCGATGCCGTGACCCTGCAGGCGCTGCTCGCGGAATTGCGCGACGAGGGTTGTACCCACGTGGCGATGGAGGTGTCTTCCCATGCCCTCGATCAGGGGCGCGTGACGGGCGTGCGCTTTGCAGGGGGGCTGTTCACCAATCTCAGCCGGGATCATCTGGATTATCACGGGAGCATGACGCACTACGCCCGCAGCAAGGCGCGCCTGTTCCGGTCTTCCGGCCTGCGTTATGCCGCCCTCAATGCCGACGACCCCGCCCATCGGACCATGCTGGCGGCGTTGCCGGCCAGTACGGAACTGGGTACGGAACTGGCGCTCTACGGGTTCGGGCCGGATCTGGCGGCGACGGTGCGAGGTCGTGGCATCGGTCGGGATGCACGCTGGCTGCAGGGGCATGTGCTGGCGGCAGGTCCGGCGGGCCTGCATCTGGCCGTGGCGGGCAGCTGGGGTGCGGGCGAGCTGCGCAGCGCCCTGCTGGGCCGGTTCAATGCCGGCAATCTGCTGGCGAGCCTCGCCGTGTTGCTGCTCATGGGGCTGCCGCTTGCCGATGCGCTGGCCGGGCTTGCGCGGGTGAGGGCGGTTCCCGGGCGCATGGAACGCTTCGGCGGGCACGGCGGGCGGCCGCTGGTCATCGTGGACTACGCCCATACGCCGGCGGCCCTGGCCGCGGTGCTGGAAAGCCTGAAAGCGTTCTGCCGGGGACGGCTGTGGTGCGTGTTCGGCTGCGGCGGCGGGCGGGACCGTGGCAAGCGCGGGCAGATGGGCGGAATCGCCGAACGTCTCGCGGACCGCGTGGTGGTGACCGACGACAATCCCCGCGACGAGGATCCTGAGGCCATCGTCGCGGAGATCCTGGCGGGCATGCGGCGTCCTGCAGCGGCAGAGGTGCTGCATGACCGCGCGGCGGCCATTGCGTACGCCGTGGGCCAGGCGGACGCGCAGGACATCGTGCTCGTGGCCGGCAAGGGGCACGAGGATTATCAACTGGTGCAGGGCCGGCGCCTGCCATTCAGCGATCGCCAGCATGTCGCCCTGCTGGTGGGGGAGGCAGCGACATGAACATGCAGACACGGACATGGACGATGCGCCTGTCGGATCTGGCGACCCACCTGGGCGGGCGGCTCCATGGCGAGGATATCGCCTTCGATACGGTGAGTACCGACACCCGCCGTCTGCAGCCGGGCGATCTGTTCGTCGCCCTGCGGGGCCCCCGTTTCGATGCCCATGATTTTCTCGCCCGGGCGCGGGAAGGCGGTGCCTGCGCCGCCCTGGTGCAGCGCCCCATGCCCGTGGACCTGCCCCAGGTCGTGGTGGAGGATACACGTCTTGCGCTGGGACGCCTGGCGGCCGCGTGGCGGGCGCGTTTCTCGGGACCCGTCGTGGCGGTCACCGGCAGCAACGGCAAGACCACCGTCAAGGAAATGGTGTCCACCATTCTTGCGCTGCGGGGGCCGGGGCTCGTGACCCGCGGCAATTACAACAACGACATCGGCATGCCCCTGACCCTGCTCCGCCTGCAGCCCGTGCATCGCTATGCGGTGATCGAAATGGGTGCCAGCAAGCCCGGTGACATCGATTACCTGACCCATATCGCCCGTCCCTCGGTGGCCCTCATCACCAATGCGGCGCCGGCCCATCTGGAAGGGCTGGGCGACATCGCCGGCGTGGCCCGCACCAAGGGGGAGATCTTCGACGGCCTGGGGCCCGGAGGCACCGCGGTGATCAACAACGACGATCCCCGCAACGGGGTGTGGCGCGTCATGACGGGGGGGCGCCCCCGCCTCAGCTTCGGTATCCGCAACAAGGCGGATTTCCGCGCCACGCAACTGGAAGTCAACAGCGACTGCGGCTGCTCTTTCCTTCTCCATACACCGGTGGGCAGCCTCCCCGTCCACCTGCGTCTCGCAGGAAGGCACAACGTCATGAACGCGCTGGCCGCCGCGGCCGCCGCCTTTGCCGTGGGCGCCTCTCCCGAGGAGATCCGTGTGGGACTGGAGAAGATGCGACCGGTGAAGGGACGCCTGGAATTCAAGTCGGGTCGCGGGGCGTTGCGGGTGATCGATGACACCTACAATGCCAATCCCGGCTCGGTGCGCGCCGCACTGGAGGTCCTCGTGGCGGCCGGGGGTGACGGCCAGAAGGTGCTGGTGCTGGGCGACATGGGCGAACTGGGCAATGCCTCTCAGGCCCTGCACGAGCAGGTGGGGCGCCAGGCGCGCATGGTGGGCGTGGACCGGGTCTATGCGGTGGGCGAGTGTGCCTGTATCACCGCGGGGGCCTTCGGCAAGGGGGCGCGTCATTTCGGTGATCAGTCCTCGCTCATCGAGGCCCTGCTGGAGGACTACGACGGCATGGTGGGCGTTGCGGTGACCATGCTCGTCAAGGGATCGCGCAGCATGGCCATGGAGCGTGTGGTGGAGGCCCTGGTGCCGCAGACCGATGTCGCGGCCCGGGGTGAGGGCGCCCTGTCCGGCGATGGCCGTGATCCGCGTCCAGGCGGGGAGGGTTGACCGCGCATGCTGCTCTATCTCACCGAATACCTGGCCCAGTTTCACAGCGGTTTCAACGTCTTCCAGTATCTCACCCTGCGCGCCATCCTGGGTGCGCTCACCGCGCTGGTGATCTCCTTCATGGTGGGTCCTTTTCTGATCCGCAAGCTGAGCACCTACCAGATCGGCCAGCAGGTGCGGGCCGATGGTCCCCGGAGCCACCTCAGCAAGGCGGGGACCCCCACCATGGGCGGGGCGCTCATCCTGGTGGCCATCGCCACCAGCACCCTGTTGTGGGCCGATCTTTCCAATCGCCACATCTGGGTGGTGCTGGCGGTGACCCTGGTCTTCGGCCTCATCGGCTGGGTGGACGATTACAAGAAGCTCGTCCTGAAGGATTCCCGCGGGCTTTCGGCGGGGAAGAAGTTTTTCTGGCAGTCCGTGGCGGGGCTGGGCGCGGCCGGGTATCTCTATGCCACCGCCCAGTCGCCCATCGAGACCCAGCTCATCGTGCCTTTCTTCAAGGACGTGGCCATCACCCTGGGCTGGCTGTTCATTCCGCTGGCCTATTTCGTCATCGTGGGCACCAGCAACGCGGTCAACCTCACCGACGGCCTGGACGGCCTGGCCATTCTCCCGGCGGTGATGGTGGGAGGCGCCCTGGGCATCATCGCCTATGCCACGGGGCACGCGCGTTTCTCCGAGTACCTGGGCATTCCCTATGTGCCGGGCGTGGGCGAGGTGGTGGTGTTTTGCGGGGCGCTCGTGGGATCAGGGCTGGGTTTTCTCTGGTTCAACACCCACCCCGCCCAGGTCTTCATGGGCGACGTGGGCGCCCTGGCGCTGGGGGCGGCGCTGGGCGTGATCGCAGTGATCGTGCGCCAGGAGATCGTGCTGTTCGTCATGGGCGGGGTGTTCGTCATGGAAACCCTGTCGGTGATCATCCAGGTGGTGTCTTACAAGCTCACCGGCCGGCGTATCTTCCGCATGGCGCCCCTGCATCATCATTTCGAACTCAAGGGCTGGCCCGAACCCCGGGTCATCGTGCGGTTCTGGATCATCACGGTGATCCTCGTCCTCATCGGCCTGGCGACCCTGAAGATCAGATGAGCATGGCGGTCATGGCAATGCAGACACCCACACCGGCAAGGGACGCGCAATGGCGGGAGCGCCTGGGGCTGTCGGGGCCGATCCTGGTCGCCGGACTGGGCCGCACGGGTCTTTCCTGCGCCCGTTTTCTCCACGGCCTGGGCCTGGCGGTGAAGGTGGCCGACAGCCGCCGCGAGCCGCCGGCGCTGGCTGCGCTGCGCCAGGCCCTGCCGGACGTACCCGTCTGTCTCGGGGATTTGTCCGAGACGGCGCTGGAGGACTGCGCAGCGGTGGTGCTGAGTCCGGGCATCGCCCTCGAACATCCCTTCGTCCGGGCGGCGCGTCGCCGGGGCCTTGCGGTGCTGGGCGACGTGGAGCTGTTCGCCCGCTGCGTCCACGCGCCGGTGATCGCCATCACGGGTTCCAACGGCAAGAGCACGGTCACCGCCCTGCTGGGGGAGATGGCGCGCGAGGCCGGGCGCCGGGTCGCCGTGGGGGGCAATATCGGCACGCCGGTGCTGGACCTGCTCCAGGTCCCTCCCCCCGATTGCTACGTCCTCGAACTGTCCAGTTATCAGCTGGAGACCACCTGTTCCCTGGACGCGGCGGCGGCGACGGTGCTCAATCTCAGTCCCGATCATCTGGACCGCCACGGTGACCTGGAGCGCTATGGCATGCTCAAGGCCCGCATCCATCGCGGCGGGGGCTGCGTGGTATGGAACCGCGACGAGGCCTTTCTGGCCGGTATCCTGCGCGCGACCTGCCTGGGTGGAGACCGCCCGACCGTCTCCTTCGGCAGCGATGCGCCGCCGGGCCCCGCCGATTACGGCCTGTGCCGGCGCGGCGGGGCCCTGTGGCTGATGCGCGGCGACGCAGCGCTCATTGCGGCCGCGGATCTCGCGCTCGCGGGGGAGCACAACCTGCTCAATGCCCTCGCGGCCCTGGCCCTGGGCGAGGCCGCGGGCCTGGCACAGGCCCCCATGCTGGCGGTATTGCGGCGTTTCGCGGGGCTGCCGCATCGCATGGAGCGGGTGGCCAGCCAGGATGGGGTGAGCTGGTACAACGACTCCAAGGCCACCAACGTGGGCGCCACCCTGGCTGCCCTGCGGGGGCTGCCGGGTCCCGTGGTGCTCATCGCCGGGGGCGAGGGCAAGGGCGCCGATTTCTCGCCCCTGCGGGGGACGGTGGCGGGGAAGGTGCGCGCCCTCGTGCTCCTGGGCCGCGATGCGCCCCGGCTTGCCCGTACCCTGGGGGACCTCGTGCCGGTGCAGTGTGTGGCGGACATGGATGAGGCGGTGTCTGCGGCCCGGCGGCTGGCACGCCCGGGAGATCAGGTGCTGCTCTCGCCGGCCTGCGCGAGCCTGGACATGTTCGCCGGCTACGAGGCCCGGGGCGATGCCTTTCGCACCGCCGTGAGGAGGTTTCTCTCATGAGTCGCGCCGAGGCCGTACGTCATCCCGCGCGTCACCATGGCGCCTCTCCCTGGCCGGGTGACACCGGGTTGTGGCTGGCCGCCGCGACACTCTTCGTGCTGGGGCTGGTGATGGTGGGGTCGGCGTCCGTGGGGATCGCCGAGCGCCAGTACGGCCAGCCTTTCCATTTTCTGCTGCGCCAGCTCGCCTATGCCGGTGTCGCCCTGGCGTTCGCCTACGGGGCATTGCGTGTGCCGCTGGCGGCGTGGGAGCGGGCCGGGGGAGGCTTGCTGCTCCTGGGCATGGCCCTGTTGCTGCTGGTGCTGTTGCCGGGGATCGGGCGGGAGGTCAACGGCAGTGCCCGCTGGCTGCCCCTCGGGCCTTTCAATCTGCAGCCCTCGGAATTGATGAAGCTCTTCATGGTGCTGTACCTGGCCGGCTACCTGGTGCGCCGCCGCGAGGAGGTGCGCAATGCCGTGCGGGGCTTTGCCAAGCCCATGCTGATCCTGGCACTGGTGTCCCTGCTGCTGCTGCTGGAGCCCGATTTCGGTGCCGCGGCGGTGCTCATGGCCACGGCCATGGGCCTGCTCTTCCTGGGCGGCGTGCGCTGGTGGCAGTTCGCCCTGCTGTTCCTGGGCGTGGCCGCGGCCCTGGCGGCCCTGGCGGTTTCGTCGCCCTACCGCCTGGAGCGCATCACTGCCTTTCTCGATCCCTGGGCCGATCCCTTCGCCAGCGGTTTTCAGCTTACCCAGGCGCTCATCGCCTTCGGTCGCGGAGAGTGGTTCGGCGTGGGGCTGGGCAACAGCATCCAGAAGCTGTTCTACCTGCCCGAGGCCCATACCGATTTCCTGTACGCGGTGCTGGCCGAGGAACTGGGGCTGGCCGGTGCCCTGCTGGTGCTGGCCTTGTTCGTGGTGATCGTGTGGCGGGCCTTTGTCGTGGCCCGCCGGGCGGAGCGGGCGGGCATGGCGTTCGCCGCCTATGTCGCCTACGGCGGCGGCATCTGGCTGGGGGTTCAGGCCTTCGTCAACATGGGGGTGAACATGGGCATCCTGCCCACCAAGGGCCTCACCCTGCCCCTCATGAGTTACGGCGGCAGCAGCCTGGTGGTGTCCTGCGTCATGGTGGCCCTGCTGCAGCGCGTCGCCATGGAGGTGGCGGCGCGGGAAGGCGCGGGAGGACGGCGGCGATGACGGCGCGCATTCTCATCATGGCGGGCGGGACCGGCGGGCATGTGTTTCCGGCCCTGGCGGTGGCGGATGCGCTGCGTGCGGCGGGTGCCGAGGTGCACTGGCTGGGCACGCGGCGCGGCCTGGAGGCGCGCCTCGTGCCCGCCACGGGCATTCCCCTGGCCACCCTCGCGGTGACCGGCCTGCGGGGCAAGGGGGCCGGGGCCTGGCTGCTCGCGCCCTTGCGCCTGGGGTGGGCCCTGCTCCAGGCCCTGGCAGTGATCCTGCGCTTTCGCCCCATGGCGGTGCTGGGCATGGGCGGTTTTGCCGCCGGTCCCGGCGGCCTCATGGCCTGGCTGCTGCGCCTGCCCCTGCTGATTCACGAGCAGAATGCCGTGCCCGGGACGACCAACCGCCTTCTGAGCCGCCTGGCCGACCGCGTGATGGTGGGTTTCCCGGAGGCTTTTGCCGGGCGGCGCGGTGTGGTGGTGACGGGCAATCCGGTGCGCGCGGCCATCGCCGCATTGCCGCCGCCGGCGACGCGCCTTGCCGGCCGGGAGGGTCCCCTGCGCCTGCTGGTGATCGGCGGCAGCCAGGGCGCGCGGGCGCTCAACGAGGCCCTGCCCGCCGCGGTGGCGGCCTTGCCGGCGGCCTTGCGTCCCCGGCTGCACCATCAGACGGGCGCCCGTGCCGAGGCGGCGGTGCGCGCGGCCTATGCGAAGGCGGGCGTCACCCAGGCGCGGGTGGAGGCCTTCGTCGAGGACATGGCCGGGGCCTATGCCTGGGCCGACCTGGTCATCTGCCGCGCCGGGGCGCTCACCCTGGCGGAACTGACGGCCGCGGGCTGCGCCGCCGTCCTGGTGCCCTTTCCCCATGCGGTGGACGATCACCAGACCCGCAATGCCCGGCATCTGGAGGCCGCGGGGGCGGCCCTGCTGGTGGCGGAGGACGAGGCGCTGGCCGCGCGCCTGGCGGCCATCCTGCGGGAATTCGCCACATCGGCGGAAGATGCCGCTGGGGAGCCGGCAGGGAATCCGGTCTCTGATGCGCAGGAGACGGTCCCGGGAGAGACAGCTTCAGGAGAGACCGTTTCAGGGGCGGAACCCGACCGCAGGCGCCTGCTGGCGATGGCGCAGGCGGCACACGGCCTGGCCCGGCCGGATGCGGCGGAGGCGGTGGCCCGATTGTGCCTGGAGGCGGCCCATGGTTGAGCCCACGCGCGAACGGGATCATGGGGCGCCGGCTGGCGAAGGGCGGGCGATGGCGCTCGATGGCCGGCGTTTCCAGGACCTGTGGATGGGCCGGGTGCGGCACATCCATTTCGTTGGCATCGGCGGCGCCGGGATGGGGGGCATCGCCGAGGTGCTGTGCAACCTGGGTTATCGCGTCAGTGGCTCGGACCTGGGGGAAAACGCCATGACCCGCCATCTGGCGGCGCTGGGGGTCGCGGTGCAGGTGGGTCACGACGCGAGCCATGTGCAAGGCTGTGACGTGGTGGTGCGGTCTTCCGCGGTGGGTGACGACAATCCCGAGATCCGCGCGGCCCTGCGCCGGCGCATCCCCGTGGTGCCCCGCGCCGAGATGCTGGCGGAACTCATGCGCTTCCGTTACGGCGTGGCCGTGGCCGGCACCCACGGCAAGACCACGGTGACCAGCCTGGTGGCCTCCCTGCTTGCCGAGGGCGGTCTCGATCCCACATTCGTCATCGGCGGCCGCCTCAACCGCAGCGGCGGCAACGCCCGCCTGGGGACGGGGCGTTTTCTCGTCGCCGAGGCCGACGAGAGCGATGCGTCCTTCCTGTACCTCCAGCCCATGATGGCGGTGGTGACCAATATCGATGCCGATCACATGGCCACCTACGACAACGATTTCGACCGTCTGCGCCGCACCTTCGTGGACTTCATTCATCATCTGCCTTTCTATGGCCTGGCGGTGGTGTGCCTGGACGACCCGGTGGTGCGGGAACTGCTGCCCCGGCTCTCCCGGCCGCTGCTCACCTACGGTTTCTCCGCCCAGGCCGATGTGCGGGCGCAGGCCGTGGAGTGCGCGGGCCTGCGCAGCCGTTTCCGCGTCGCGCGCCCGGACCGCGAGGACTGGCTGGAGGTGGAACTCAACCTCGCCGGCCGGCACAACGTCTGCAATGCCCTGGCGGCCATCGCCGTGGCCCACGAGCTGGGCGTTGCCGACGAGGACATCCGCCGCGGCCTGCGCCATTTCCAGGGAATTGCGCGGCGCTTCCAGTGTCATGGCGAAGTGGCGCTGGCGGGGCGGCGGGTGCTGTTCGTCGACGACTATGGACATCACCCGCGGGAGATCGAGGCGGTGGTGGCGGCACTCCGGGAGGGCTGGCCGGGGCGGCGGCTGGTGATGGTCTTTCAGCCCCACCGCTACAGCCGCACCCGGGACCTGTTCGACGATTTCGTGCGCGTCCTGGGGCAGGCGGACCTGCTGATCTTGCTGCCCGTCTACGCGGCGGGCGAGCGTCCCCTGGCAGGGGCCGATACCCATGCCCTGGCACGGACCATCCGCCTGCGGGGCGGCGAGCCGGTGTACGTGGAGGAAGCACCGGAGCTGGTGGCGGTCTTGCGCAGCCAGTTGCGCGACGGTGACCTGCTCCTGACCCTGGGGGCAGGAGACATCGGGGCACTGGCCGCCCGGCTCCCGGCCCTGCTGGCGGCGGAGGGAGAGGCATGATGGGCGGCGCCGCACCGGTCGCCTGGCGGGGCGAGCTGCGCCGCGAAGAGCCCCTGGCGCGCCATACGTCCTGGCGCGTGGGCGGGCCGGCGGAGCGTTTCTATCGCCCCCTGGACCTGGACGATCTGGCGGCCTTTCTGGCCTCGCTGCCACCGGAGGAGCCGGTCTTTTGGCTGGGGCTGGGGAGCAATCTGCTGGTGCGCGACGGCGGCATTCGCGGCACGGTGATCTGTACCAGCGGGATGCGCCAGGGCCTGAGGCGCCTGGACGCCACCCGCCTGTACGCCGAGGCCGGGGTGCCCTGTGCCAGGGTGGCCCGTTTCAGCGCCCGGTGCGGGCTCGCCGGCGCGGAGTTCCTGGTGGGCATTCCCGGCACCCTGGGCGGGGCCCTCGCCATGAACGCGGGCGCCTTCGGCGGTGAGACCTGGGCGCGGGTCGCGGCCGTGGAGACGCTGGACCGCCAGGGCCGGCGCCGGCGCCGCCAGCCCGGCGAGTACGTGGTGGGTTACCGGGAGGTGCGGGGTCCCGAAGGGGAGTGGTTCGTGGCGGCGGAACTGGCCCTCGAGGAAGACGATCCGGCGGCCGTCCAGGCCCGGCTCAAGGCATTGCTCGCGCGCCGGGGCAGCACCCAGCCCACGGGACAGCCCAGTGGCGGTTCGGTTTTCCGCAATCCGCCCGGCGATCACGCCGGCCGGCTCATCGAGGCCTGCGGTCTCAAGGGGCACGCCGTGGGCGGTGCCCGGGTTTCGGAGAAACATGCCAATTTCATCATCAACGACGGCACGGCCACGGCCCGCGACATCGAGCGGCTCATCGAATATGTGGCCGAGACGGTGGCGCGCCGCCAGGGCGTGCACCTGGTACCCGAGGTCCACATCGTGGGAGCGGCGGCATGAACGCGGCGAGGGATGCAGCGGTCTTCGGCCGGGTGGCCGTGCTCATGGGCGGCCGCGCAGCGGAGCGGGAGATTTCCCTGCGCAGCGGCGCGGCGGTGCTGGCGGCCCTGCAGCGCCAGGGGGTGGATGCGGCGGGCATCGACACCGGCCGGGCGGGAGGCGCTGCAATCCTGCGCGAGCTGATGGCGGGCGGTTTCGACCGGGCCTTTGTCGTGCTGCACGGGCGGGGCGGCGAGGACGGGGTCATCCAGGGTGCCCTGGAGACCATCGGCCTGCCCTATACCGGCAGCGGCGTGCTGGCCTCGGCGCTGAGCATGGACAAGCTGCGCAGCAAGCAGCTCTGGCAGGGCGTGGGCCTTCCCACGCCGCCCTTTGCCGCCGTCCGCGACAAATCATCCCTGGAGAAGGCCATGGCCCGGGTGGGCCTGCCCGCCATTGTCAAGCCCGTCCACGAGGGCTCCAGCCTGGGCATGAGCCGCGTGACGGCGCCCGGGGAGCTGCTGGCGGCCTGGCGGGCGGCGCGGGCGCTGGACGACGAAGTGCTGCTGGAACGCTGGGTGACGGGCAGGGAGTACACGGTGGCCGTCCTGGGGGCGGAGGCCCTGCCGCCGATCCGCATCGAGACCCCGCGGGGCTTTTATGACTATGCAGCCAAGTACGAGGCGGACGATACCCGCTTCCACTGTCCTTGCGGCCTGCCCGGCGAGGAGGAAGGGGCATTGCGGACCCTGGCGCTGGATGCGTTCCGGGCCCTGGGATGCCGGGGCTGGGGGCGGGTGGATCTCATCTGTGACGAGCAGGGCCGGCCCTGGCTCATCGAGGTGAATACCGTGCCGGGCATGACGGACCACAGCCTGGTGCCCAGGGCCGCGCGGGCGGCGGGCATGGATTTCGACGAACTGGTCTGGCGCATCCTGGAACAGAGTCTGGAACAGGGTCCAGAACAGAATCTGGAACAGAATGGGGGACAGGCTATGTCAGGGGAGGGGCCGACATCATGAAGCGTCGTCGAGGCAGGCCGGCACGTCAGGCGGTGCGCCGTCCCCAGGGCGGGATGCCGGCCCGCCGCGGCCCCGGACGGCGCCTGATACTGGCCCTGCTCCTCATGACGACACTCGGCAGTGGGGGTGCTGCCTGGTGGTTCTGGTCGGGATCCTGGCAGGGTGGTGGAGAGAGGCCGGTCCTGGCGTCCCTCGCGCGGCTGGAAAAGACGGTGGCGTTTCCCTTCCGCCAGATCAAGGTGGTGGGGCCCATGCGCCGGGTGAGCCCCGCCCGGGTGCGCGACATCGTGGCGCCGTTTGCTGCCCGCGGCTTCTTCGCCACGGACGTCTCCGCCATCCGTCGCGCCCTGCGTGCCCTGCCCTGGGTGGACACTGTCACGGTGCGGCGGGTCTGGCCCGACCTGCTGCAGATCACCCTCGTGGAACAGGAGGCCGTCGCCCGCTGGGGGGCGCATGCCCTGCTCAATGCGCGCGGCGAGGTCTTCACGCCGGCGCCGGAAGTCCTGTCCCGGCCGCCCCTGTCCCGCCTGCCGCTGCTTCAGGGGCCGTCGGGCAGCGCGCCGCAGATGCTCGCCCGGTACCGTGCCATGAGGGCGCGACTCGAACCGCTGGGCCTGGGGCTTGCGACCCTCACCCTGGAACAGCGTCGTTCGTGGTGGGCGCGCCTGGACAACGGGATCACCCTGGCCCTGGGCAAGACGGCGCCGGAGCAGCGGCTGGCCCGCTTCGCGCGCTATTACCCGCGTCTGATGGAGGGCGCCCGGCAGGCGGGGGGCGAGGGGGCGGGGCGGCTCATCGAGGCGGTGGATCTGCGCTATGCCAACGGTTTCGTCGTGCGTTGGCGGAAGGATCATGAGACGGCACGGACGGGCTTGTGGGACCAGAGGCAGGAGACGACCTGAACAATGCCAAAAAAAGAGGAAAAAGATCTGATCGTCGGCCTGGACATCGGCACCTCCAAGGTGGTGGCCATCGTGGGCGAGGTGACCGAGGAGAACCGGGTGGAGATCGTGGGGATCGGCAGCCATCCTTCACGGGGGCTGAAGAAGGGCGTGGTGGTCAACATCGAGTCCACGGTACAGTCCATCCAGCGTGCCGTGGAGGAGGCCGAACTCATGGCCGGCTGCGAGATCCACTCGGTCTACACGGGCATTGCCGGCAGCCACATCCGCAGCCTCAATTCCACGGGCATCGTGGCCATCCGCGACGAGGAGGTGACACCCAGCGACGTGGAGCGGGTGATCGATGCGGCCCGGGCGGTGGCCATTCCCGCCGACCAGCGCATTCTCCACGTCCTGCCCCAGGAATTCATCATCGACAACCAGGAAGGGATCATGGAACCGGTGGGGATCTCGGGCGTGCGCCTCGAGGCCAAGGTCCATCTGGTGACCGGCGCCGTGAGCGCCGCGCAGAACATCACCAAGTGCGTCCGCCGCTGTGGCCTGGAGGTGGACGACATCATCCTGGAGCAGCTTGCCTCCAGCTATGCCGTGCTCACCGAGGACGAAAAGGGGCTGGGGGTGTGCCTCGTGGATATCGGCGGTGGCACCACGGACATCGCCGTGTTCACCGAGGGCTCCATCCGCCATACCGCGGTGATTCCCATTGCCGGCGACCAGGTGACCAACGACATCGCCGTGGCCCTGCGCACGCCCACCCATCATGCGGAGGAGATCAAGATCAAGTTCGGTTGCGCGCTGGCCCAGCTGGCCAATCCCGACGACACCATCGAGGTGCCGGGCGTGGGCGACCGGCCGCCGCGGCGCCTGGCACGCCAGACCCTGGCGGAAGTGGTGGAGCCCCGCTACGAGGAGTTGTTCACCCTGATCCAGGCCGAGCTGCGGCGCAGCGGTTTCGAGGACCTGGTGGCGGCGGGGGTGGTGATGACCGGCGGCAGTTCCAAGATGGAGGGTGTCATCGAGCTGGCGGAGGAGGTCTTTCACATGCCGGTGCGCCTGGGTCTGCCGCAGAACATTTCCGGCCTGGCGGAGGTGGTGCGCAACCCCATTCACGCCACCGGCGTGGGCCTGCTGCTCTACGGGTTCCAGCAGCGGGATGTCAAAAAACCCCAACCAAGAACGGGAGGTGGATTCAAGGGGATCTGGGAAAGAATGAAAAGCTGGTTTCAAGGCAATTTCTGACCACTGAGGGCAAATCAGACGGGTGATTCACAAAGGAGAAAAAGGAGGAGCGAGATGTTTGAACTGATGGATTCATACACGCAGAACGCGGTGATCAAGGTGATCGGCATCGGCGGCGGCGGGGGCAACGCCGTGGAGCACATGGTGGCGGCCAATATCGACGGCGTGGATTTCATCTGCGCCAACACCGATGCCCAGGCGCTCAAGAATTCCTCGGCGCGCACCACCCTGCAGCTGGGCTGCAATATCACCAAGGGGCTGGGCGCGGGCGCCAATCCGGACATCGGACGCCAGGCCGCGCTGGAGGACCGGGAACGCATCATGGAAGTGCTGGATGGGGCCGACATGGTGTTCATCACCGCCGGCATGGGAGGCGGCACCGGCACCGGCGGCGTGCCCGTGGTGGCCAAGATCGCCAAGGAAATGGGCATCCTGACGGTGGCGGTGGTGACCAAGCCTTTTCCCTTCGAGGGCAGGAGGCGCATGGAAATCGCAGAGAACGGGATCAAGGAACTGGGAGAGTATGTCGATTCCCTGATCACCATTCCCAACGAGAAGCTGCTGCTGGTGCTGGGCAAGACCATCTCCCTGCTGGATGCCTTCAAGGCCGCCAACAACGTGCTGCTGGGTGCCGTGCAGGGCATTGCCGAACTCATCACCCGGCCCGGCCTCATCAACGTGGACTTTGCCGATGTGCGCACGGTGATGGCGGAGATGGGGATGGCCATGATGGGCTCGGGCTCCGAACGGGGCGAGAACCGGGCGCGCGAGGCGGCGGAGGCGGCCATCAACAGTCCCTTGCTGGAGGACGTGGACCTGGCCGGCGCCCATGGCATCCTGGTGAACATCACCGCCGGCATGGACCTGTCCATCGGCGAGTTCGAGGAAGTGGGCAACACGGTCAAGGAGTTCGCCTCGGACGATGCCACCGTCGTGGTGGGGACGGTGATCGACCCCGACATGAGCGACGAGTTGCGGGTGACGGTGGTGGCCACCGGCCTGGGCCGCGAGCGCGCGCCCGAGCGCGAGAAGCCCATGGAAATCGTGCCCAAGAAGGTGGTGGCCGGCGGTGGCGGCGAGATCGACTATGCGGGACTGGAACGCCCCACGGTGATCCGCAACCAGAAGGCCGTCGATCCCAACACCCTCCAGGAGGGCACCAATCTGGACTTTCTCGATGTGCCGGCCTTCCTGCGTCGCCAGGCGGATTGAGGCGCGGGGCGGTCTCTTCAGGGTCGGGGAGTGCCGGCCGCTAATTTCAGGGCGTGGCGGATAGCCGGTCCTGCGAAAGGGTCCTGGCGCTTCGGCCCGGATGGCCGCCAGGGGGTGCGGAAGGCGTGTAACGGCATGAAGATTCAAGATTTTCATGCCGGGGCAGTCGAAGTTATGGATCATCCATGGAGATGTGACGGCATTCCTGGGCAGCATGGGGGGGCTGTGCTAAGATGCGCGCGGTCTGCGGGCAATGTTGTCCTCGATGCGACGGGCAGGCGGCGGACCGCCACCGCGGGGGGCGGCATGCGTGCGTGGCGCGTGTGTCCGCATTCCTCACTGGCCTCACAGGGTTTCCTGCTGGGTTCAATACTGGGTTCAATACTGGGCAGGCATGACGAGACAGCGTACCTTGAAAAATCCCATCCGGGCGAGAGGCCGCGGCCTGCGCGTGAGGCGCCGGATTCACCTGACCCTGCTGCCGGCGCCTGCGGATACCGGCATCGTGTTCCGCCGGGTAGACCTGCCGGGCAGGCCCAGGATTCCCGTCTGCCCGGGCAATTTGGATCCGGCCGAGTCCCGTCTGACCCTGAGATCCCCGGCCGCCGGAGGGAATGCGAGCGTGACGGGGGTGGAACATCTGCTGTCGGCCTTCGCCGGGCTGGGGGTGGACAACGTCTGCATCGAAACCGATGCGCCGGAGCTGCCCGTCATGGATGGCAGTGCCGGGCCCTTCGTCTTTCTGGTTCAGGCGGCGGGCATCACCGAGCTTGCGGCGGCGAGGCGCTTCATACGCCTGCGCCGGCGGGTGGAGGTGGCGCTGGGCCGGAGCTGGGTGCGCCTCGAACCCTATGACGGCTTCAAGGCCTCGGTCACCCTGGGCCCGGATCATCCCGGTTGCGAGGGCCAGCCGCAGGCCGTGAGCATCGATTTTTCCACGGCTTCCTTCATCAAGGAAATCAGCCGGGCACGCAATTTACTCGGCACGGCCCCCGCCGCCCCTGGGGCCGGCGCGGCTGCCTGCGCCGCAGGGCGGGACGACGATGCGGGAAGCGGCATGCGGCGCGAGACGGCACCCGGGGGTGAGGGGCCGCGTTATCGTGATGAATTCGTCAAGCACAAGCTGCTGGATGCCATCGGTGATCTCTATCTCCTGGGTCATCCCCTGATGGCGGCCTACAGTGCCTATCAGGCCGGCCACGCCCTCAACAGGCGTCTGCTGGATACCCTGCAGGCCAATCCCGAGACCTGGGAGAGCGTGATCTTCGATGGGGCCGCGGCGGTGGATCTGCGCCGGGCCGGTTCCTGAGGCGGCCGCCTCAGGATGCCGGATTCCGGGATTTTCTGGCCCCGTGGCGTGCAAGCCGCTGCAGCGACTGGCGCAGATCGGGGTCTTCAATACCCTCGGCCAGCGAGGCGATGAGGGCAGCCGTCCGGGGCGTCATGCGCAGCGGCAACAGGGGCGCGGTGGCCCGGCGGGACGGTGTGTCGGGTCCATGGCAGGCCGGTGCCTGGGGGGCTGTTTTCACCTGGATGCGCGCCAGGCCGGGCAGTCCTTCCCGGGTCCGCAGGCGTTCCAGGAGCGCAGGCACCTGGTAGCGGAGCAGGGTGCCCCAGACGGGCGAGTCGGCCTGCAGTACGAGTGCCTGCTCGCGCAGGTTGGCCACCCGGCAGTGATCCCGCAGCGGTGCCGGAAGATGCTTGCGCACCTTGGCGTCGAGTTGCTTTAATCGCTCGACATGCCGGGCCAGTCGCTGGAGGGGGTCGCTGTCTCCCAGCAGCTGGTGCAAGGGTCTGGCGGTGTGCATGAAACTTGCCTGTATAATGTGCCCGACGGGGGCCGGGGACAAAGCCCATGAGTTGCGTAGCCCGGATGAAGCGAAGCGGAATCCGGGATGAATTCCTCAGCCAGGAGACCCGAAAATCGGGTACGCTGCAAAATAACATAATACGAAAGCCGCTGCACTGACACGACGAGCCGGACATGAACATCATCTTTCTGACCAAGAACAGCCGCTCAGCCCGCAGTCTCACCCTGGGACACGGGCGTTCCCTCCTGCTGGTGGGGGCCGTGCTGATCCTGTTGCCTGCCCTGGCCCTGCTGGCGGGCTATGGGCTGGGACAGTACCGGGCGGAACGGCAGCTCCTGCCCCGGGAGTGGGCGGCGGAGATGCAGCGCCAGCGCGAGGAGATCCAGCAGCTGGCCAGCAAGGCCCGGCAGGACATGAACGGCCTGGCGGTGAGGCTGGGGCAGCTTCAGGCCCAGGCAGTGCGCCTCAATGCCCTGGGCCAGCGCCTGGTGGAACTGGGCAGGCTGGACAAGGACGAGTTCGATTTCACCGCCCTGCCCGCCCAGGGAGGGCCTGCGGCCGCCACCCAGGACGGCCGGCCCATCGAGCCACCGGATTTCCTGCGTGCCCTGGAGGCGCTGGCTGCCGAACTCAGCGACCGGGAACGCAAACTCCAGGCCATGGAAGCCATTTTCATGAACCGCGGCCTGCAGGAGGAGGTGCTCCCCGCCGGCCGGCCCATCCGGCGGGGCTGGATTTCCTCGTACTTCGGCATGCGCACCGACCCTTTCACCGGTCTGCGCGAGTTTCACAAGGGTATGGATTTCGCGGGCAAGCAGGGCAGCGAGGTGATCGCGGTGGCCAGCGGCGTGGTGACCTGGGCTGGTGACCGGTATGGCTACGGCCGGCTGGTGGAAATCAATCATGGCAATGGTTATGTGACCCGTTATGGTCACAACAAGGAATTGCGCGTCAAGGTGGGCGACGTGGTGGAAAAGGGCCAGGTGATCGCGCTCATGGGCAGCAGCGGCCGTTCCACGGGCCCCCATGTCCATTTCGAGGTGCACTACAAGGGCAAGCCCGTCAATCCGGCGCGCTACCTCACCCGCCGCTGAGGGACAGCCGGGCCTTGGAGGTGCAGGAGGGAGATGCAGGGAGGCATTGGCAATATTCCCCGTCATCCCCATATCCTACATGGCCCATATCTTACATGGCCCCTATTTCACATGGCCCGTGTTCCTGCGGCAGGTTTCCTGCAATCGTGTCCCGCGGTCCTGTCAAGGCAAGCGGGCAGGTATTATAATGGCCTACTTTTATCATCCCTGATCTGAACAAGACATTCCCGATGGTCGCGAACTTATTCAGCAAGATCTTTGGCAGCCGCAACGACCGGCTGCTGAAGCGCATGTGGGGCGTGGTGGAGCGGATCAACGCCCTGGAGGATTCCGTCTCCGGCCTCTCCGATGCCGAGTTGCGGGCCAAGACCGACGAGTTCCGCCAGCGTCTCGCCGACGGCGCCAGCCTCGACGATCTGCTCCCGGAAGCCTTCGCCGTGGTGCGCGAGGCGGGCAGGCGGGTCCTCGACATGCGTCATTTCGATGTCCAGCTCATCGGTGGCATGGTTTTGCACGAGGGCAAGATTGCCGAGATGCGCACCGGCGAGGGCAAGACCCTGGTGGCGACGCTTGCCGCCTATCTCAATGCCCTGCCCGGCCAGGGCGTCCACGTGGTGACCGTCAACGATTACCTGGCGCGGCGCGATGCGCAGTGGATGGGCAGGCTCTACGAGTTTCTCGGCCTGACCACGGGCGTGGTCGTCTCCGGACAGAATGCGGAAGAGAAACGGGCCGCCTACGCCGCCGACATCACATACGGGACCAACAACGAGTATGGCTTCGATTACCTGCGTGACAACATGGCCTTCCGCCTGGAGGACAAGGTCCAGCGCGGCCTGCACTATGCCATCGTGGACGAGGTGGATTCCATTCTCATCGACGAGGCGCGCACGCCCCTCATCATTTCCGGTCCTGTGGACGACAAGTCCGATCTCTATCAGAAGATCGACAAGCTGATACCCAGGCTGAAACCCCAGGAGGAAGAAAACGGGCCCGGCGATTACACCATCGACGAGAAGGCCAAGCAGGTCTATCTCACGGAAGAGGGGCATCAGCACGTGGAAGAGCTGTTGCTCAAGGCAGGGCTGCTCAAAGAAGGCGAGAGCCTCTACGATGCCGCCAATATCACCCTCATGCATCATCTCAATGCCGCCTTGCGCGCCCATGCCCTCTATCACCGCGACGTGGACTACATCGTGCAGGACAACGAGGTGGTCATCGTGGACGAATTCACGGGTCGCACCATGCCGGGGCGGCGCTGGTCCGAGGGCCTGCACCAGGCCATCGAGGCCAAGGAAGGGGTGCCTATCCAGAACGAGAACCAGACCCTGGCCTCCATCACCTTCCAGAACTATTTCCGGCTCTATGAAAAACTCGCCGGCATGACCGGCACCGCGGACACCGAGGCCTACGAGTTCCAGCAGATCTACGGCCTGGAGGTGGTGGTGATTCCCACCCACAAGCCCATGATCCGCGAAGATTATCCCGATCTGGTCTACCTGACCGCCAGGGACAAGTTCGCCGCCATCGTGGAGGACATCAAGGACTGCCAGCAGCGCGGCCAGCCCGTGCTGGTGGGTACCACCTCCATCGAGACGTCCGAATATCTCTCCAAGCTGCTGCGCAAGGAGAAGATCAAGCACCAGGTGCTCAACGCCAAGCACCATGAGAAAGAGGCCCAGATCGTGGCCCAGGCGGGGTGTCCCGGGGCCGTGACCATCGCCACCAACATGGCCGGCCGCGGCACCGACATCGTCCTCGGCGGCAGCCTGGAGGCGGAACTGGCGGCATTGAAGAACCCTACGCCGGAGAAGATCGAGCGCGCGAAACAGGACTGGCAGCGCCGTCACGAGCAGGTGCTGGCCAGCGGCGGCCTGCACATCATCGGCACGGAGCGTCACGAGTCGCGGCGCATCGACAACCAGTTGCGCGGGCGCTCCGGGCGCCAGGGCGACCCCGGCTCCAGCCGCTTCTATCTCTCCCTGGAAGACAATCTCATGCGCATCTTCGCCTCGGAGCGTGTCGGCATGCTGATGCAGAAGCTGGGCATGCAGGAGGGCGAGGCCATCGAGCATCCCTGGGTGACCAAGGCCATCGAGAATGCCCAGCGCAAGGTGGAAGGGCACAACTTCGACATCCGCAAGCAGCTCCTGGAATACGACGACGTGGCCAACGACCAGCGCAAGGTCATCTACCAGCAGCGCAACGAGCTGATGGAGGCGGACGACATCTCCGACACCATCAAGGCGCTCCGCGAAGAGGTGCTCAACGAGGTCATCGACCAGTACATTCCCCCGCAGAGCCTGGAGGAACAGTGGGACGTGCCGGGGCTGGAGAAGGCCCTGGAACAGGAGTTCGCCCTGCGCCTGCCCATTGCGCGCTGGCTGGAGGAGGACGACAGCCTGCACGAGGAGACCCTGCGTCAGCGCATCCTGGAAGCACTGGAGCAGGCCTACGCGGAGAAGGAGGCCCTGGCCGGGGCGGCGGTGATGCGCGATTTCGAAAAGGCCGTCATGCTCCAGGTGCTGGACAACAACTGGAAGGATCACCTTGCGGCCATGGACCACCTGCGTCAGGGGATCCACCTGCGGGGTTATGCGCAGAAGAACCCCAAGCAGGAATACAAGCGCGAGGCCTTCGAGATGTTCAGCGCCATGCTGGACCAGATCAAGCGCGAGGTGATCAGTGTCCTGTCCCGTGTACAGGTGCGCGCGGCCGAGGACGTGGCGGCCGTGGAGGAGCAGCGCCGTTCCACGGCGCCGCGCCAGTACCGCCATCCCGAGGCCGGCGGCATGGGCGCGGGCGACGAGGCGGCGGCCGATGCGCCGCGCCGGCCGGTGGTGCGCGAGGGGCGCAAGATCGGCCGCAACGAGCCCTGCCCCTGCGGTTCGGGCAAGAAATACAAGCAGTGCCACGGGAAGCTCTCGTGAAGAACCCTGTCCTGGCTGATGCTGCGGCCTTGCGCCTCGCTCAGCCTGTCTGCCTGTCCTGCTGTCAGGCCGCCTGCCCGGCACCGCGCACATGGCCGTCGGATTGAGTGCGCCTGTCGGGCTGCTGCCGGTGGCAGGAGTACGCCTGGGCGCCACCGCGGCCGGTATCAGAACGGGTACCGGTAAAGGCGGCGAGGCGGATCTGGCGCTCCTGGAGATCGCGCCGGGCAGCACCGTGGCGGCGGTCTTCACGCGCAATGCCTTCTGCGCGGCACCCGTGATTCTGGCCCGGCGCCATCTGGCCCGGTGCGCTCCCCGCTATTTTCTGGTCAATGCCGGCAATGCCAACGCGGGCACGGGGGAGGCGGGTCTCGCCGACGCCCGGGCCTGTTGCGAGGCCGTGGCAACGGCCGCGAACTGTCCCGTCGAGGCCGTCCTGCCATTTTCCACGGGGGTGATCGGCGAGCGCCTGCCGGTGGATGAGATGAGGGCGGCCATCCCCGGGCTGGTGGCAGGTCTTGCACCCGACGGCTGGGCGCAGGCGGCCCGGGCCATCATGACCACGGATACCGTGCCCAAGGGGTGCTCGCGCCGCATTACGGTGGACGGGCGGGACGTGACGCTCACCGGCATCGCCAAGGGTTCGGGCATGATCTGTCCCGACATGGCCACCATGCTGGCTTTCATCGCCACCGACGCCGCGGCGGCCCCCGATTTTCTCCAGCAGTGCCTGCATCGGGCTGTCGCCCGCAGCTTCAACTGCATCACGGTGGACGGCGACACCTCCACCAACGATGCCTGTGTCCTGGCGGCCACCGGTGCCGGTGAGGCGCCGCCCCTCGATCAGGCTTCTTCATCCGGCGCAGCCGCCTTCGAGGCCGCGCTGACGGATCTCTGCGTGGCGCTGGCCCAGGCCATCGTGCGCGATGGCGAGGGGGCGACCAGGTTCATCACTGTCGAGGTGTGTGGCGGGCGTGACGAAGCGGAATGCCGCCAGGTCGCCTACACAGTCGCCCATTCGCCCCTGGTGAAGACCGCCTGCTTCGCCGGGGATCCCAACTGGGGGCGCATCCTCGCCGCCGTGGGCCGGGCGGGGCTCGAGGGCCTGGAGGTGGGGGGGATCGACATCTTTCTGGATGGGGTCTGCATCGTGCGCGGCGGCGCCCGCGCGCCGGAATATACCGAGGCGCAAGGCGTGGCGGCCATGGCCGGCGAGGAGATCCGGATCCGCATCGATCTGGGACGGGGGCAGGCGCAGGGCCAGGTCTGGACCTGCGACCTGTCTTGTGACTACGTGCGCATCAATGCCGAATACCGGACCTGATTCCCCATTGAAAAACCCGCCAATGGCGGGTTTTTCAATGGGGTTGTTGAGGTCCGGGCTTACTTGATCTTGGCTTCCTTGTAGATGACGTGCCTGCGCACCACCGGGTCGTATTTCTTGATCTCCATTTTCTCGGGCATGGTGCGCTTGTTCTTGTCGGTGGTGTAGAAATGTCCCGTTCCGGCCGTGGAAACCAGCCTGATTTTTTCTCTCATGACGGCCTCCTCACACCTTCTCGCCGCGCTTGCGCATGTCGGCGAGGACCTGGTCGATGCCCAGCTTGTCGATGATACGCATGCCCTTGGCGCTGACCCGCAGCCTGACCCAGCGGTTCTCGCTCGCCACCCAGAAGCGGTGGGTGGAGAGATTGGGCAGAAAACGCCGCCTGGTCTTGTTGTTGGCGTGGGACACGTTGTTGCCCGTCATGGGCCGCTTGCCCGTCACCTGGCATACCCTGGACATGGTGAATCCTCCAACTGGAAATCGGCAAAACGCGTTTTATACCAGAACGTGACACCGCTGACAAGGCAGCAGGTCTGAGATCTCATGATTGAAGGGACGCGATGGGTTGTGGGCATGGAGTAGGCAGCCTGAATGAATATTTACGGGACTGGCAGGGTATCCGGAAAGTCAGCGGCCATCCCTGCCTCCATGCTGCCATTTCGATCGCCCATTTTGTCGCTTTGACCCCCTGTGTGCCACGTTACTTTCGTGTCATTTCGACCGAAGGAAGGAATCCTGTCCCGCTGCTTCAAGATTTCTCGCTGCGCTCGAAATGACAGGTGCTGCATCGAAATGACAGGTATTGCATCGAAATGACAAGGTACTGCATTGAAATGGCAAAGTATCGAGGCGCCATGGATCAACTGGATAAGAGGGGCAAGAAGCGCTACGGTGAGGCCTTCGTTGAGGCTGGATCGATCTCAGGGTTGTCTGCGGGCAGGCGTTGCCAGACACGCCGCTTGTTGAGATAGAGCAGAAAGGTGAGCAGCACGAGATAGGCGAGGACATAGCGGCCCAGGCGATGCCGCTCCTCCGCCCGCGGATCGGCCGCCCAGGCGAGGAACAGGGCCACTTCCCGTGCCGTCCTGTCCACGGCCGCCTGGTTGCCGGGACTGGAGCTGCCCAGGGCATCGGGCATCTTGATGCCGGGGAAGAGCCGGTTGTCCACGCGGCCTTCCGGCGTGGTGTAGAAACTGGTGAGCAGGGTATAGACGTAGGCCGGCCCGCCTTCCCGCGCCTTGGCGATGAGAAACAGGCCCAGCCCGTAGAGATCTTTGATGGTGTAGTAGGGATGGAAGGGGATCTGTGCCGATTTCGGCAGGTCGATGCCGGTGGGGTTGCTGCTCTTCACGTAGTGCAGGGCGACCAGGTGCATGAAGACCATTGCGAAGATGATGAAAGGGAACAGGAAGTGCAGCACGAAGAAACGGTTCAGGGTGGCATCGCCGATGGCGTAGTCGCCACGCAGCCACAGCACCACCTCGTCGCCGATGAAGGGGGTGGCGCATTCTCTCACAGCAGGCCGCGGCTGGCGAGGGAAACCGTTTCGCCGTCGCCGATGATGAGGTGATCCAGGACGCGGATGTCCACCAGGGCCAGGGCATCGCGCAGGCGCCGGGTCAGGGCCAGGTCCGCCTGACTGGGCTCCGCCACGCCGGATGGATGGTTGTGCGCCAGGATCACCGCCGCGGCATTGGCCGCCAGCGCCTCTTTGACCACTTCCCGGGGATGGACGCTGGCGCCGTTGATGGTGCCGCGAAAGAGTTCGTTGAAGGACAGCACCTGGTGACGGTTGTCCAGGAACAGGCAGCCGAAGACCTCGTAGGGGCGGTGGCGCAGAAGCGCGGTGAGATAGGCGGCGCTCTCGCCGGGATCGCGCAGGGGCTGGCCGCGCTGCAGGGTTTCGGCCAGGTGGCGCCGGCTCATTTCCAGCACGGCCTGAAGGAGCGCATACTTGGCCTTTCCCAGGCCGGGGCTGCGGCAGAAACGGGCCTGTTCCGCCTCCAGCAAGGGGCGCAGGCCGCCGAATTCGTGCAACAGCTCCCGGGCCAGGTCCACGGCGGTGCGGCCCCGGCAGCCGGTGCGCAGGAAGATGGCCAGCAGTTCGGCATCGGAGAGCGCGGCAGGACCGCGCGCCAGGAGTTTCTCCCGCGGACGTTCCGCCGCGGGCCAGTCGGTGATGGGCATGGTGACCTCCTTGTCAGGGCCGGCGCGGTCTCTGCCTTGCGCCGGCGTGGTATATTGCCCGTTTCGCGGGGCAGGTGAGGCCATTGTGCAGGGTGATGAAAGACGAAGCAAACGAAGCAGACGAAGCAAACGAAGCAAACAGGGAGCGCCTGAGGGGCAAGCGCATCCTGCTCGGGGTCACGGGGAGCATCGCCGCCTACAAGAGCGCCGAGCTGGTGCGCCTGCTGCGCGCCGCCGGCGCCGAGGTGCAGGTGGTGTTGAGTCGTGGCGGCTCGGCCTTCATCACGCCGCTCACCTTGCAGGCGCTTTCGGGCAGGCCCGTGCGACACCAGCACCTGGATCCCGACAGCGAGGCGGCCATGGGACACATCGAGCTGGCGCGCTGGGCCGATGTCGTCCTGGTGGCGCCGGCCAGCGCCGATTTCCTCGCCCGCCTGGCCCAGGGCCGGGCGGACGACCTGCTGGCGGCCGTGTGCCTGGCCAGCGAGTCCCCCCTCGCGGTGGCGCCCGCCATGAACCGCCAGATGTGGGAGCAGCCCGCCACCCGGGAGAATCTGGCGTGCCTTGCGGCACGCGGCGTGAGCGTGTTCGGGCCGGAGAGCGGCGAACAGGCCTGCGGCGAGGTGGGGGAGGGACGCATGCGCGAGCCCGCGATGCTGGCGGCGGATCTGGCGGGCCTGTTCGAAAGCGGTGTCCTGCAGGGAGTGCGGGTGCTGGTGAACGCCGGCCCTACCCGCGAGCCCCTGGATCCGGTGCGTTTTCTCTCCAACCGCAGCTCCGGCAGGATGGGCTATGCCCTGGCCCGCGCGGCGCAGGAGGCCGGCGCCGCCGTGACCCTGGTGTCGGGGCCGGTGGCGCTCAGTCCCCCGGAACGGGTCGTCTGCCAGCGCGTGGAGACGGCGGAAGAGATGCGCGCCGCGGTGCTGGACGCCGCCGGTGTCGCGGATCTGTTCATCGCCGCCGCGGCCGTGGCCGATTACCGGCCGCGCCAGGTCGCAGGTGACAAGCTCAAGAAGTCGTCGCCGCGGCTGACCCTGGAACTGGAGCGCACGCCGGACATCCTGGCGGAAGTGGCTGCCCTGGCGGCCCCGCCCTTTACCGTGGGTTTTGCCGCCGAGACCACGAATGTGGAACACTATGCGCGCGCCAAGCTTGCGGCCAAGGGTCTCGATCTCATCGTCGCCAACCAGGTGGGCGGAACGCAGGGCGGGTTCGAAGCGCAGGACAATGCGGTGACGGTCTATTGGCCGGGTGGCGCGAAGTCCTTTCCGCTGATGGCCAAGGACAAGCTGGCGCGGCTTCTGGTGACATTGATCGCAGAGAGATACCATGCAAAAAATCCAGCTCAAGATTCTTGATCCCCGGCTGGGCCGGGAGCTGCCCCTGCCCCGCTATGCCACCGACGGGGCCGCCGGCATGGACCTGCGGGCCTGTCTGGACGGGCCCCTGGTGCTCGCTCCCGGTGAGTCGGCACTCATTCCCACGGGACTGGCCATCCACATCGCCGATCCCGGGCTGGCGGCGGTGATCCTGCCCCGCTCGGGCCTGGGGCACAAGCACGGCATCGTCCTGGGCAACCTGGTGGGCCTGATCGATTCGGATTACCAGGGCCAGGTCCTCGTCTCCTGCTGGAACCGGGGCGAGGCCCCCTTTACCATTGAGGTGGGCGAGCGCATCGCGCAGATGGTGTTCGTGCCGGTGGTGCAGGCGGATTTCGAGATCGTCGAGGAATTCGCGGCCAGCCGGCGCGGCGCCGGGGGATTCGGCCACACCGGCCGTCATTGAGTCTTGCCGATCCGGGTTGCGCGTTTGACGTTTCCGAAAAAGAGAAGGAGTGCACCGTGAATTCCCAGCTGCCGGACATCCCGTCGTCCATCTTCAAGGCCTACGACATTCGTGGCATCGTGGGCGAGACCCTCACCCCGGATATCGTCCGGTGCATCGGCCAGGCCATCGGGAGTGTCGCCGCGGCGCGTGGTCAGGCCGCGGTGGCCGTGGCGCGCGACGGGCGCCTGTCGGGTCCCGAGTTCGTCGCCGCGCTCGGCGACGGACTGCAGGCCGCCGGCCGCCGGGTCATCGATCTGGGCAGGGTGCCCACGCCGGTGCTCTATTTCGCCACGCACGAGCTGGACACCCGCTCCGGTGTCATGGTGACGGGCAGCCACAACCCGCCGGCGTACAACGGCTTCAAGATCGTGGTGGACGGCGAGACACTCTCCGGCGAGGCCATCCAGGACCTGCGGCGCCGGATCCTGGCGTCCGACTACGTCACGGGGCAGGGCAGCCACGAGACCGAGGAGATCCTGCCCCGTTATCTTGCGCGCATCACGGGTGACGTGCGGCTGGCCAGGCCCCTCAAGGTGGTGGTGGACTGTGGCAACGGCGTCGCCGGCGCGGCAGCGCCCGCCCTGCTGCGCCGGCTGGGCTGCGAGGTCAGCGAGCTGTTCTGCACCGTGGACGGCCATTTTCCCAACCACCACCCCGACCCCAGCCAGACGGAGAATCTCGCCGACCTCATCGATGCAGTACGAAGGGAGGGTGCCGATGTGGGCCTGGCCTTCGACGGCGATGGCGACCGCCTCGGCGTGGTGGATGCCACGGGGCGCATCATCTGGCCGGACCGCCAGATGATGCTCTATGCCGCCGACATTCTCTCCCGGCATCCCGGGGCGGAGATCATCTACGACGTGAAATGTTCCCGCCACCTGGGCCGGGTGATCGAGGAGCACGGCGGCCGGCCGCTCATGTGGCGTACCGGCCATTCCCTCATCAAGGCCAAGATGCGGGAAGACGGCGCCCTGCTGGCCGGCGAGATGAGCGGCCACATCTTCTTCAAGGAGCGCTGGTACGGTTTCGACGACGCCCTGTATGCGGCGGCGCGCCTGCTGGAGATTCTCGCCCGGGAAGCGCGTCCGCCCGCCGCGGTGTTCGCGGATCTGCCCGACGCCGTATCCACGCCGGAGCTGCGGGTGGAGATGGCCGAGGGGGAGCATTTCCGCTTCATGGAGCGCTTCGCCGCGGCGGCGCATTTTCCCGGTGCGCGGCTTTCCACCATCGACGGCATCCGCGCCGATTTCGCTGACGGCTGGGGCCTGATCCGGCCCTCCAATACCACGCCCTGCCTCATCATCCGCTTCGAGGCCGACGACGAAGCCGCCCTGGCGCGCATCCAGACCTTGTTTCGCAAGGCCATCCTGGCCCTCGAGCCCGGCCTGCAATTGCCTTTCTGAGGTCCCCGCCAGCGCCTCGGCCATAGTGCCTTGTCATTGCGGCCGAACCTCCCTCTCATTTCGACCTCACTCCCTTGTCATTTCGACCGCAGGGAGAAATCCTGTGCCGGTGACCCAAGATTCCTCGCTGCGCTCGGAATGACAAAAAAGGGGGAATGACAAAGAAGTGTCATTTCGCCCGCAGGGAGAAATCCTGTGCCGGTGACCCAAGATTCCTCGCTGCACTCGGAATGACAAAAAAGATGGAAAGAATTGTCATTTCGACCGAAGGAAGAAATCCTGCCCACCGTCCCAGGATTCCTCGCTGCGCTCGGAATGACAAAAAAGATGGAAAGAATTGTCATTTCGACCGAAGGGAGAAATCCTGCCCACCGTCCCAGGATTCCTCGCTGCGCTCGGAATGACAGGGATACTGTCATTCCTCGCTGCGCTCGTCAGTGTCCCCCGGGGCGCGATAGGCGCCCCGCACCTTCATGATCTCCTTGGGCCAGCGGCGCTTGGTGCATTGCCACTGTCCGGGACGGGCGCGGATGAGGTCGGCGATGGCCCGGTTCATGGCGGCGGTGATTTCCTCGAGGCTCTTGTGCGCCTCCCCCGGGGCGTGGACGGCCGGGTGGATGACACTGCGAAAGCGCGCGTCTCCCAGGCGCTCGGTGTGCACGGGGACGATGGCGCAGTCGAATCTGCGCGCCAGCCAGGCGGGCAGCGGGGTGGTCGCGGCCGGCGCCCCGGCGAAGGGGACGGAGAGGCCGTCGTCGATGCGCACGTCCACGTGCAGGCCCACGGAGCGGCCCTGCTTCAGGCTGGCAATGAGGCGCCTCAGGGCGTTTTCCTTGGGGATGAGCGTTTGTCCCAGTGCCGTTCTCCGGGCCGCGACCAGCCGTTCCAGGCCGGGATTGACCTGCGGGTTGTAGACCAGGTCCACAGGATAACCCAGGGAATGGATGGCATAGCCGGAGAGTTCCCAGTTGCCCAGGTGGGGCGCCACGAAGACACAGGGCCGTTTGCGGGCCAGGAAATCGGGATCCCGGTTTTCGCACACGACCTCCAGGGAGGCGAACTCACAGTCGGGATCGATGATGGCGGCGAAGTGGGGGAATTCCGCCAGCGAGGCGCCCAGGTTGCCCCAGACGGCGCGGGCCAGGGCGGTGATTTCGGCTTCGTCCCTCTCCGGACACAGCATGCGCAGATTGGCCAGCACGTGGCGGTGCTTGCGGCTGCGGGGGCCGAGGGTTTCCAGCAGCCGGCGCCCGAAACGGGAGGCGCGCGCCGGGGACAGGCGGCCGGAAAGCCACCAGAAGGCCTTGAGCAGCATGACCTGTTGCCGCCACGACCAGGGCGGGCGCGCCGGGGGGGCGTGTTGCCTGGTTTTCCCGTCCACGTCGTTCAGTAAAGCCCCCTTGACCGCATGAGGGGTTTGGGCCAGCGCCGCTTGGTGCACATCCACTGATCGGGGTGTTCGCGGATGAAGCGGCCGATGACCTCGTTCATCTGCCGGGTGAGGAAGTCCACGGCGGCGTCGCGGGGGCAGTCCCGGGGCGGGGGGATCAGCGGGGGGAACAGCGTGGTGCGCAGGCGGGCATCGGCCAGGCGCTCGGTGCGCACGGGCACGATGGGGCTGCCCGTGGACAGGGCCAGCCACGCCGGCGCCGTGGTGGTGGTGGCCGGCGCGCCCAGCAGGGGGAATGTCTCGCCGCCGTCGACACGCACATCGACATGCAGCCCCACGGAACGGCCGCGCTTCAAGGCCTTCAGCATGGGGCGCAGGGCTTCCTGCTTGGTGATGAAGCCCGTATGCAGGACGCGGGTGAGGCGGTCCTGCACCAGGCGTTCCAGGTAGGGGTTGGCCAGGGGGCTGTAGACGAGATCCACCTCGTAGCCCCGGGCGCGGATGGCCGCGGCGGACATGTAGAGGTTGCCCAGGTGGGCGGCGACGAAGATACAGGGCCTGCGCCGGTCAAGAAAATCCGGGTCATCGTTGCGGCAGTCGATCTCCAGATCCTCGATGAGCCGGGGCAGGTGGGGAAACTCGGCGATCACGGCACCGATGTTGCCCCAGGCGCGCCGCGCCAGTTCCTCCCGCCGGGACGGGTCGGCCTCGGGACAGACCATGGCCAGATTGGCCAGGACATGGCGTTGCTTGGGCGTGCGCGGGCCCAGGCGGGAGAACAGGCCGCGGCCCAGGGCCGAGGCCCGCTGTGCGGAGAAGGTGCCCATGGCGGCCCAGAAGGCACGCAGCAGGCCCGCCTCCAGTGCTTGCCCTGTTTTTCTCAGCCAGGGACGCTGGTCTTCGCCTTTCCACAGGAATCTAGCCATGGGTGCGTGCCGGGGGCGGGGAAGAAAGGGGCAGATGCGGGCAAGAGGCGAAAATCATGAGGGTCTATGTCATCCGGTGCCAAATCCGGTTCGCCATCGAGATGCCTGGAAAGATACAGTGCTCCTTTGCTGTGCTCGGGCAAGGCGCAGTGTGCAGGCAACGGCCCGTCCTTGTCAAACGCGGGCATGCGGCATCGACTTGATGGGGGGCGGTAGCTTGCAATCCCCATGGCGCCACCTTAGTCTTGGGGCAATCCGAAAAAAAACGTCTCGCTTCCAGTCTGTCGTCATGAGCCTGTCTCGTTCTGCCGCCATGAACATCGCCCGCGTGCTCACCGAGGCCCTGCCTTATATCCGGCGTTTTGCCGGCAAGACCCTGGTCATCAAGTACGGCGGCAACGCCATGGTGGATGAGCGGCTGAAAAGCGGTTTTGCCCGGGACGTGGTGCTCATGAAACTGGTGGGTATCAATCCCGTGGTGGTGCATGGCGGCGGTCCCCAGATCAACCAGTTGTTGACGCGCCTGGGCAAGGAGTCCCGCTTCGTGGACGGCTTGCGGGTTACGGATCGCGAGACCATGGACGTGGTGGAAATGGTGCTGGGGGGGCTGGTGAACAAGGAGATCGTCAGCCTCATCAATCAGCATGGCGGCACCGCGGTGGGCCTGTCGGGCAAGGACGGGGGCATGATCCGGGCGCGCAAGCTGGTCTACACCCGCGCTGCGCCGGAGATGAACGCCCCCGAGATCATCGATATCGGTCATGTGGGCGAGATCGTGGCGATGGACCGCGCGGTGGTGGACGTGCTGATCCGGGGCGAGGTCATTCCCGTCATCGCGCCCATCGGCGTGGGCGAGGACGGCCAGTCCTACAACATCAATGCCGATACGGTGGCGGCACGGCTCGCCGCAGAACTCGGCGCCGAGAAGCTGATCCTCCTGACCAATACGCCGGGGGTGCTGGACAAGGCGGAGAATCTGGTGACCGGGCTGGACGCGGCGGACGTGGAGCGTCTCATCGCCGAGGGCGCCATCTATGGCGGCATGCTGCCCAAGGTGCGCTGTGCCCTGGAGGCCATCGAGGGCGGGGTGGGTTCGGCCCACATCATCGACGGGCGCGTGGAGCATGCGGTGCTGCTGGAAATCTTCACCGACCAGGGCGTGGGCACCCTGATCCGCAGGTGATGCGCATCACCCCGGCCGCATCTTCCGCCGTATGCCGGGCTGCCCAGTTGAGCTGGTGGTGAGCTGGTGGTGAGCTGGGGGTGAGCTGAGTCTTGGATGATCAGGACTACTGGTTGGACCAGCTGCTGCTGTTCTTCATCTCTCTGCTGGCCAATGTCTTTTCCGCCTTCTCAGGGGGCGGTGCCGGGCTGATCCAGCTGCCGGCCCTGATCCTGCTGGGGCTGCCTTTCGCCCTGGCGCTGGCCACCCACAAGGTGGCCTCCGTGGCCCTGGGCGTGGGCGCGACCCTGCGTTATCTCAAGTCGGATGTCCTGGAGCGCCGCTTTGCGCTGTTCATTCTCGCCTGTGGCCTGCCCGGCGTCGTGCTGGGTGCGAGTCTCATTCTGCAGGTGCCGGGACGGGCGGCGGAAGTGGCCCTGGGGCTGCTCACCATGGGGCTGGGCGTGTACTCATGGCGGCGCCGGGAACTGGGCCAGGAATACCGCCCGGCGCGGCGCGACCGACGCGGTTTCGCGACGGGCGGCGCGGTGCTGTTCGTCATCGGCGTGCTCAACGGCTCCCTCACCTCCGGAACCGGCCTGTTCGTCACCCTCTGGCTGGTGGGCTGGTTCGGCCTGGATTACAAGCGGGCCGTGGCCTATACCCTCATCCTGGTGGGATTGTTCTGGAACGGCAGCGGCGCCGTCACCCTGGGCGTGCAGGGCGGCATCCAGTGGGACTGGCTGCCCGCCCTGCTGCTGGGCTCGGTGCTGGGCGGCTACATGGGTGCCCATCTCGCCATCGTCAAGGGCAGCCGCCTCATCAAGCGGGCCTTCGAGCTGGTGACCGTGCTGGTGGGGTTGAAACTGATTCTGGGGTGAGGCGCGCCGAGTTACGCTCGGCAATTTGTTTGGCTGCAAACCGGTGATCCCGCGCATCACTACTGTGCACCCGCTATCCATCATCCCCCGATACCGCGCCGTAGCGCGCCTGGTAGGCGCGCACCTTTTCCAGATGCGCGGCCAGGTCCGGTTTTTCCTCCAGATAGTGGATCAGCGTATCCAGGCCGGCGATGCTCACCACGGGCACACCGAAGGCTTCCTCGATTTCCTGGACGGCGGATCGCGTGCCGGTACCCCGTTCCTGGCGGTCCAGCGAGATGGCGACCCCTGCCAGGCAGGCGCCCGCGGTCTCGATGAGGGCGGCGGATTCGCGTACCGAGGTACCGGCGGAAATCACATCGTCGATCACCAGCACCCGGCCTTGCAGCGGCGCGCCCACGATGATGCCGCCCTCGCCGTGGCGCTTGGCTTCCTTGCGGTTGAAGGCATAGGGCAGATTGCGGCCGTGATGCTCCTGCAGGGCGATGGCGGCGGCCACTGCCAGAGGGATGCCCTTGTAGGCGGGACCGAAAAGCATGTCGAATTGCAGGCCGGCCTTTTTCTCCGCCTCCACGATGGCGGCGGCATAGTAACGGCCCAGCAGGGCCGCGGCGCGTCCGTCGTTGAAGCGGCCGCTGTTGAAGAAATAAGGGCTGACCCGCCCCGACTTGAGTGTGAACTCGCCGAAGCGCAGCACCTCGTATGCCAGGGCGAGATCCAGGAATTCGCGCTGATAGTCTTTCATGATTCCTTCCAGGCCATGGGAGAAGGCCGCATTGTAACGGGCAGGACGTTTCGGCGGAACCGGGTCGATGATAAGCAGCCCTCAACGCTCTGTCCTCTGTCCTCTGTCCTCTGTCCTCTGTTCCACCAGCCCCAGCAGATATTGCCCGTAGCCGTTGTTCTGCATGGGCTCGGCGAGGCGACGGACCTGGGCCGCATCGATGTAGCCCATGCGATAGGCGATTTCTTCGGGGCAGGCGATCTTGAGCCCCTGGCGTTGTTCGATGATCTCGATGAAGGCGGCGGCCTGTTGCAGGGACTCGTGGGTGCCGGTGTCCAGCCAGGCCGTGCCGCGGCCCATGCGTTCGACGCGGAGCTGGCCTCGCGCCAGGTAGGCGAGGTTGACGTCCGTGATTTCCAGCTCGCCGCGTGCCGAAGGCGTGAGGCGGCGGGCGATGTCCACGACCTGGTTGTCATAGAAATAGAGTCCCGTGACGGCGTAATGGGAGCGGGGCCTGGCCGGTTTTTCCTCCAGGCCCACGGCCTGGCCCGCGGCATCGAATTCCACCACGCCGTAGCGTTCCGGGTTCTTGACGTAATAGCCGAATATGGTCGCCCCTTTTTCGTGTGCCGCCGCGGCCTGCAGGCTGCGAGCCAGTCCGTGGCCATAGAAGATGTTGTCCCCCAGCACCAGGGTGACGGGGTCCGGGCCGATGAAGTCGGCACCGATGAGAAAGGCTTCGGCCAGGCCGTTGGGCCGGGGTTGCGGGGCATAGTGAAACGCCAGTCCCCACTGCCTGCCATCGCCCAGCAGCTCGCGAAAGCGCGGCAGGTCCTGGGGCGTGGAGATGACGAGAATATCGCGGATGCCCGCCAGCATGAGCGTGGAGAGGGGGTAATAGATCATGGGCTTGTCGTACACCGGCAGGAGCTGCTTGCTCAGCACCCGGGTGAGGGGGTAGAGGCGGGTGCCCGAGCCCCCGGCCAGGATGATGCCCTTGCGCGTGGCGCTCATTGTCGGCCCTCGCCTGCCCGGTGTTTTTTCCCGAGTCCCAGGCGCTCGCCCCGGTAGGCGCCGGATGTGACGCGTTCACACCAGTCGCGGTGGTCCAGGTACCATTGCACGGTCTTGCGCAGACCGCTGTCGAAGGTTTCTTCCGGGCGCCAGCCCAGCTCGCGCTGGATCTTGCCGGCATCGATGGCATAACGCCGGTCATGGCCGGGACGGTCGGTCACAAAGCGGATCAGGCGCCGGTAGGGGCCCGCCGGGTCGGGGGCCAGTTCGTCCAGCAGGGTGCAGAGTGTGGTGACCACGGTGAGGTTGGTCTGCTCGTTGTGGCCGCCGATGTTGTACACCTCGCCCGGGCGTCCCGCCGCGAGTACCCGGCAGATGGCCCGGCAGTGGTCGATGACATAGAGCCAGTCGCGGACATGGCCGCCGTCGCCGTAGACGGGCAGGGGTTTTCCCGCCAGGGCGCTGAGTATGGTGAGGGGGATGAGCTTTTCCGGAAACTGGTAAGGCCCGTAGTTGTTGGAGCAGTTGGTGGTCAGCACCGGCAGGCCGTAGGTATGGAAATAGGCCCGTACCAGATGATCGGAAGCGGCCTTGGAGGCGGCGTAGGGCGAGTTGGGGGCATAGGCTGTCTGTTCGGTGAAATAGCCCGTTTCCCCCAGGCTGCCGTAGACCTCGTCGGTGGAGACGTGGAGAAAGCGGAAACGCGCCTGTTCTTCCGGCGGCAGGCCTTCCCAGTGAGCGCGCGCCGCCTCCAGCAGTTCGAAGGTGCCCACGACATTGGTGTGGATGAAATCCCCGGGCGCGTCGATGGAGCGGTCCACGTGGGATTCGGCGGCGAAATGGATGATGGCGCAAGGACGGTGTTCCGCCAGGAGGCAGCGCACCAGGGCCCGGTCACGGATGTCACCGCGGACGAAAACATGACGGGGGTCTTCCAGTACCGGTGCCAGCGTGTCCAGATTGCCGGCATAGGTCAGGGCGTCCAGGTTGACGACCTGGATGTCGGCCTCCCGCTGGAGCAGGTCCAGGACGAAATTGGCGCCGATGAAACCGGCGCCGCCGGTGACCAGGAGCGTCCGGTCTCCAGGCTTGCGTTCAGGGGTGAAAGACATGGATCGGGAGAGGGCGTGGATTCTTCAGGAAGGGGCGATACCGTCCCATAGTCTCTGCGCCTGATCGTTCCCTGGATAGGGTCTGAAATCTGTCCTGGGTTGCCAGGGGGCATATGGACGCCCGTGAGATATTGGAGAAGAATCCAGCCATTTTGCAATTTCCAGGAAGAAACGATATCATCACCGGTTCTTTGCTGCAATCCAAGCCTACAGAGAGTCAGATTTATGCCGCATGTACGTTTGAGAGAAAACGAGCCCTTTGAAGTTGCCCTGCGGCGCTTCAAGCGCATCTGCGAGAAGACCGGCGTGCTGTCCGAGATCCGCCGGCGTGAGTATTATGAAAAGCCCACCGCGGTGCGCAAGCGCAAGCAGGCGGCCGCCATCAAGCGCCAGCAGAAGCGCACCATGATGGAGAAGAACCGCCTGTTGCGGGCCCATTATTGATTCAAGTTTGTTTGTTCGCGCAGAGGTGGATCCCGGTAGCCGGACCCCGGTAGCCGGATCCCAGTAGCCGGATCCCAGTAGCCGGATCCCAGTAGCCGGACAGGGGCCGGAACCCCGAGAGATGGCAGAACAGCTCAAACAACGCATCCAGGACGACATGAAGGCCGCCATGCGGGCCAAGGACAGCCAGCGCCTGGGCGTGATCCGCATGATCATGGCGGCCATCAAGCAGCGCGAAGTGGATGAGCGCCACACCCTCGACGACAGCCAGATCCTGGCGGTGCTGGACAAGATGCTCAAGCAGCGCCGCGATGCCCTGGCCCAGTTTCAGGCCGCCGGGCGCGAGGATCTGGTGGCCAGGGAGTCCTTCGAAATCGAACTCCTCCAGCGCTATCTGCCCCCGCCTCTGAGCGAGGCGGAACTGGATGCGCTCATCGACGAGGCCATCCGGAGCGCGGGTGCCAGCGGTCCCCGTGACATGGGCAAGGTGATGGGGCAGCTCAAGCCCCGCATCCAGGGGCGCGCCGATATGGGCGCCGTGAGCGCCCGCGTGAAGCAGCGCCTGGGGTAGACCGGACGACAGGTTTCAGGTATCGGATGTCAGATGTCATGACGACTTCTGATATCTGAACGCTGTAATGGCCGGCCGCATTCCCCAGCAGTTCATCGACGATCTCATCAGCCGCGTCGATATCGTCGAAGTGATCGACGCCCGCATCCCCTTGCGCAAGGCGGGTCGGGAGTATGTGGCGCGCTGCCCTTTCCACGATGAAAAGACCCCCTCTTTCACCGTCAGTCCCGAAAAGCAGTTCTATCATTGTTTTGGTTGCGGTGCCCACGGCACTGCCATCGGGTTTCTCATGGCCTACGAGCACATGGAATTTCCCGAAGCCGTGGAGATGCTGGCGGCCCGCGTGGGACTGGAGGTGCCGCACAGCCAGGCTGCGGCGCCGGCGCGCAGCGGGCCCGACCTCTATGGCGTGCTCCAGGCGGCTGCGGACTGGTACCGACGCCAGCTTCGCGAGCACCCGGGGCGCGAGGCGGCCGTCGCCTATCTCAAGCGTCGGGGCGTGCGTGGCGAGATCGCAGCCGAGTTCGGCCTGGGTTATGCGCCCCCCGGCTGGGATCACCTGCTTCCGGCACTCGGCGCCCCGCACAGGCCCGCCCTGCTCGCGGCCGGCCTGCTGATCGAAAAGGAGAGCGGCGGGCACTACGATCGCTTTCGCGAGCGCATCATGTTTCCTATCCGGGATCAGAGAGGCCGGGTGATCGCCTTCGGCGGGCGGGTGCTGGGAGAGGGGACACCCAAATATCTCAACTCACCGGAGACGCCGGTTTTTCACAAGGGGCGCGAACTCTATGGCCTCTACGAGGCGCGTCAGGCCGTGCGCCACCTTGAGAGGCTGCTCGTGGTGGAGGGCTACATGGATGTGATCATGCTGGCCTGTCACGGCATTCGCTATGCCTGTGCCACCCTGGGCACGGCCACCACCACGACGCATATCCAGCGCCTTTTCCGGCTGGTGCCCGAGGTCGTGTTCTGTTTCGACGGCGACCGTGCCGGGCGGGAGGCGGCCTGGCGTGCCCTTGAGAATGCCCTGCCCTTGATGGGGGAAGGGCGCCAGGCCCGTTTCATGTTCCTGCCCGAAGGCGAGGACCCGGATAGCGTGGTGCGTCGGGAAAATCAAGCAGGTTTCGAGGTGCGGATTGCCAACGCCGTCACACTTTCCGCCTTTTTCTATGACCATCTCTGCGCCCAGGTCGATATAAGCAGTATCGACGGACGGGCGCGGCTGGTGGAACTTGCCCGGCCCTATTTGTCTAAATTACCCCGCGGGGTCTTCCGGCACATGATGACCCAGCGCCTCGCGGAGCTGGCGCGCATGGAGGGCACGGCCCTTGCCGCCCTGCTGGAAGGAAAGGAGGCCGAAGGGCGGGGCGGCGCGGCAGCGGGACCGGCATCATCGCAGCGGGGCCGGGAACTGTCCCTGGTGCGACGCGCCATCACGCTGCTGCTGCATCAGCCGGGTCTGGCAGCAGACGCGGGCGATCCGGGGCGTTTCCGCGCCCTGGATCAGCCGGGCATGGAATTGTTGATCGAAATGCTTGAATTATTGCAGAAAAACCCTCATTTCAACACGGGAACCCTGCTGGAGCATTGGCGGGAGCACCGCTACGGCAAGCACCTGGCACGGCTCGCCCAAGCGCCCGAGCCCCTGGGGGCGGCCGAGGTGGCACGGGAATTCACGGATGTTTTGCGCGGGCTGGACCGCCAGCGCCTGAGCCGGGAGATCGAGATCCTCTCGGCCAAGGCCGACCTGGACACCGCGGGCAAACAACGGCTCAGGGCGCTGCTGGAGGAAAAAAAGAATTTCGACTGACGGCCGCTATACAGGGTTCACAAGTCCCGCCGGCCTGATATAGAATGACCAGTTATTTTTTTGGAATGAACCGCTTAAGGGGTAGGAAGGTAAATGAAGCAAGAGCGTGAATCACAGCTGAAGTTACTCATTGCCAAGGGAAAGGAGCAGGGTTACCTCACCTATCGTGAGGTGAACGACTTTCTGCCCGCCGATATCGTCGATCCCGAGCAGATCGAGGATATCATCAGCATGATCAACGACATGGGGATCTCCGTGCAGGAGTTTGCCCCGACGGCGGACAACATCCTCGTCAACGACGCCGTCATTGCCGCCGACGAGGAGGTGGCCGAAGAGGCTGCGGCGGCGCTCGCCAGCGTGGACAGCGAATTCGGGCGCACCACCGATCCCGTGCGCATGTACATGCGCGACATGGGCACCGTGGAGCTGCTCACCCGCGAAGGCGAGATCCGCATCGCCAAGCGCATCGAAAGCGGCCAGCTGCAGATGCTGCAGGCCGTCGCCGACTACCCCGAGACCATCCGGATCCTGCTGGACACCTATGAAAAGGTGGCCAACGAGGAGATGCGACTCGCGGACGTGATCACGGGTTACCGCGACGAGGACGAAGCCGCGGAGGCCGCGGCCGCTGCCGCCACCGAGAGCCAGGAGGCGGGTGACGACGAGGAGGCCGCCGAGATCGTGGATACCGGGCCCGACCCGGAGGAGGCCCGCAAGCGTTTCGCCGAGCTGAAGAAGCGCTATGACAAGTACATGGCCGCCGCAGCCAGGTACGGGCAGGGCGACAAGCGCACCATCAAGGCGCGCAAGGCCATGGCGGAGTGCTTCATGAACTTCAAGCTCACCGCGCGCATCATGGACATGCTGGTGAAGAACCTGCGCCACACCGTGGACCGCATCCGCGCCCAGGAAAAGATCATCATGTCCATCTGCGTCAACAAGGCCCACATGCCGCGCAAGGACTTCATCACCACCTTCCCCGACAACGAGACCGACCTGGAATGGCTGCCGCGCCAGATCGCGGCGGGGCACGACTATTCACCGGTGCTCGAGGCCCACAAGGACGAGATCCTGCGCGCCCAGAAGAAACTCATCGCCATTCAGGACGAAGCGGGTCTGAGCATCAACGAGATCAAGGACATCAACCGCAAGATGTCCATCGGCGATGCCAAGGCACGCCGCGCCAAGAAGGAGATGGTGGAGGCCAACCTGCGGCTGGTGATCTCCATCGCCAAGAAATACACCAACCGCGGCCTGCAGTTCCTCGACCTCATCCAGGAAGGCAACATCGGCCTCATGAAGGCGGTGGACAAGTTCGAGTACCGGCGCGGCTACAAGTTCTCCACCTACGCCACCTGGTGGATCCGTCAGGCCATCACCCGCTCCATCGCGGACCAGGCCCGGACCATCCGCATCCCGGTGCACATGATCGAGACCATCAACAAGCTCAACCGCATCTCGCGCCAGATGCTGCAGGAGATGGGCCGCGAGGCCACCCCCGAGGAACTCGCCGAGCGCATGGACATGCCGGAGGAGAAGATCCGCAAGGTGCTCAAGATCGCCAAGGAACCCATCTCCATGGAGACCCCCATCGGCGACGACGAGGATTCGCACCTGGGCGACTTCATTGAAGACCCCAACGTGCTGTCGCCGCCTGACTCCGCCACCGTGGAAGGGCTGCGCGAAGCCACCTCCTCGGTTCTGGAAAGCCTCACCGCGCGCGAGGCCAAGGTCCTGCGCATGCGCTTCGGCATCGGCATGAACACCGACCACACCCTGGAAGAGGTGGGCAAGCAGTTCGACGTCACCCGCGAGCGCATCCGCCAGATCGAGGCCAAGGCCCTGCGCAAGCTGCGCCATCCAAGCCGTTCCGAGGCCCTGCGCAGTTTCGTGGACTGATGCCAACAAGCACGCGGCCCCCACTGCGGGGGCCGCGTGCTTGCTTGCGCCTTGATCACCGGCTTAGCCTGCCCGCTTGCTAGCCCCTGGTGGAAAACTGCTAGAATAGCCCCTGCTTTCAGGGCCTGTAGCTCAGTTGGTTAGAGCAGGGGACTCATAATCCCTTGGTCCCAGGTTCGAGTCCTGGCGGGCCCACCATCTTGCTGATCTATTGTTTCCTGCATCCCCTGATCAATCCTGTCCACAAGGCGCGGGGAATGGCCATGCCTGTCGGATCCTGCGGTGAGGTGGTATCGCTCACGGACCTCAAGACCAATCCGGGCCGGGTGGTGAAACACACCGCCGAGACCCACCGGCCCGTGCTGGTCACCCGCCGCGGGCGGGGCGTGGCCGTGGTGCAGTCGGTAACGGAATTCGAGACCGCCGAGGAGGAGCGCGCCTTCATGCGCGCCGTGGTGGTGGGCCTGGCCGATCTGGATGCGGGACGCGAAGTCAGTCTGGCGGAGGCCCGGGCACGGCTCGGCCTGAAATAGCCCTGTGCCGACCCCGCCGTCACATAAGGTGGGTAGCGCCGGCCGCCCCAAGTTGAGGTCACAAAATGTGATCTCAAGCCGCATAACGCAGGATTTCCAGCTCCGCCGATTCATCCACGCCCTTCAACATTTCTTCTACGCGCGACATGACCCGATCTTCCAGCAGATACTCTCCGCATTGGCTGCATTGCAATACCGGGAGCTCCTTGAAGATGACGATGCGCCTGGCATCGAGCTTGAAGGGCAAATCGGATGTAGTGGCGACGAATTCACCCTCGCAAACGTGACATTTCATGGCCTTTTTCTCCTCTTTAAATCGGCTTCCCAGGTCGAGGGATCGGGCCGATAGACAGTGATGATCCGCACGTTGTCTTCCTCTTTGTCCAGTGCGAACAGTATGTGGATGATTTCCTCCTCATGCCTGGCATAAACTAGGCAACTGGGCAGATACCGGCTGGCTTGGCTCTCCGGGTAATGCTCCAGGATTTCATAGGTGGCCACGTTTTCCGTGACCATGTGCCGGCTGACCGCCCGTTGTTGCAGCCGAATGTTTGCATGATAGGTCCGGAACAGCTTGCCTTCCCGGACGTAGCGTTGGATAAATAACAAGTCAGAAGGCTGTTCATCCATAAACCTGCTCTCCGAACCCCAGCTCCGCCAGATTCCTGGTGATGACCTCGTCCAGCCGCCGTGCCTCGGCCACCTGCTCACACCGCTGGGCGGTGAGCCGCTTCATCTTTTCATCAAAAGGTTCGCCGTCGTCTTCCTGCTTTTCCGTGCCCACGTAGCGATCAGGGGTGAGCGCGTGGCCGTGCTTGCGGATCTCACCCTCGCCGGACTGGTTGGAACTCATGGAGCCGTTGGCCAGCACGAAGCCGGCGGTGCCGGTGGGGGCCAGGTGGTGGATGATGTGCTGCACCCAGGCGAAGTTGGCGTTGCCCTTGGGCGGGGTGCCGTATTTCCAGCGGGGATCATCCTTCAGGCGCTCGTGCCCCAGTCGCTGACGTTGAAGGACGGATTGGCCAGGATGAATTCCACCGACTGTACGAACATGCCGGAGGAGCCGCAGCAGGGATCGTAAACCCGGCCCTGGTAGGGCTCCAGCATCTCCACCAGCAGCTTGACCACGCAGCGGGGCGTGTAGAACTCGCCGCCCTTTTTGCCCTCGGCGCTGGCGAACTGGGAGAGGAATACTCATAGACCCGGCCCAGCACGTCTTTGGAGCGGGCCTCCTCGTCGCTCCACCTTGATGTTGCTGATGAGGTCGATGAGCTGGCCCAGCCGCGTCTTGTCCAGCGCCGGGCGGGCGTAGTCCTTGGGCAGCACGCCTTGAGGCTGGGGTTGTCCCGCTCAATGGCGGACATGGCGTCGTCCACGAGCTGGCCGATGGTGGGCTGCCTGGCCTGTGACTTCAGGTGCGCCCAGCGCGCCTCGGGTGGCACCCAGAGGATGTTCTGGGCGCGGTACTCGTCCGGATCCTCGGGGTCGGCGTCCTGGTCGCGCTCGGCCTCGAGCCGCGCGTGTGTCTCCTCGAAGGCGTCGGAGATGTACTTGAGGAAGATCAGCCCCAGGACGACGTGCTTGTACTCGGCCGCGTCCATGGAGCCGCGCAGGGCATCGGCCATCTGCCAGAGCTGGGCCTCGTAGCCGACGTTGGCGCCGTTGTTGGTCTTGCTTGCCGTTTTCTTCCTGGTCGTCTTCTTTTTTCCTGCCATGTCCTTAGCCGTTTGCCGCTGGTTTCAGTTGTTGCTGTTTTTCCCGCAAGTGGCTGAGGCTGCGCCACCGACCGGATTCGTTATCGTAATATTCCCAGAATTTCCAGCCGTTTGCCTGGTTTTTTGTGATGGCGCGGGCTGCCTTGGACGGGGAGTCGTAGGCCTTCTGGTTGAACCATACCTTGCCGCCCCGCACCTCGGCCTCGTAGTCGCGGGCCAGATAGTGAGCGCGCAGGCGGGTTCCGTTGGGGATTCGACCGCCCCGGCAGTAGAGGAACCCGCTGGTCTCAGTCAATGGGCGTCTCACCATGGCCGGGGTGACATCCTCCATTTCCTGCTCGGCAACTTCCCCGTAGATCTCCCGCAAGGCCTCAAACTGCTCATCGGACATGGACACCAGATGGTAGGGCGTATTCCACAGGCCACGGGGTGTCAGGTCCTCGATGGCGGCGCCCATCTGGAGCAGGGGGGTGAGTCTGTTCTCGTGGAGGCAGATGATTTTCATAGCAACTCATGAAGCGAAAAACTCCTATTTAGAGAATAAGAGCGCACAAGGTCGCTGTCAAGGTCCGATGTGGGAACCTGATGCTGCATTCAAATATTAGAAACAAATACAGAAAAATGGGATTTCGGCAAGGATACCCATACAACGTATGCCGAGGCGACGAATGCGTTGGCGGGATTCAGGCTGTCGGGTGTTTTCCAGTCTATATCATCAGTTCCGTGTCTCGAATACTGGCTTCTTCTGCATTTCACATACACCACCCGGCCATATAATCCCTCTGGCGGGAGGAGTGCTTGTGATTGCCTGATCGGCGAGCTGCGAAACTATATGCCCGGGCCTACCATCTCGATGAGTTGTTGCAGAAACTGCTGGCCAACCCACGATCGACATCCTCGATGCCGCTAATACTGGTGGGGATCGCCAGGACTTCCTGAAGCGCAGGGACTTTCGACAGAATATCCAGGTTGGCGCGCTGCATTGCGCCTCGGGGTACCGGGTACGCCGTGCGGCGTTCTCGGCAACGACCCGCCCAGCCCCAGCAAGCTGGAAGCTGTATGCTGGGGTATAAAGTCATTCGCGGCCCTAAAGCTGGGTGTTCTTTCGCTAGTGATCCTTGGTGAAGCGTTATTATTTGGACAGGATTACACTTATGTGCCACACTATACAGTCATATGGCATGAGGTTACTCTGATGGCATCATCTGACAATGAGGTACAGGTCGGCGCCCAGGGCCGGGTGGTCATCCCGGCGGCGTTGCGCAAGGCCTTGAAATTAAAGCCCGGAGACCGGCTGGTGGCCCGAAAGGTCGGTGAGAGCCTGGTACTTGAGCGCCGGGAGACCGTGGAGAAGCGGTTGCGCGAGCGGTTTCGGCACATACCCGGGGACGTCAGTCTGGTGGATGAGCTGATCGCTGAGCGACGGGCCGAGGCGGCTGGTGAGGACGGGGCCCCGTGAGCGTCGTGCTCGATGCCTCGGCCCTGCTGGCCTTCCTGCACGAGGAGCCGGGGGGGGAGGCGGTGTCCCCGGCCCTGGAGGGGGCCCGTGTTTCAGCCGTGAACTGGTCCGAGGTGCTGCAGAAATCTCTGCAACGCAAGGTGGATATCGAAGGGATGCAGCAGGAGTTCATCGAGGTCGGGGTGACCTTCGAGCCTTTCACACCGCAGCAGGCGGAAACTGCCGCGCGCCTCTGGTCCCGGACCAGGAATCACGGGTTGTCCCTGGCGGATCGCGCCTGTCTGGCATTGGCGATGGACAAGGCGCTGCCGGTGCTGACTGCGGACAGGGCGTGGGCGGCCCTCGGTCTGGATCTTGAGATCCAGGTGCTACGATGAGGAGCTGATGGCGAAACGGACTTCAGAAGCCGCCTTTGAAACCGCCATTGAAGCCGCGTTGCTGACCGCCCTGTGCAAGTGGATGGATACGCATGGTGTGTGCTGTCCACGCTGCGCCATGGTTTTTAAAAGGAAGTGATTTTTGGTCAGACCGATTTTGCCGCTTTTTGTGCTTGTGTTGTTTATGTTGGACCTGGATTCGTGCCTTCCGGGATGAAAGTTACCCTATTGGCTGATCCGCACTACATGCCTTTGTCATTTCACCGGCGGGAGAAATCCTGCACCACTGCCGCCAAGATTCCTCGCTGCGCTCGGAATGACAAGGGGGACTCAGCCAACAGCCCCCTGTCATTTCCCGCTGTGCTCGAAATGACAACAATAATGTATTCCCACCGCGGCTCCTGTCCTTCCGACCGTACTCCCTTGCCATTCCGACCATATTCCCTGTCATTTCGACCATACTCCCTTGTCATTTCGACC
>JALSIC010000053.1 GCA_026981935.1 Gammaproteobacteria bacterium
AACACCACAGAACCCCTGGCTTTCCCCTTGTTCATGGGGGGCGTTATACCGTAACCCAGGAAAAATACAGTGCTAAATCAGAACCTCAGCCTCTCAGAGGCTTGGGAGGTTAGATGACGTGGCCCTGACCTTGACCCCGTACCTGTTGAAACACGATGTATATTGTTGTCCGGCCAGGATATCATGAGCACATATCATCATGATGGCATTGGATCACAAAGCATGCGTGGCGCGCATTGCGGCCGGGAAGCCATGTCATGCTTGCATCGATGATGGCGCCTTCGAGATACACATCCATGATTACGTTCACTGGGTCTGTACCGCCGTTCATGCCGGTCATCGGCTGCGCAGCGAGCTTGAAGCCAAATGCGCCTGGAGCGAGGCACAGCGCCGCTACGAGGAGGATCCTTGCACGGACAGCCTGATCGCGGATCAGCCCATCACGGTCGTGGCGCGTGACTCCCGTTTCGAATATGACCTGAATCGGGCGCCGGGATCCTGCATCCATGAAACGGCGTGGGGCCGTTCCGTCTGGCATGCGCCGCTCAGCGCAAGCGAGCGCGCGCGGAGCCTCGAAAAGCATGCCGGTTTCTATGCGGTGCTGGGTGCGCTCTATCGCAAGCTGGAAAGCCTGCATTCTGCCGTGCTGGTCTATGACGTGCACGCCTACAATTACAGGCGCCCCGGCATGGGCGAGACACCTGTCTTCAACGTGGGCACTGAGCAGATCGACATGGTGCGATGGGGAGATCATGTGGAGGCCTGGGTGAAACGGCTGGCGCAGATCCGGCTGCCCGGTATTCCCGTGCGGGCGGCCATCAATGAAGTTTTCCGTGGCCGTAGCTACCATGCCACGTTTGTCCGGGAGAAACTGACCCGTACGCTCATCCTGCCCACGGAGGTCAAGAAGATCTTCATGGATGAACTGAGCGGCGGGATCCTGCCTGAAGTCCTGAATCCGCTCCAGGCCGCACTGGGGGCCGCCATGCACGACAACGCCATGGCTTTTCTTGCAGAATCGTAAGCTGCCTGGCACGGTCATGAAGACGGGAGACTGTCGATGCCAATTCCGCGAACAGAAGAGGGCTTTTGTGTGGAATGCGAACCTTATCATCCAGCAGTGTATCATTGTATGAAGAGGACCGAAGGCGCGAATGGACTCGGCTGTGGATCCGCGGGGGGAATATCATGTTCATCAGCGTGCTCGACTTGTTCAAGATCGGCATCGGTCCTTCCAGCTCGCATACCATGGGACCCATGGTGGCGGCGGGACGCTTCCGGGCGCAGTTGTCCGGGAAACTGGCTGCCCTGCCGGGCGCCGCGGACTTGCATATTACTTGCATTTTGAAAGGTTCCCTTTCCTTCACGGGGAAGGGCCACGCCACGGATCGCGCCGTTCTCCTCGGCTTACATGGCTACTCGCCGGGCCGGCTCGCGAAGGAAGATGTGGCCGGTCTCGTCGAACAACTGTGGGGATCATCCGGCCTCTCCCTGGGAGAGCATTTCATTTCTTTCGATCCCCGGCGTGATATTGTCTTCGATCAAGGCCCGCCCTTGCCGCAACATCCCAACGGGATGATTTTCTCTCTGCAAGACGCCTGTGGCGAAACACTGCTGAGGCACACTTGGTTTTCCATTGGCGGTGGTTTCGTGGCGAGCGAGGATGAAATCGAAGCAATTCAGGCACCGCTCAGACCGCCCCCTGCGAAGGCGTGCCCCTATCCTTTCGACTCGGCGCGGGCCATGTTGCGCATGGCTGCGGAGAGCGGCCTTTCCATTGCGGAAATGAAACGCGCCAATGAGCTGGCCAATATGTCTGCCGCTGAACTGGAGCAGGGCCTGGATGCCGTCTGGGAGGCCATGCGGACCTGTCTGCAGCGGGGACTGTCCACCGGTGGAGTGCTTCCCGGTGGCCTGGATATTCCCAGGCGGGCGCATCGCCTCCATGAACAGTTGAACGACAGCCCGGAGCATGCCAGTCTCAACGACTGGTTGTGTGCGTATGCCATGGCCGTCAACGAGGAAAATGCCGTGGGCCACATGGTGGTCACGGCGCCCACCAACGGAGCGGCCGGAGTCTTGCCGGCGGTGCTGTATTACTTCGTCGTCCACGAGGGTGGATCGCCGGAACAGGTGCAGGATTTCCTCTTGACCGCCGCCGCCATCGGGGGTTTGATCAAGCACCGCAGCTCCATCTCGGGCGCGGAGGTGGGTTGTCAGGGGGAAGTCGGGTCTGCTGCCGCCATGGCCGCGGCAGGGCTCTGCCAGGCCAAAGGGGGCACGCCCGGCCAGGTGGAGAATGCCGCCGAGATTGCCCTGGAACACCATCTCGGCATGACCTGCGACCCCGTCAAGGGACTGGTGCAAGTACCTTGTATCGAGCGTAACGGGTTTGGGGCCATCAAGGCCCATGCGGCGGCCTCCCTGGCGTTGCGCGGCAGCGGCCAGCATTTCATGCCTCTGGACAGTTGTATTGCGGCCATGAAAAAGACCGGCCAGGAAATGTCGGAAAAATACAAGGAGACTTCCCTGGGCGGACTGGCTGTCAGCATCACGGAATGTTGATTTGCGCGAACCGGACCGCGGTCGCTTTGCCTGACAGTTGCATAAAATTCATGCCCCATCGCGTTTTCGTGCTGTGTTTGAAGGTGTCATTGTTCAAAACTGCGTCGTTGCGGGATGCCCCATGGGGTGAATTCAATAAATCCCCCCTCTCCCGGCGGCAAGGGCCGGGGTGAGGGGACAGGATCCAGGCGATTTTCTCGTCTATGCGATCCCCTCACCCTAACCCTGGGGGAGAGGGAATTTATGCAATGATCAGGTTTATTG
>JALSIC010000054.1 GCA_026981935.1 Gammaproteobacteria bacterium
TGCCCAGCACCTGCCGCTGAGATTCACATGTTCATTCATGGCGGAGCGTAGCGCAGCCTGGTAGCGCACCACACTGGGGGTGTGGGGGTCGCCGGTTCAAGTCCGGCCGCTCCGACCATTCTTTCAGATCATTGGCGGATTGCACGACCGTGGGAATCCAGTCGAATGTGAAGTATTTTACAAGGGCTGTCCTGCGGCCTGTTGATGTTCGTTAAAGGGATGGTCCACTCAAGAATGAAGTGCAACACCCTTGGAGGACATGATAACGCTTGCCCCCAACAAAGGAATGTTGCCATGTCAGCCTGCAAGCTCTGAGCTTCGAGAAAAGAGCAGTGATAGCCCGTCTGCATGCACAGGTGGACCACACTCAAGCCATATCTCTCAGGCCCTGGGCCGCCCAGGTACTGTAACCTGACGTCTGGAAATTTTGTTGGAGATTCCGCTGTGTGCCCCTGCCGGGGGCAGCCTTGGTAGGGGCGGTGGTCCATTCTGGTATTCCATGGAGTTGCAAAACCAACCGTGGAGGACCAGAAATGGACGAACCGAGCATACAGGGCTTGAGGGCATCCTGGAACAGCTGATCGAGCATGGGGCAGACGACATGGCGAATATCTTCGCCCGGATGTTCGAACTGGCAATGCGGATCGAGCGCGAGCGCTTCCTCGGCGCGGACCATTACGAGCACACGACCACCCGGCGGGGTTATACCAACGGCTCCAAGCCTAGGCGGATCGACACACCGGCGGGCACGGGGTTACGGTGCAGGTGCCCAAGAGTGCCGGGCATGAGGGCGAACCCTTTTACCTGCAATCTCTGGAGCGTGGCCGCCGCTCGGTGCGCGCGGTGATGCTGGCAGTGGCTGAGATTGTACATCAAGGGTGTCTCCACCCGCGAGGCCGAGGCGGTGATGCGCCAGTTCGGCATCGAGAGCCTGTCGTCTTCAGAGGTAAGCCGTGCCACCAGGCTGTTGGACGAGGAGCTGGAGGCCTGGCGCAACTGCCCCCCTCCGGGAAGTCCGCTACCTCTTCCTGGATGCCCGTTACGAGAAGGTGCGCATCAGTGGCGTGGTTTGTGAAGCTGCCGTGCTTTCGGCCATCGGTATCGGCCCGGAGGCGCGGCCTGCGCGGGATGGAATATGTCGTTTCTGACGACCACAGCGGTCTGCGTGCGGTGCGCCGGGCCGTGTTGGGCGGCGCCGCGCTCAAGCAGCGCAAGCGGTAGCGCACCCGGCAATGCCCAGCTCCACCTGGCTCAAAATGCCATCCATCACGCCCCGAATGCCACCATCTGCAAACGCATTGGCACCGAGCTGCGCGCCGTCTGGAATGCCCCCCGACATAGCCAAGGCGGAGGCCCTCCTGAACGATCTTGTCGCCAACTACCGCGACGCAGCCCCGAAGTTGGTCGAATGGCTGGAGGAAAACGTGCCGAGGGCCTGACGGTTTCTGCTTTGCCTGGTCACCATCGCCGCCGCTTGCGCACGTCAAACCCAATTGAGCGCGCCATTTAGCAGGAGCTCAAGCGTCGCACCGTCAAGGTCAGAGTGTTTCCAAACAAGGATTCATTGGAACGCCTCGTCAGCGCTGTAGTTGTCGAGATCGACAAACGCTGGGCCGTTGACACGAAGGCCTATATCAAATGGGAATGCCAGGATGCATGATCAGCCCAAATCCCAATTTCCAGACAACAGGCTACGTAATCCATGCCCCAAAGACGCTTGTCAGCCCCTGCATCACGGGATAGAGAAAGCGCGGTGAGTCTTTTCTGTTCGTGAGATATGTGCCCTTTCACGGATGCCGGCTTAGCTCAGTTGGTAGAGCACCTGATTTGTAATCAGGGGGTCGTGGGTTCAAGTCCCTCAGCCGGCACCAATAATTCGATGGGTTATGAATTTGTGCCGTCTCCATTCAATCCAATAGATACCAAATAGCTACCACCAAAATCGCCAGTTCTCAGGCGGGGGATGGTGATGCAGCGGCTCTTGCGCTCGATGAGCACCAGAGCGGGATGGTTGCGCCAGCAGAACATGAGACTCCCCTCCCAGTGGCCTGCCTGGGAGTGGTCATTGACTTCTTCGGGATGTTCGGAGGTGGGAATGCGCTCCCGGATCAACAATTTGCTGGCTTTTCACCCTGTTGCCTGCACCTGGTGCAATAGTGGGGGAGGAGTTGCCACGGTTTGTCATCCTTCCGGGCGAGCGAGTAGATTCAGCTGCAGATGGTCTCATGGCGTACACATCGTAGGCCTCTCTCCGTGCCTTTGTGCAGCTAGCCGGCGATTTGTTCCTTCCGTTCGGTTCTTGTGCAGTTGTGCGATGGATAAAGGTGGCAAGCTCCTCCAGGAACTTCACTGGCGACGCACAAAATGGCGGCCATTGGTGCTGACGGGCCTGTATGAGCCATCCTTGTTGTTGTTGCGCCGCAGCTCACACGCCAGATGGTGGAGGTATGGGCGGCTCAAGGCCTGAGGGGGCTGGCTTCAACGTAGTCCGTCTGAGCATGCAGGCGGCTATCGCTGCTCTTTCCTCGATGCTCAGAGCCTGCGGGCTGATATGGCTGAGGGCGAGCGTTGTCATGCCCTCCAAGGGTGTTGCACTTCATTTCAGGAAGTTCCCCTGACAGGAGCGCTTGCTGGCGCTGGTCTCACGCCTGCTGCTGTTGCTGGCGGGCGGCGATCTTTTCGGGGTCTTCGGCCAGCATGGCGGAAACCACTGCTTCGGCACAGACTTCACCATTCACTACCGCGCGGCAGTCGAACCAGTAGATGTT
>JALSIC010000055.1 GCA_026981935.1 Gammaproteobacteria bacterium
CGAGGCCGGCGTACTGGAATCCGGCGGTGGCAAGGTGCGCCTGCTCAAATGGAAGGAATACCCGGCCGACTGGGATCCCACCCGGGACGAGCGCACGCCTGTGTGGGAGGCCCTGCACCACATGATCCGCCGCCTGAACGAAGCAGGCGAATCGGCCGCCGGCGAGCTGCTCGCCCGCATGCCGGAGAAAGGCTAGCCCCTGCGCCAGCTCGCCTACCACCTCTACACCCTCTGCGAACGCGCCGGCTGGGCCGAAGACGCCCGCGCCTACAACGAACTCATCGGCGCCTGGCATGCCATCGTCACGGCCTCTCATGAGGTGGGCCACAAGGGCGAATCGCTGGAACTTGAGCTATGATCACATTGAAATGATATAAATACTATACCATAATTATTCAATATGGACTTTGAATACGATCCGGACAAAAGCCGGCGCAACCAGGAGAAACACGGCATCGACTTCGAGGCGGCCCAGGCCCTTTGGGACGACCCGGACCTGCTGGAGATTCCGGCGCGGACCACGGACGAGCCCCGGTTCCTGGTCGTCGGGCGGATCGGGACACGGCACTGGTCGGCCGTGATCACGTACCGGGAAGGCCGGATTCGCCTGATTTCCGTGCGCCGCGCCCGCAAAGAAGAGGTGGCCCTGTATGAAAACGAAAGCATCTGAATTCGATCGCGCCTTCGACGAGGGCGAGGACGTCACCGGCCGCCTGGAGCTGGACCAGGCCCGCCGGGTCCATTACGAAACCCGCCGGGTCAACGTGGACTTTCCCGACTGGATGGTCCGCGCCCTGGATCGGGAAGCGCAGCGGCTCGGCGTGACGCGCCAGGCCCTGATCAAGCTGTGGATCGCCAGTCAACTGGACCGGAAGAAAGCCTCATGAGCCTGAAACCCTGGCGCGAGATCGCCACACCCCACAAGGATGTCCTGGCCGGCACCTTCAAGCAGTCGGAGTTCGCCGCGGACATCACCCAAGTGGTGGGCGGCACGGCACCGGCTGAATACCAGGACGCCGAGCAGTTCTTTGCCCGCACCTACATCACCGAGGGCATGCGCCTGCTGCTGATCTCGGTGGCGCAGCGCCTGGCAGGCCATCGTCACGGCCTCCCATGAAGCAGGCCACAAGGGCGAGCAACAGGGGCTGGATTTGGGAAGATAGGAGGTAGTATGGCAAAGACAAGCACTTTCGCGGAGGCGACAAAAAGGAACGTGTTGGAATTTGCTCGCTACAAGGACTTCGACAGGAGTCTGGTTCAACTTGGTCGTCGAGGAGGGAAATACCAGAAGGCAGCCGACCGGATTGATTCAGTTCTCGGGAAAGCGTCGCGTGGCGAAAGCAACCCGTTTCATGGGCTTAAGGTGACCAAGCATGGTGAGAACCGCGTTGATAAATGCGTCAAGTATGATCTGGGCGATGGAATCCGACTGATCACCATTCAGGATAGCGGTGTGGTTCTGTTCTGTTTTGCCGGAACCCATACGGAGTGTGACGAATGGCTGGACCGGAATAGGGGAAGCACCCTTATCAGGGATAGCAAGGGCCAAATTAAGCTCAATCCTCTTAACATCGTCAAAGAAGGCTTCGCCGGATTTCGCGAACCTTTAAAGCCTATTACTGGCAAGCTGTACGAGCTAATAAAGCCAGATTACTATTTTGACAAACTGGTTGATTCTCTTCCCCGGTCGGTTGTTCGGGAAATCGAGGGATTGGAAGCCTGGGCCTCTGATGAAGATCTTCTCGCTATAGCTGAACGCATTGATGATCAGGAGGTTTCTGATGCATTTCTGGACGTATTTGCATTACTGAAAAAAGACGAGATCGAAAAGGCAGTCGAGCGTATTCGTTTATTCATGGGTGAGAGCCAGCCAATTGCAATGCTTACAAAGGAGGAAATCGCTGCGCTGGCGGAAAGCGATCAGATACGAAAGATCTCCCCGAACGACCCTAATTATCCGGAGGTACTTAGGCATTTTGCACGCCATGGCAGTTACATGGACTGGATGCTATACCTCCACCCGGATCAACAGGACATTGTTGATCGTACGTTTAGTGGCCCTGCCAAGCTGGTCGGGGTGTCCGGGTCTGGAAAAACCTGCGTAATCGTAAAACGAGCAATTCGATTGGCGAGGGACAACCCCGATGAAAAGGTGCTGGTGCTTACTCTTAATCGGCAGCTGGCAAGACTCATAGAAGACATGGTGGAGGCAGCGGCCGTTGAAGAAATTGCCTCGCGGGTGTTAGTTCTTCCCCTGTTCCGCCTGTGCCAGGAATTACTGCACCGTTTCGAGCCCAAGAACGACCGGCTTTATGATGACATAACGTGGAAGAGTCACGAACACATCGATGAAATATGGCGTGAGTTCTATCGATGTGAATTGAACAATAATGACGCAGCTGTTCTCCTGCCACTCCACGACTCCCTGATATCACGGGGCATAGACGCAGAAGAGTATATTCGGGAGGAATTTGACTGGATCCGAAGCGCCTTTCCGCCAGATCGCAGGACTGACTACTTGCATGCGGAGCGGGTTGGGCGAAGCTACCCGCTTGATAAGCGGTTCCGCGCAATTATCCTTGAAGGCCTTGAGGCGTGGGAACTAAAGATGAAGCATATTGGCGTGACGGATTACCTAGGGCTGTCAACGGCGCTTAATCGACACTTGGATAAACTCCATGAGGAATATCGTTTTGTTCTGATAGACGAATCGCAGGACTTCGGAACAATTGAATTTCGGCTCGTTAGACGTCTCACAATGGAAGGACAGGACAGCCTGTTTTTGTGCGGCGATGCTGCCCAGCAGGTGCAGACAAAACATGGCAGCCTGCGGGATGCAGGTATTAATATCCCAAGCGCCAGGTCTATAAGGCTGACGAAAAATTACAGGAACTCCAGAGAGATCTTGTCAGCCGCCTATGAAGTACTTGTTAACAACCTTTCTGAGGAAATGTTGGATTCTCCGGACTTCGATGTTCTCGATCCTGAGCATGGCAATTTTTCTTCTTCGGCCCCGTTAATACTCGAGGCGGATTCTCTGGAAGAAGAGATTGCTTACGCGAGGGAGTTTGTTGAGGATGTCGTTGAGAATAAAGGTGAACAGAAATGTTGTATCGCCTTATGCGGATATAGTCTGTACCAGATACAGGAATTTGGAAAACGTATCGGGGTTCCAGTTCTCGACGGCAATATTGTCGTGGGTAAAGAGGATTTGTATTTGTCTGACCTTGAGCACACCAAGGGGTTTGAATTCGACGCGATGCTCATCCTGAATTGCAAGCATGGCGTTATTCCTAATCCAGGCGTCCCAGAAAAGGAACAGTACCGAGATCTGGCGCGATTTTATGTGGCCATGACTCGGGCAAAAAACCACTTGGTGCTTTCGTTTTCTTCAACGCAATCCCCCTATCTTGTTGGGGTGGACGAATACTTCCTCTCGGAACGTTGGGAGAATTATATCGATAGGGAGCGCCTTCGAATAGTGGGAGTACCATTGACGATCGATGAAATACGTGCGGATCATGAACAGATCGAGCATGTCCCAGATCTCCTCGACATGAGTGGTACGGAATTTCTCTATACTCGCCACGCCATAGGGCTTAGCAGCTTGCTAATTGATAAGCTAAGGAGACTAATCGCGGGTTCCAAAACAAGGGGAGCCGGCGGCAAGCAAACACCTATTGGATGGCGTAGCATCAGAGCAGCAGCTCACGACATCGAAGTATATCCGGGCAGCCGTCAGGTATTTGGAGCGGAAGGGCTCAGACAATTCAGGGAATTGGTGGAGAAGATTTCGGAGATCGACGAAACATCTGAACAAAGCCCAGCTTGCCCCAACTGGAGACCAACAAAAAAACGCTAACGCTGAGCAAAGGTGTCGGTGGAGACTCGCGAGCAAATGTGTAGAACACATGTCTCATAAACCACGTCGAGAAATTGCCACACTGCATAACGACGTCCTCCGGGGCGCCTTCAAGCAGTCGGAGTTCACTGCGAACACCGTCCAGTTGGCCATCGGCACAGCGCCCACAGAGTACCAGGACTCTGAGCTATGTCTCGCAGGAATCCCCATCGCCGAATATCGGAATTATGAATCCGGCCCGTTCGCCAGGCAAACAGGCAACTTCGACGCCGACACTCAGTTCCGCTGGTTCGAGCAGTACGGCCGTAAGAACAGCCCCTTCGGCGAGGCGGATGTGCTCGCCCGCGCCAAGGGTACCAGCGTGGACGGGATAGTCGGGGCCGGCGTGCTGGCATCCGGGGCTGGCCGTGTCCGCCTGCTCAAATGGAAGGAGTATCCCGCGGACTGGGATCCGGCCCGGGACGACCGCACCCCCGTGTGGGAGGCCCTGCACCACATGATCCGCCGCCTGAACGAAGACAATGAGGCCGCCGCCGGTGAGCTGCTGGCCCGCATGCCGGAAAAAGGCGAGCCCCTGCGCCAGCTCGCCTACCACCTCTACACCCTCTGCGAACGCGCCGGCTGGGCCGAAGACGCCCGCGCCTACAACGAACTCATCGGCGCCTGGCATGCCATCGTTACTGCATCCCATGAGGTGGGCCATAAATGCTCACAGGCTGAACTGAACATATAGGGGAGCATCACAGGATGAAAAACCAAAAAGAAAGCATACGGAAAGTGGTTGGCTGGCTGAATAATGAAGAAAAGGATGGCGGGTTCTGGCTGCCTAATATACAACGCCCCTTCGTCTGGCATGAAGACCAGATAGAGCGCCTTTTTGACTCTATCATGCGGGAATACCCCATTAGCACCTTGCTTATATGGAAAACGAAAAGCCGCATCAAGCGAAGAAAATTCATCGACAACTATCGACATGGACTAAGACTCACAGATTTTTATGTCCCGGAAAATGACGGAACGAAACTACTCGTACTGGATGGCCAGCAGCGTCTCCAAAGCTTGTTTATCGGTTTGCGAGGCAGCTACGAGAAAAAGGAGCTCTTCTTCAATGTGTTGTCAGGAGATTTGGCCGCACCCGATGATATTCGCTACCAATTCCGTTTCCTTGACCCTGCCAGATCCAGTTTTCCTTGGATAAAATTCAAGCGAATCGTCTTCAGCAACGATCCGCCTCATCGACTTGCCCAGCAGTTGGAAAAGGAGAGTCCAGAAGAACTGGACGAGCAATCTAAAGAGCGGCTGGTCGATAATTTGTGGCTTGCTAATAAAGTCTTTGCCAGTGAGGAACGGTTGGCCTATCAAGAACTTGATAGCGTGGATAATCCCCAGCTTTATTCAGAAGACGATGTAGTCGAGATTTTCATTCGTGCCAATTCCGGAGGTACAAAGCTAGGAAAATCAGACCTCCTGTTTTCGCTGCTCAGTTCAAGCTGGGAAGATGCGGATGAGCAGATGGAGCTTCTGCTGGAAGAGTTGAACCGATCTGGATATGCCTTCACGAGGGATTTCATTCTGAAAAGCTGCCTGAGTATTCTGGGCAAAGGCGCACGCTATGATGTCGCTAAATTCCGCGACGGTAGCACAAAAGAATCCATCATAGACCAATGGGAATCTATACAAGCTGCCATAAAGGACGTGCGGGACTTTCTGTATGGAAAAACTTTCATCCGTACTGATCGGGCCATGCCGTCCTATCTTGTACTTATTCCTTTAATCTATTTCCGTTTCCATTTCCCGGATAAATGGAAAAATGCGCAAAACATAGACACCTACCTGCTTCGCACACTGATTACCGGTGCATTTAGTGGAACCCCTGATAATCTGATTGATCGATGCACAAAACAGATCGATGAAATTGGTGATTTCGACTATCGGGAAATGTTCGGAATCATTCGTGCCGATGGTCGGAGCCTGGAGGTGACACGGGATACCATTCTGGATCTTCGCTATGGATCCAAAGAAATCCACCTGATCTTCAACCTCTGGTACAAGGATTTCAATTACCAGCCTGCTTACGAGAACAGTCTGCCGCAAGTAGACCATATATTTCCCCAGGCATTGCTGAAAACTGTCAAAGACATTAACCCGGAGAGCGGCCGACGCAACATCCTCAGATACAAACAAGAGACGCGAGATCAAATTGCAAATTGCATGTTGCTGACCGCTGAAGAGAATGGCGCTGGCGGGAAATGCGACACCCCGCCATCAGAGTGGTTCGCTGACAAGACAGAAGAATACCTTAATATGCATTTGATCCCTAAAGACTCCACCCTTTGGGAACTTGAGAGATTCGAAGATTTTCTTGCTGCGCGCAAGGAACTGATTATAGATAAGTTTTCCTACATGATTCAGCCTGAGGAATAGGCATGTCACTGAAACCTTGGCGTGAAATTGCAACACCCCACAAAGACGTCCTACAGGGCACCTTCAAGCAGTCGGAGTTTGCCGCGGACATCACCCAGGTGGTGGGCGGCACGGCACCGGCTGAATACCAGGACGCCGAGCAGTTCTTTGCCCGCACCTACATCACCGAGGGCATGCGCCTGCTGCTGATCTCGGTGGCGCAACGCCTGGCGGGCCAGGGTGGCGACCCGGTCATCCAATTGCAGACCGCGTTCGGCGGTGGCAAGACCCACACGCTGCTGGCTGTCTACCACCTGGCTTCGCGCTCCGTGCCCACCTCCCGTCTCACGGGGATTCCGCCGCTGCTCGACGAGGCGGGCATCACGGATCTGCCCGAGGCCCGGGTGGCCGTGATCGACGGTATCAAGCTCTCTCCCAGTCATGCGCACCTCCCCGGGAGCGCCGCCGTCCCGGCGGCAAAGGGCCGGCAGGATGCCGGCGCTCCCAGGATCCATACTCTGTGGGGCGAGCTGGCCTGGCAACTCCTGGGTGAGGCAGGCTTCCAGCAGGTCGCCGACAGTGACCGGGACGGCACCTCGCCCGGCAAGGAGATCCTGGCCGGGCTGATTCGGCGGGCCGCGCCCTGCGTGATCCTGATGGACGAGCTGGTGGCCTTCATCCGCCAGCTCGAGATGGGCAAGCAGTACAAGGCGGGCACTTTCGACAGCAATATCAGTTTCATCCAGGCGCTCACCGAGGCCATGAAGGCGGTGCCCAATGCCATCCTGCTCGCCTCCCTTCCCGAGTCGGATGTGGAGGCCGGGGGAACCATGGGCCAGCGGGCCCTGGAAGCGCTGGAGAAGTATTTCGCCCGGGTAGAGTCGGTCTGGAAGCCGGTTGCGACCGAAGAGGCCTTCGAGATCGTCCGCCGGCGCCTGTTCGAGACTCCCGGCGACCGGGCCCAGGTGGAGGGAATCAGCCGCCAGTTCTCGGACTTTTACCGGCAACATGCCGAGAAGTTCCCGGTGGAAACCCAGTCCAACGCCTATTTCGAGCGCCTGTGCCGCTCATACCCCATTCACCCGGAGATATTCGATCGCCTGTACGAGGACTGGTCCACGCTGGAGAAGTTCCAGCGCACCCGTGGTGTCCTCCAGTACATGGCCATCGTGATCCACCGGCTGTGGAACACGGACAACCGCGATGCGCTCATCATGCCGGGGACGCTCCCGCTTGATGACAGCAACGTGCGCACCAAGAGCATTCATTATCTGCCCCAGGGCTGGGAGCCGGTCATCGAGCGCGAGATCGACGGCCCGCATTCCGTGCCGGCGGAGATCGACGGTCTCGACACCCGGTTCGGCAGCGTTCAGGCCGCGCGCCGGACGACCCGCACCATCTTTCTCGGCAGCGCCCCCGCGGCGGCAAACCAGGCTGTCCGGGGCATCCAGACCAAGCGCATCCTGCTGGGTGCCGTTCAGCCCGGACAGACCGTCGGGGTGTTCGAGGACGTGCTGAAACGTCTGCGCGACCGGCTCCACTACCTCTATTCCGAGCAGGACCGGTACTGGTTCGACACGCGCCCGAACCTGCGCCGGGAGATGGAGAGCCGGAAACAGAACATCGAGAAAGGGGTTCTGGACGATCTGATCAAGCAGCGCGTCAACCGGGTATTCGGCCGGAATCACCACTTTGGCGGCATCCATGTCTTCACGCCTTCCGCGGATATTCCCGATGACTACGGTACGGGCCCCCGCCTGGTGGTACTGCCCACCCAGGCCGCCTACAACCGGGGCGAGTCCAACCCGGCCTGGTCGCAAGCCGAAGAGATATTGCGCAAGCGCGGTGATCAACCCCGGCAGAAACAGAACCGCCTGATCTTCCTGGCACCGGATTTCGATGTGGTCGGCCGCCTGAAGGAACAGGGACGCATCTACCTGGCCTGGGATTCCATTGTCTCGGATATCGAGAACGGCACCCTGAACCAGGACATTTCACACCTCAACCAGGCAAAGCGCAGCCGGGATCATGCCGAGCAGTCCCTGAGCCAGCTGATACGGGAGACCTGGAAATGGCTGATCGCACCGGTTGAGGACTTCGTGAAGGGCAAGCCGCAACTGGAATGGGAAGCGGTTCAGATCTCACCTACTGCCCCAAACCTTGTCCAGGCCATCGAAGACAAATTGCGTGAAGAGGAATGGCTGATCTATGAGTGGTCGCCCATTCACCTGCGCAATCTGCTCAAACAATGGTATCTGAAGGACAATGAGGCGGAAGTGAGCGCGCTCAAGGTATGGCAGGACACCTGCCATTACCTTTACCTGCCCCGTCTGGTCAATGACCAGGTATTCCGGGATGCCATCGCCAAGGGTGTCGGGACAGAAGACTATTTCGGTTTCGCCGCCGGCAAGGACGGCGACCGCTACCTGGGCTTTGTCTTCGGGCAGCCCACGACGATCGTACTGGACGAGTCCTCACTGCTCATCGACCGGGAAGCTGCTCTGGCCTGGCGCGAACGCTTGGAGAACGAAAGGCGCCAGCAGGGAGATGGTGACATATCAGGCGCTTCCCCAACAGCCACTGGTGGAACAACGGATGAGAGTGAGACAACTTCCCCAACACCTGCTGGCGGTGAATCACCTGGCGTTCCGGCGACTTCCGCCAAGAGGCAGTTCTACGGCACCGTCACGCTCGACCCGATCAAAGCCAAGATGGATTTCGCCACCATCATGGATGAAGTCGTTCAGCAGTTCACCTCGAAAATTGGCGTGGATGTGAAAATCTCCGTCGAGATTCAGGCGCAGAGCCAGGAAGGCTTTGATGAGTCACTTCAGCGCATCATCAGGGAAAACTGCAATGTGCTGAAATTCGGCAACGCAGAGTTTGAAAACGGAGAATATTAACCCGGCAACAATATATATCGTGTTCAGCGTTTCAGGCAGGCGCTGGATCAAGGCGCGGCACGCAGGGAATGGCCCGGCCCTTGCCAAGTGCCGCAACACCGAGCCGGCGCCTGCCTGAAACGCCTGACTTGTTGAAATTCATATGGCAGGCCGCCGCGTGCGCGCACGCAGACGGTGTTGGCGAAGCTTGCTGTAGAATGACTACAGCGGCGCTCCGCCGCCTTGCTGCGTGTCCGCACGCGGCGGCTGAACATGACATATATTGTTGCCGGGTTAATAATACAACGCCGGCTGCCATCAGCGCAGCAGCCCCAGCCCCACCACTGCCAGGAGCAGGGCGAAGAGGCGCCGCAGGAAGTCCAGAGGCAGGCCGTGGGCCAGCCGCACCCCCCAGGGCGCCGTGACCATGGCGGACGGCGCCAGCACCAGCAGCGCCGGCCAGTAGAGATAGCCCCAGTAATAGCCCCAGTAGGCGCCATCGGCGGTCGGTGTCACGTCGTCCCACCCCGCGGCCACGTGGGCGAGAGTCCCCGCGAGCGCAATGGGCAGGCCACAGGCCGCCGAGGTGGCAATGGCCCGGCGCAGGCCCACGCCGCACCACAACAGTAAGGGGGTGGTCAGGGTGCCGCCGCCGATACCCACGAGGGAAGAGAGGGTGCCGATGACGCCCCCCGCTGCCGTCATGAGGGAGGGCTCCACGGAGCCTGGACTGGATCCCACACTGGATCCCGAAATGGATCGGGGGCGTGTCCCGGAAGAAGGCGCCAGCGCGCGGGCGCTCTCTCCCACGGCGTCCTTCGTGCCCGGCTCGCCGGTCGCGTCGGGCCGGGCGCGCCACAGGTGCCAGGCCACCAGCAGTTCGAAGACGCCGAAGACCCGGCGCAAGGCGTCGCTGCTCAGACGGTCCGCGAGCCATGCCCCCAGGATGGCACCCGCGACGAGCCCTGGCGCGAGGCGGCAGACGAGCCTCCAGGCGACGGCACGGCGGCGGTGATGGGCCGCCGTGGACACGGCCGCGGTGAGGATGATGGCGGCAAGGGAAGTGGCCACCGCGAGCTGGGTGAGACGCTCAGGCGGCAGTCCGCCCGCGTGGAACAGCCACAACAGGCCCGGCACCACCACGACACCCCCGCCGATGCCCAGCAGGCCCGCCAGCAGGCCGGCGACCGCGCCCAGCAGGGCATAGCCCGCGAACTCCAGCCCGCCCATCGCCGCCCAGTCCCGTCTCCAGCCCCTTCTCCTGCCTCCATGCCTGTCAGCGGATCCAGACGGTCTTCAGGTTGAGGAATTCGCGCAGGCCGTGATGGGACAGTTCCCGGCCGTAACCGGATGCCTTGATGCCGCCAAAGGGCAGGCGGGGATCGCTCTTCACCAGGCCGTTGACGAACACGGCACCGCTTTGAATGCGCCGCGCAAGGCGCTCGCCGCGGGCCGTATCGCGGGTCCAGACGCTGCCACCCAGGCCGAAGCGCGAGGCATTGGCCACGGCCACCGCCTCTTCCTCGTCGGCGACGCGGATCACCGCCGCCACGGGGCCGAACATCTCCTCTTCCCAGGCGGGCATTCCCGGCCCGACGCGATCCAGCAGGGAAGGGAGATAGAAGGCGCCGCGACCGGGATGGGGGGCGCAGCCGGTCACCGCGACGGCGCCGGCGGCGAGGCTGGCCTGCACCTGGCGATGCAGGGTCTCGCGCAGGTCGGGCCGCGCCAGCGGCGCCAGGGTGGTGGCCTCGTCCAGGGGGTCGCCGCAGCGCAGGGCCGTCACCGCCGCCTTGAAGCGTTCCAGGAAGGCATCGGCCACCGCCGCGACCACGATGAAGCGCTTGGCGGCAATGCAGCTCTGGCCGGCATTGAGAAAACGCGAGGTCACGGCCACCTCCACGGCGGCCTCCAGCTCGGCATCGGGCAGCACGATGAAGGGGTCCGATCCGCCCAGTTCCAGCACGGTCTTCTTGAGATGCCGGCCGGCGCAGGCCGCCACGGCGCGGCCCGCCGCCTCGCTGCCCGTGAGCGTCACGGCCCGGACGCGGTCGTCGGCGATCACGTCCGGCACCTGGTCCGCCGTGATGAGCAGGGTACGGAACACGCCCTCGGGCAGGCCCGATTCGCGCCACAGGGATTCGATGGCCTGGGCGCACTGGGGGACATTGGCGGCGTGCTTGAGGAGAATGGTGTTGCCCGCCGCGATGGCCGGGGCGGCGCAGCGAAAGACCTGCCAGAAGGGAAAGTTCCAGGGCATCACGGCGAGCAGCGTGCCCAGGGGCTCGTGGGCGACGAAGCTGCGGCCGGCATCGGAAGCGATGATTTCGTCGGCGAGAAAGGCGGGCGCCTGCTCCGCATAGTAGTCACAGGCCAGGGCGCACTTGTCGATCTCGGCGCGGGCCTCGCCGATGAGCTTGCCCATCTCCAGGGTGATGAGCCGCGCCAGCTCGTCGCGGCGCGCCCGCAACAGCCGCGCCATGCGGCGCAGGGCCTCGCATCGCGCCGCCAGCGCCGTGGCGGCCCAGTCCGGCGCGGCACGGGCCGCCGCCGCCAGGGCCGTCTCCACCTGCGCGGACGTCCAGGGTTCGATCACGGCCAGTGTCTCGCCAGTGGCGGGATTGATGGATTGCAGGGACATGGCGATATCCTCCCGATCTCAATCTCTTCCGGCAAAGAGCGGATCCAGACGTTATACTTTAGGCTCTGTACGTGGCGACCTCACACCCCGGAAACTCAAGCGGCCTGTCTTCGTCAATACAGGGCCGATAATAAACCATTGCGGGGAGGCGCCGCACACGCAAATCCAGATCGTCATGAACCCGGGAGGAATACAAGTGAAGGATGTGGAGTTCGTTCGGACGCGCCGCCCCCTGGTCTGCGTCCTCGGCGGCACCGGCTTCGTGGGCCATCACCTGGTCAACCACCTGACGGAAAACGGTTACCGCGTGCGGGTCCCCAGCCGGCGGCCCCAGCGCCATCGCGAGCTGGGCGTGCTGCCCCACGTGGAACTGCGGGAGGCGGACGTGCACGACCCGCGCACCCTCGCTGGCCTGCTGGAGGGCTGTGATGCGGTGGTCAACCTGGTGGCCATTCTCAACGAGGAGCGCGCCGGGGACTTCCAGCGCGTGCACGTGGAACTGCCCCGCAAGCTCCTCCAGGCCTGCCAGGAACAGGGGGTCCCGCGACTGCTCCACATGAGCGCCCTCAATGCCGACCCGCGGGGGCCGAGCCGCTATCTCGCCAGCAAGGGGGAAGGCGAGGCCCTGGTGCATGGCGTGGAGGGCCTGGAGGTGACCAGCTTCCGGCCGGCCATCATCTTCGGCCTGGGCGACCATTTCTTCAACCGCTTCGCCGCCCTGTTGCGTGCCGCGCCCGGCGTGTTTCCCCTCGCCTGTCCGCGCAGCCGCTTCGCGCCGGTGTTCGTGGACGACCTGGTGGCTGCCATGATCCACAGCCTGGCGGACAAGCACACCATCGGCCAGCGCTACGACCTGTGCGGCCCCCATGCCTACACACTGGAGGAACTGGTCAGGTTCACCGCCCGGACTATCGGCGTGAAGCGCCTCATCCTGCCCCTGGGCGATGGCGTCTCGCGCCTCCAGGCGCGGGTCATGCAGTACCTGCCGGGCAAGCCCTTCACTTACGACAATTATCTCTCGCTGCAGGTGGACAGTGTCTGCCGGGGGGGATTCCCCGCCGTTTTCGGCATCGATCCCCAGCCCATCGAATCCATCGTGCCGGTCTACCTGACCAACCGGACCCTGCGCGCCCGCCTCGATCAGTTCCGCGCCCTGGCCCGCCACGAATACTGAGCCCCCGCCATGTCCGTCACGCGGGGACTCAGGGTGTATCGCGTCGGCGGGGCGGTGCGCGATCGTCTCCTGGGGCTCCCCGTGGAGGACCGGGACTGGGTGGTGGTGGGCGCCACCCCGGCGGAGATGCGGGCCCGTGGCTTCCGCGAGGTGGGCCGTGATTTTCCCGTCTTCCTGCACCCGGAGACCGGCGAGGAATACGCCCTGGCGCGCACCGAGCGCAAGGTGGGGCCGGGTTACCGGGGCTTCGAGATTCACGCCGCGCCCGATGTCACCCTGGAGGACGATCTGCTGCGGCGCGACCTCACCATCAACGCCATGGCGGAAACCCCCACGGGCGAACTCATCGACCCCTATGGCGGCCGCCGGGACCTGGAGGCCCGCCTGCTGCGCCACGTCTCGCCCGCCTTCGCCGAAGACCCCCTGCGCATCCTGCGCGTGGCCCGTTTCGCGGCGCGCTTTGCGCCCCTGGGCTTCCGCGTCGCCGACGAGACCCTGTCCCTCATGCGCCGCATGGTGCAATCGGGCGAAGTGGACGCCCTGGTGCCGGAACGGGTCTGGAAGGAGACGGCGCGTGCCCTGGGCGAGGTGCGGCCCGGCGTCTATATCGAGGTGCTGCGCCAATGTGGCGCCCTGGCGCGGCTCTTCCCGGAGATCGACCGCCTTTTCGGGGTCCCCCAGCCTGCCGCGCACCACCCGGAGATCGACACGGGCGTCCACACCCTCATGGCCCTGGCGCAGGCCTGCCGCCTGAGCGAGGATCCGCGGGTGCGTTTCGCCGTCCTGGTGCACGATCTCGGCAAGGGCCTCACGCCCCGGGAGGAATGGCCGCATCACCGGGGACACGAGGCCCGCGGCGTGCGCCTGCTCGATGCCCTGTGCGAGCGCCTGCGCGTGCCACGCGCCTATCGGGAACTGGGCCGGGCGGTGACCCGCTACCACCTTCTCTGCCATCGGCTCCCGGACCTGCGCCCTGCCACCGTCCTGAAAATGCTGGAAGCCGTGGATGCCCTGCGCCGGCCGGCGCGCCTCGGCCCCTTTCTGCTGGCCTGCGAAGCCGATGCCCGCGGCCGCCTGGGCTTCGAGTCCCGGGACTATCCCCAGGCCGACATCCTGCGCCGTGCCCTGGACGCGGCCCGCGAGGTCTCGCCCCGGTCCTTCATGGACCGGGGATTGAGCGGCGCCCGCCTGGGCGAGGCGTTGCGCCACGAACGCCACCAGGCCATCGCCCGCATCCTGAGAGGACACCGCCGAGACGCGACGAGGAACGGGGAAACATCAACTTTTCCGCCCGTGGACCGATAACTTCCTGGAGCTTATCTCAAAAAAAGAACACGCATGGGCGATCCCGGACAAGCCACTCATCTCATCATCGCCGACCAGGGGGAGGGCAGAAAGCGTTTCCGGCCTTCGGACTGGGTGGAGCGCATCTCCGCCTCTCTGGCCAGTTTCGGCGCAGACCAGCGCCTGCGCTATTCGGAACACGTGCATCCCTGTATCATCGACGGCCGCAAGTGCCTGGTGGTGTCGCGGGGTCTGCGCGAAGCATACCCCGAGTTCTACGAGTTCGTGATGCAGTTCGCCCGCAGCAATCACCTGCACATCCAGGAAGACCGCCGCCAGGCGCCGAGCCCCGTGGCGCGCGAGCGACGCCGGCACCCCTGGCATTACGACACCTCCGCCGCCGCCGGCACCGGTTGACGCCTGTCAAAACGATCCCGCAATAGGATAGAATCCCGCCATGAAAGGCGGTACACCTCCCACCCCGCGTATCGGCATCGCCCTGGGCAGCGGCTCGGCACGGGGGTGGGCCCATATCGGCATCATCCGCGAGCTGGCGGAGATCGGCATCCAGCCCCATATCGTGTGCGGCTGTTCCATCGGTGCCATCGTGGGGGCCGCCTACGTGGCGGGCAATCTGCGACGGCTCGAGGACTGGGTGCGCTCCCTGACCCGCCGCGAGCTGGTGCGTTTCTTCGAGATCAATCTCTCTCTCGACAGCTTCGTCGCCGCCGACCGCTTCCGGGACTTTCTGCGCCGCTACGTGAGCGCCGAGGACCTGCTCATCGAGAACCTGTCCAAGCCCTTCGCCACGGTCTCCACCGAGCTGGAGACGGGGCGCGAGATCTGGTTCACCGAAGGACCGGTACTCCACGCCGTCATCGCCTCCATCGCCCTGCCGGGCCTGTTCCCCCCGGTACGCCACCAGGGACGCTGGCTGGTGGACGGCGGCCTGGTGAATCCCGTGCCCATCTCCCTGTGCCACGCGCTCGGCGCCGAGCGCGTCATCGCCGTCAACCTCAACGGCGACATCGTGGGCAAGCACTTCCGGCCCGCCCAGCCCCGGTCCCGCAGCCCCAGTGATCAGAAAAGCATGCTGGAATCCTTCATGGACACCATCAAGGAATATTCGCCCCATCTCCTGGGCAACGAAAAGACCAGGGACCATCCGCCCAGCCTGTTCGAGGCCATCGCCGGCGCCATCAACATCACCCAGGACCGCATCACCCGCAGCCGCATCGCGGGCGATCCCCCCGACATCCTGCTCAATCCACGCCTCTCGGACATCGGGCTGCTGGAGTTCCATCGCGGCGGTGAGGCCATCGACGAGGGACGCGCCTGCGTGCGCCGCGCGCGATCCGCCATCGAACATCTGCTGGAAGACCCCGACATCGCCTGAGTCCGCCATGACCCCGGCGCACGCCACCCCTCCGCCGCATTGCCCGCCACCGTTCTCTGCGGGACGGGGCAACGGAATCGTCGTGGCCGTGCTGTCCATCGTGATGGCCCTCACTGCCTGCGCCAGCCTGCCCACCGGCATCTCGACCGACGCTCCCCGGCCTGCCGCCATCGCCTATATCGCACGCGACGACGGGACCCTCCTGGCCCGGCATGCCCCGGTCATCGTCACGCCCGCGGCGCCGGCCTACAATCGCATCGGCAGCCCCGCGGTGCGCCGCAACCGCCTGGGCCGCCCGGAGGTCTATGTGGATCACCGCCGCCCGGCCTTCTACGTGCGCCAGCGCAGTTTCGAGATGGGCGGTGCCCGCTTCACCAATCTGATCTACCGCATCCATTTCGAGCGGGTGCCCTACCTCCACCTCACCAGCGGCAACAACAGCGGCCTGCTGGTGGTCATCACCCTCTCGTCCGACGGTCGCCCCCTGCTCGTCACCACCGTGCATACCTGCGGCTGCTATCTGGCCTTCGTGCCCACGTCGTACCTGCCACCGTCGGCCTGGCCCGCGGGCTGGAACCCCCAGGGACAACGCGTCTTCGGCATCCGGCTGCCGGGACGCCTGGATTATCCCGCCGACTTTCGCCCCACGCTGCGGCCCCTTGTCGTCCTGCGCGGTGCCACCCACCGGGTGACAGACCTGCGGCTCGCCGACCTGGCCACCGGCGAGGGCCTGGCACCCTACGGGCGTGAGCACATTCCCCTGCGCCCCGTCACGGACCTCGACCGTCTGCCCCTGCCGGACGGTGAAGGCGTGACCTCCTTCTTCCATGAGACGGGACCCAGCCGGGGCTATGTGAAAAACGCCTTCAAGCCCTTCGAGCTGCTCCTCATGAGCTGGTGGGTGCTGGATCCCCACGTGGGCATGGACAAGCGCTACGGCCCCCGCGACGAGACGGGCACGGTGTTCTATACGAGCATGTGGCCCTGGTACCGCAAGGCCTCCGACATGTGGGAATTTCCGGCCTTCCTCGATTTCTGGGGCTGGAAGCTGGGTTCAGAGGACAGAGGACAGAGGGCAGAGGACGGATAACGATCGCGTTGAGGGGCGAGCCAGGAGCAGAGCGCAGTGGCGCCGAAGGTACAATTATTACACTTGGCAAGGACCGGGCCATTCCCTGCGTGCCGCGCCTTGATCCAGCGCCTGCCTGAAACGCTGAACACGAATATATTGTTGCCGGGTTAATAAGACAATCGATCACCACCCCCTATTACGACCCTTTGTCATTT
>JALSIC010000056.1 GCA_026981935.1 Gammaproteobacteria bacterium
AAAGGTACGAGCCGACGGACAGGAACTGGATACTGAGGCGCCAAGGCTGGACGAGTTAGCGTGAGATAACGAAGTCCATATCCACCAAGGGCCGGCAGCGTAAATCCAGCGGTTGTGTACCGAAGGTCAGCAAGGGGAGTCGGCTTACCCCGGGAGGCCTGTAGGGTTGTCTCGGAATCGGGACTGGTGGTACCGCGAGGTGCCATACCGCCATACAGGAGTCAGCAGAGGGCATAGTAGGTCATGGGACGATGGCCGAAGGCCCGAACGGCAGGGAAGGTGAGTAGGGACAGGAGACTTGTGGATACTGATCAAGGCAGACAAGTCCGCGAGCGGACCTCGAACCGGGGAGCCGGGGTGAAGCCCGGGGACCGGGTGCGAAGGCTGAGGTAGACGTGGCGTCTCGGGCATCCGAAAACCTGATGTTTGGCATGGAGCTGATGGAGGAAATCTGTGAGCGAAGCAACCTGAAAGCGGCGTTGCAGCGTGTCAGGCGCAACCGGGGGAGTCCGGGCGTGGACGGCATGACCGTTGACGAACTGCCGGCTTACCTGAGAGCGCACTGGCCGGTGATCAAGGCAAGTTTGCTGGCGGGATGCTACCAACCTCAACCTGTAAGACGGGTCGAGATCCCCAAGCCGGGGCGTACGGAGAAGCGCAAGCTGGGTATACCCTGTGTGCTGGATCGATTGATCCAGAAGGCGATCTTGCAAGTCTTGCAGCGGGAGTGGGACCGGACCTTTTCCGAGAGCAATTCAATTATGGTTTTCGCCCGGGGCGCTCGGCGCACCAGGCGATCGCCAAGGCCCAATCGCACATCCAGGCCGGGTACGGGTATGTGGCGGATATTGACCTGGAAAAATTCTTTGACCAAGTCAACCACGACCGACTGATGGCCCGGCTGGCGTCCAGGATCGGCGACAAGCGGGTTTTGAAGCTGATCCGCGACTATTTGCGAGCGGGGGTACTGGAGAACGGGCTGGTCAGCGTCCCGACGGCGGGCACCCCCCAAGGTGGGCCCCTTGCGCCTTTTCTGTCCAATGTGGTACTGGACGAGTTGGACAAGGAGCTGGAGTCGCGTGGTCATTGTTACGTCCGCTATGCCGATGACTGCAATATTTACGTCAGGAGTCGGCGTGCTGGCGAACGGGTGATGAGGAGCGTCAGCCGCTTCATTACCCAGCGGCTCAAGCTGAGGGTCAACGAGGGCAAAAGTGCGGTGGATATCCCGCAGAACAGGACGTTTCTGGGTTACACCTTTACCGGAGGCAAGCGCCCGAACCGGCGCAAGATTGCGCCGGCATCGATCCGGCGATTCAAGGCCCAGATACGCCGTCTGACGCGGCGTAATTGGAGCGTGAGTCTGGAGGAGCGGATCGACCGGCTGTCCAGGTACCTGACGGGCTGGCGAGGTTATTATGGATTTTGTGAGACCGCGTCGGTACTTCGGGATCTGGACAGTTGGATCAGGCGCCGCCCGCGGTCGGTGGTATGGAAGCAGTGGAAGGTGTACCGCAAGCGCAAGCGTGAATTGATCAACTTGGGTGTCAGTGACCGGCTGGCCCATGCAACGGCGTGGAGTGCGAAAGGCCCTTGGCGCAGCAGTCATACACGGGGTATCTGTCTTGCACTCAACAAGGGCTATTTTGCCGCACTTGGCCTGCCAGAGTTGGTGCCATGTCGAAACATTTAACCTTGCCGAACCGCCTTGGTACGGACCCGTATGCCGGGTGGTGTGGGAGGGAAAGCCCGTGAGGGCCTCCCTATCCCGATGGATAAAAACCCAACCCTTTTCATAAGCTTTATTGGTCGTGGGGATATCTGACAACCTGCGCTGGAATAATGCGCAGTGCCACTTTTAAAAAACAGCGTAAAGGGCGTTCGGGCGGGCTGAACTGCTGGTGGTATTGGGAGCGGGTTTCAATGCGCATGCCTGCTGGATGGTTGAGAGGTTCGTGGCCTAAGTTCGTGTGCAAATGTCCCATGTTCAAGACGCGGGCGAGCACTGTCCTGACAGGCGTGGGTATTTTTTAAGGCTGACGCATGAGCAGGAGCAGGCCTCGGCGGCCGGTGCCGGTCGCGGTCTCTTCAATGGGCAGAGCCATCAGTTCGCCGCCCCGCGCGGCAAAGCCCGCTGCCGTTCCCAGGCCGGTGAGGTTGAGGGTGAGGGCCCCATCCACCACGCTGACCGAGTAGGTTCCAGTGTAATTGTTGCTGCCGGTGGCCGTGGAGACGGCATTGGTGTTACCACCCGCTGCGGCGGCTGCATCCATGGTGGCGCGCTGGAAATAGAGATTGCTTCCAGAGACATTGCCCGCGCCATCGAAGGTAAAGGTACCGTAGGCCACTTCCGTCTCGATGAAGGCGGTACCCGTGCCTTCGGTCAAAGTCGTGATCAGGGCCACCGCATTATAGGTGCCGCTGATGGCGGCTTGATCAATGCCGACTTCCTGGAGTGCGGCAAGCGCGACACCGCGGCCTTCGCCGGCTGCGCCGCCCATCATGCCGCCGCCACTGCCGCCCATCATGCCGCCGGCCCCGCTGTCACCGCATTGGGCGGTCATGCCCATGCCGCCGCCTCCGCTCATGCCCCCGCCGGCTATCCAGGAGGAGAAGGCCAGCAGGGATGAAACCTGGCCGTCGGGAACCTGGACGCGCATGCCTTGCAGGAAGTCACCACTTCCCATGCCGCCGCCCATCATGACACCCGTGTCACCCAAGGGTGCGAGGACGTCATTGCCGGGCAATACTTCGTAGACGCCGGAGACGGTATCGGTGCCGCTGTTGCTGCTGACCGTATAATTGCCCAGGTCCAAAGTGAGCGTGCTGACAGTGCCATTGCTGGAAGAGAGCGCGCTTTGTCCCTCGGTGTCCACGGTGCTGGGATCGAAGATGAGCGTGATACTGCCCGTGGCAGTGGAAAAGGCGTTGCCTCCGCCCATTCCTCCGCCATTGCTGAGATAGCTGGCTGACCAGACCATGTTGTAATTACCGTTGAGTTCGGGATTGAGGCTGACACCATCCCGGGGCATGGTGTTTTCAGTGAGAAAGCCGAAACGGATACCTCGCCCTATTCCCGTGGCGTTGCCGTCCACGCCGGCCACGGTATTGGTCCAGGGATAGATGAGCAGCTTGTTGTCTGCCGAAAACATGCCCATCACGGCGCCACCACCCTGGGCGGGTTTGACGGTCACCTGGCCGTTGCTGGCGGGTACGAAGCGGTCACCGATGAGCTGGCTGGCGTCGCAGAAATAAGAGGCGCTGGCGAAATCAGAGAGCACCAGCATGCCGAATTCCACGCCGCCGTCCGTTTCCGGTGTGGCCTGCTTGAAGCCCAGGGCGCCGTCGATGGCCCGGTGGTCTATGGCCGCAGAGGAACTGGGTGTAAATTGAGGTGGCGGTACCAGGGTGGTGGTCGCGCCGATCAGGGCGTAGTCGTTCTGGGACAGGGCCATGACACTGCCGGGGGTGCCATAGCCTGCGGTCATGTCCGTCAGAATGGATCCTGCCTGGGTACGGACTATATTGACGGCATCATCGAAAGTGGCGGCGCCGCCGACATCGATATCCATGCCATTGACCAGGTCCACGAGGGCCTTTACTTCGCTGACGGCATAGTTGCCCAGTACCGTGCCGGTATTGAGGATCTCGTCGATGATGCTGCGTACCACCGCTTCGCTCACCGGCGTGATGTCGATATTGGTCTGGGTGACGATGGCCCGGGTGGGGGCGGGTTCGTTGGGCAGGCGCACGGCCAGGTCGCTGGAGGGCGGCTCGTTGGTGGTGAAACTGTAGTTGCCGCTGGCATCACTGGTGGTGGTGGCGATGACCGCAATGACATTGCCCTGGTTGTCCAGGCGCACCAGTTCCACAGTGGCGTTGGCCACGGGGGCGAGACCCACGACATCGGCCTGGAGATCAGAGATGAAGAGTCCGCGCAGCCGCGCCAGGAGACCCGTGCGGGACACTTGTGCCACCTGCTGCGCCGGCAGCAGTACCGTGCCGCGGATGGTACTGCTGGAATTCCCGTCAACGCTGCATCCACTCTGAAGCCATGCGATGACCACGGCGAAAATGAGAAATAGCGGGATGACAACGACTCTTTTCATATTTCTGCCTCATTTCAGCCGGTGGACGGCGGGTTTTCAGTACGGTCTGCAGAAGACGGCTTTTATGCCGTCTTGGTCATCGTCCCGTGATAAGAGCTGAGAGGCACGCAGTCAGTGCCACGAGAGGGGCAGAGAACGCTGTCCCTGGTCTTCCGTGGAAACCTTCTTCTTCAAGAAAGAAGGGATGTGAATTAGACGGTGGAGGTGTCTGTTTGGTTCCCCCGGCGTTTCTGATTTTCCGTTTTATGTCAGTTTTATGTCGCTGGGGATGACTGCCTTCCTTCGGATTTCAATGGCAATACATTTAGAGTGGTTTCTGGCGCCGCGGTCAACAGGCATCGAAGAGGGCGAGCAGGGCATCCAGCCCGCAATGGTCGAAACACAGGTCAGCGACGGCCTTGAGAGCCGGCTTGGCATGATAGGCCACGCCCAGGCCCGCGTGCTGCAGCATGGGCAGGTCATTGGCGCCGTCGCCTATGGCAATGGTGCGGTGGGGGGAGATGTCCAGCCGGGCACAGAGCTGTTCGAGGAAGTCGGCCTTGGCCTGTGCCCCCACGATTTTCCCCCTGACCCGCCCGGTGAGGCGGCCATGCTCGATTTCCAGCTCGTTGGCCAGGGTGAAGTCCAGGCCATACCGCGCCTGCAGGCGCGTGGTGAAGAAGGTGAAGCCGCCGGAGACCAATGCAAAGGGAATACGGCGCGCATGCAGGCCCTCGACGAGTTCCTGCGCGCCGGGATTGAGCCGCAGGCGTCGTTCATAGACCTGTTCCAGCACGGTCTCGGGCAGGCCCGCCAGCAGACCCACGCGGCGCGTGAGCGAGGTCTCGAAATCGATCTCGCCGCGCATGGCGGCCGCCGTGATGGCGGCGACCTGGGGCTTCAGGCCGGCGTGATCGGCGATCTCGTCGATGCACTCGATGCCGATGAAAGTGGAGTCCATGTCGCTGATGACGAGCCCGACGGACCCGGGGTCGAACTCCCGTGGCAAGGAGTTGATGTCGCAGCGATGCTTGTCGCGCAAGGCTGCCAGGATCCCCGGGTCGGGCGGCGCCGGCATTTCGATGCGAAAGCCGTGGGGGCAGCCGCGCAGGCGTCCTCCCAGGCGCCGGGCGATGGTCTCGGCATCCGGGGTGCCCAGTCCGGGGCCCTGGAGCAGTAGCGTCGTGTTCATGGAGCCGGCATGTCCATATTGTCGTTCATCATTGCGCAAAGGGGGCTATCATACCCGCCACCCTGCGTGATGGCCATCACGCAGGTACGGCACGCAGGCAGGGCACTGTGGCAGGCGAATCCGCCATGTGTCAGGCAGGCACGAACAGGGCGACCAGATCGTCGAGGAAGCGTCGTCCGAGACCGGTGGGGCGAAAATGCGTGGGGTCGTCTTCAAGGAGGCCGCGCCGGATGCCTTCTTCCACGCCACGGCTTGCTGCCAGGGGCGGCAAACCGGTGTGGTCCTGGAACAGGGCCCGGGGGACGCCCTCCGTAAGGCGCAGGGCGTTCATCATGAATTCCAGCACCAGATCCGGGGGCGCCAGGTTCCGCGGATTGACCACGCCATCCGGTGTGCCCGCCCGGGCCAGGTAGGCGCGGGGATGGCGCGGCTTGCTGAAGCGCTTCACCGTATTCGTCGCGGCGTCGCTCAGCTTGGCATGGGCGCCGGCGCCGATGCCCAGGTAGTCGCCGAACTGCCAGTAGTTGAGGTTGTGCCGGCAGGCGCGGCCGGGCAGTGCGTGGGCCGAGACCTCGTAATGGACATAACCGGCCGTTGCGAGGCGCTCGGCGCAGCGGCGGTGCATGTGCCAGAGGACCTCTTCCGCCGGCAGGGGGGGTGGATGGCGGTAGAACGCGGTGTTGGGCTCCAGGGTGAGCTGGTAGTGGGAGAGATGGGGTGGCTTGCAGGCAAGGGCGGTATCGAGATCCGCCAGCGCGGCCTGTTCGTCCTGCCCCGGCAGGCCGTACATCAGGTCCAGGTTCCAGTTCTCGAAGCCGGCCGCGGTCACTGCCTCGATGGCGTCCCGCGCCGTTGCGGCATCGTGGATGCGGCCCAGGCGGCGCAGGCTGTCGTCGTTGAAACTCTGTACGCCCAGGGAGAGCCGGTTGATGCCCGCCGCGCGCAGCTCGGCAAGACGCGCCCGGTCCACGGTGCCCGGGTTGGCTTCCAGGGTGATTTCCGCGTCCGGTACCAGGCACAGGCGCGCGCGCAGATTCGATAGCAGCGCGTCCACCGTCTCGGGGGAGAGCAGGCTGGGTGTGCCCCCACCGATGAAGAGGCTGATGACGGGCCTTCCCCACACGGCGGGGAGGTCCTGCTCCAGGTCGCGGACAAGGGCCGCCGTATATGCAGATTCCGGCAGCTCTTCGCCGACTTCATGGGAATTGAAGTCGCAATAGGGACACTTGCGCACGCACCAGGGCACGTGCACATAGAGGGACAGCGGCGGCAGGGCCGCAAAACGCGGCCCTGCGCCTTGCAGGGCCGTCACGATCCCGTTCGATGCACCGTCACTGGATGTCCGTGGCGATGAGACGCCCGCCATCCTCGCCGTTGTAGTGGACGATCACCTGGCCCCGGGCGCTGGCCGCCTTGAGCAGCAGCTTGTCGTTGAGAACGAACGTGATGGGCTGCCGGGTCTCGGCATCACGGATGGTCAGGGTCCTGGCGTCACGATCCAGGGACAGGACCTGCCCGATGTGCGTGTTGGGACCCATGGCGCTGCAGGCCAGGGCCGCGCCTGTCCCCCCGGTGAGAACGACGGTGAGAACGACGACCAGGGCGAGAACCTGGATGAAGAGGCGGGGTATGAAGGGTTCCTTTATGAAGCGTTTCATGGGTGACTCCTTCCAGCGTGTGGCTGTTGTGGCAAGAGAGGGGGCGTCTCGTCCGGAAGACCCGGCAAGCCATCCCCTCGCCATGCCCATACCTTAGCGCGTTGCCATGATATTGCCAATCCCACTTGGGATTCTGGTCGGGATTCTGGTCGGGGTATCGGTGGGATCCCAATCGGATCTGTCCCGGGATTCGATACAGTGCTCAGGCTTCGTCTCTTCCCAAGGCTTCCAGCAGCTTTCGCAGCGCCTGTCCCCGATGGCTGAGACGGTTTTTCAGTTCCGGTGGCAGTTCTGCCGAGGTGCATCCTCGCTCGGCGATATAGAAGACGGGATCGTAACCGAAGCCGCCGCTGCCCCGCGGGAAAGAGAGAATGCGCCCTTCCCAGGTGCCCTGGCAGATGAGGGGTGTGGGGTCTTCGGCATGGCGCATGTAGACCATGAGGCACTGGAACCGGGCACTGCGCGCCGCCTCCGGTACCTGGGCGAGCGCATCGAGGAGCTTCTCCACGTTGGCGAGGTCGTCCGCTTTCGGGCCGGCGTAGCGGGAGGAGCGGATACCGGGCGCGCCGTGCAGGGCGTCCACTTCCAGCCCCGAGTCGTCGGCGATGGCCGGCAGGCCGGTATGGCGGCAGGCATTGCGGGCCTTGAGAATGGCGTTTTCCACGAAACTGAGTCCTGTCTCCCCGGCTTCCGGCACGTTGAACTCTGACTGGGGGAGGATGCGCCAGCCGAGGGGTGCCAGCAGGTCGGCCATCTCCCGCACCTTGCCCGGGTTGCCGGTGGCCAGCACGATGGTCCGGCCGCGTTCAGCTTTCATGGTGTGGCTGTGGGTAATGAGCAATGGCGCATGTCATGGCTCCTGTGTCTCGTGACGGTTCACCCCTCGCCCGTCCCGAGCGCCGCCTGCTGCGCCCTGATCAGCTCGCCGATGCCGCTCTTGGCCAGCTCGACCATGGCCAGAAGCTCGTCCATGCGGAAGGCGTGTCCCTCTGCCGTGCCCTGGATTTCCACGAAGGCCCCGGCATCGTTCATGACCACGTTCATGTCGGTCTCCGCGGTGGAGTCTTCTTCATAGTCCAGGTCCAGCACCGGCGTGCCCTGACAGATACCCACGGAGACCGAGGCGATGTAGCCGTGAAGGGGGTTCTTTTCGAGGGTCCCCGCCTGCATCAGGTGGGTGACGGCATCGTGCAGGGCGACGAAACCGCCGGTGATGGAGGCAGTACGGGTGCCGCCATCGGCCTGGATGACATCACAGTCGATGGTGATGGTGTGCTCGCCCAGGGCTGCCAGATCCACGGCGGCGCGCAGGGAGCGGCCGATGAGGCGCTGGATTTCCAGGGTGCGCCCCCCCTGGCGGCCCCGGGCCGCCTCGCGGTCCATGCGCTGGCCGGTGGAACGCGGCAGCATGCCGTATTCGGCGGTGACCCAGCCCTGGCCGCTGCCCTTGAGGAACCGGGGCACTTTTTCTTCCACGCTCGCCGTACACAGCACCCGGGTATCACCGAATTCCACCAGCACCGAGCCTTCGGCATGCTTCGTGTAACGGCGGGTCAGGCGGATGGGGCGCAATTCGTCGGGTACACGGCCACTGGGTCGCATGGCAAGTCCTCACGGTCGGGTCTGGGGGGAGGTGATTATACTAAGACAATCGATAGCAAAGCGACCTTCAGAGCGACCCAGGCGTTCCGGATCAAGGTGTGGCCCGCAGGGAATGGCTGGCCCTTTCCAAGGGTCGCAACGCCGAGCCGGGACGCCTGGGCCGCTCCCTCCGGGCGGGCGGTCGGGCGGCCATTCGCGGTGTTGCGGCGGCTTGTCATGGGCGCGCCATGGCGGCGCCACCGCGCCTTGCGACTGACCGCCCAGCCGCCCGCTGAAGGTCGCTTTGCTATCGATTGTCTTAGTAGCATCGGTTTGCGCTGCCTTTTGCAGGCAGATATGATCCAAGGCTTGTGTGGCGGGGGATGAAGAGAATGAGACGCTCAGGCATCGAGACTGCGAGCACCGGGGGTAGCGGAACATGAGCGGCCTCAGGAGCATGACCGGTTTTGCCCGCCTGGAGCAACGGACCCCGTGGGGTACGCTGAGTGCCGAGCTGCGCACGGTCAACCATCGTTTTCTCGACATCGGCCTGCGCCTGCCGGAGGAGCTGCGCGCCCTGGAGGGACGCGTCCGGGAATTGCTTGCCGGTCGCCTGCAGCGCGGCAAGGTGGATTGCCAGATCAGGTTTCAGCCCCAGGCCGGCGCACAGACCCCCGTCAGCATCAACCTGCCCCTGGTGCGCCGCCTCCTGGAGGCCTGCCGGCGCATCGAGGCCATGATGGAGAATCCGGCGCGCACCGCCCCCCTGGAACTGCTCAAGTGGCCGGGCGTGGTGGAGCTGGGCACGGCCGACGTGGATGCCCTGCAGCGGGAGGCGCTTGCCCTGCTGGAGGCATGCCTGGAGTCCTTGTGCCAGGCCCGCACGCGGGAAGGGGCGCGCATGAAGATGCTCATCGAGCAGCGCTGCGGTGCCATGGCGCAACAGGTGGCCGCGGTGCGCGCGCGCCTGCCGGAAATCCTGGACCACCAGCGCCAGCGTCTGCGCAAGCGCGTGGCGGAACTCGAGGTGGAAGTGGATCCGGCCCGTTTCGAACAGGAACTGGCCTATCTCGCGCAGAAGATCGACGTGGAAGAGGAACTGGACCGGATCGAGGTCCATCTCGACGAGGTGCGCCACGTATTGGTTCAGGACGAGCCGGTGGGGCGGCGCCTGGATTTTCTCATGCAGGAACTCAATCGTGAGGCCAATACCCTGGCCTCGAAATCCGTGGATGCCGGGACCACGCGCGCGGCGGTGGAGATGAAGGTGCTCATCGAGCAGATGCGCGAACAGATTCAGAACATCGAGTGACATGAACGTACCCCATGCCGCCGCCGCGCCGCAGGGCACCCTGTTCATCGTCTCCGCGCCCTCCGGTGCGGGGAAGACCTCCCTGGTGAAGGCGCTGGTAAAGATGCTGGAGGCGGTCGTCGTCTCCGTTTCCTACACCACCCGGGCGCCGCGTCCGGGCGAACGGGACGGCCAGGATTATCACTTCGTGGACCGGAGACGTTTCGAGGCCATGGTGGAGGAGGACAGGTTTCTCGAATATGCCGAAGTGTTCGGCAACTACTACGGCACGGCGCGCCATACCGTGGAGCGCGCTCTGCGCCAGGGGCAGGACGTGTTGCTGGAGATCGACTGGCAGGGTGCCCGCCAGGTCAGGCGTCGTTGCGCAGAGAGCGTGGGGATTTTCATCCTTCCCCCCTCGCGTGATGTCCTGAGGCAGCGCCTGCGTGCCCGCGGTCAGGATGACGAGGCCGTGATCGAGCGGCGCATGGCGGAGGCGGTGAGCGAGATGTCCCATTACGGGGAATATGATTATCTCGTCATCAATGATGACTTCGACCAGGCCCTGAAGGAGCTGGTGTCCATCGTGCAGGCCCGGCGCCTGCGCCGGCCGGTGCAGGCATGCCGCCACGAGGCGCTGATCCGCGAGCTGCTGGGGGAAGGCACGGGCTGGCAGGGGGATGGTGTATAATGAAAGATTGCCCGACCTGCCTTTTATTTCCAGTTTTTAACCGAAGGAGCAGTATATGGCACGCATTACCGTAGAGGACTGTCTGGAGCACATCGACAACCGCTTCGATCTCATCCTGCTGGCTACCCGGCGGGCCCGCCAGCTCGCCAATGGCGCGGAGGCCACGGTGCCCTGGAACAACGACAAGCCCACCGTGGTGGCCCTGCGCGAGATCGCGGCCGGCACCATCGACCCCGGCATGCTGGAGGAGGGTGCGGGACGGGAGGCCGGCGACAGCGTGGTGAACGGGGAGAGCCTGGAAGAACAGCTTCAGGAAGAGCTGCAGAAGGCCGAGGCGGGCCAGGCCGCGTCTCCTGCGCCCTCCCAGGAAGCGCCTGATTTTTCCGGCGACGTCTCATGAGTTGAGCCTTGAGCGCCCCAGACCCGGCATCCAATCCGCCTGCCCTGCCCCTGCCACCCCGGGCAGGCGACCTGTTCGCAGCCAGCGGACTGGCGGAGGTGCTGGGCGAATACCTGGACGAGGCACAGGTCGCCGCCGTGCGGCGGGCCTATGAGTTCGGCGCCGAGGCACACAAGGGACAACGGCGCCGTTCCGGCGAACCCTACATCACCCACCCCCTGGCGGTGGCGCGCATCCTGGCGGAGATGCGCATGAATACCGAGTGCATCCAGGCGGCCATCCTCCACGACGTGATCGAGGACACGCCCATTCCCAAGGAGGAGATCGAGGGGCGGTTCGGCGCCGAGGTGGCGGAGATGGTGGACGGCGTGAGCAAGCTCACCCAGATCCGCTTCGAGAGCCACATGGAGGAGCAGGCCGAGAATTTCCGCAAGATGCTGCTGGCCACGGTTCAGGACATCCGGGTCATCATCATCAAGCTGGCGGACCGTCTGCACAACATGCGCACCCTGGGCGCCATGCCTGCCGCGGCACGCCGCCGCATCGCCCGCGAGACCCTGGAGATCTACGCGCCCATTGCCAACCGCCTCGGGATGAGTACCCTGCGCACGGAACTCCAGGAGCTGGGTTTTGCCGAGTACTATCCCATGCGTTACCGCATTCTGGCGGAGGCGGTGCGCAAGGCCCGCGGCAATCGCAAGGAGGTCATCACCCGCATCCGCGAGACCATCGAGCAGCGCCTGGAAATGGAGGGGCTGCAGGGGCGGGTGGAAGGCCGGGAAAAACATCTCTACAGCATCTATGAGAAGATGCGCAGCAAGCACCTCTCTTTTTCCGAGGTCTTCGATGTCTACGCCTTTCGCATCATCGTGGATTCCGTGGATGCCTGTTACCGCATGCTGGGCGTGATCCACAATCTCTACAAGCCGGTGCCGGGCAAGTTCAAGGACTATATCGCCATTCCCAAGGCCAACGGTTATCAATCCCTGCACACGGTGCTGTTCGGCCCCTATGGCCTGCCCATCGAGGTGCAGATCCGTTCCGAGGAGATGCAGAAGGTGGCCGAAGCGGGGGTGGCCGCCCACTGGCTGTACAAGCTGGGCGACAACGATTCGCCCCAGAGCACCACCCAGAAGCGCATCCGCGAGTGGATGCGGGGCCTGCTGGAACTGCAGAAGAATGCCGGCAATTCCCTGGATTTCCTGGAAAACGTCAAGATCGACCTGTTTCCTGACGAGGTCTACGTGTTCACCCCCAAGGGGCGTATCATGGCGCTGCCCCGCGGCGCCACGGCGGTGGACTTTGCCTATGCGGTGCATACGGACGTGGGCAACACCTGCGTGGCGGCGAAGATCGACCGGCAGCTGGCGCCCCTGAGTTCGCCCCTGCAGAACGGCCAGTCGGTGGAGATCATCACCGCCCCCGGGGCGCGGCCCAACCCCACCTGGCTCAATTTCGTGGTCACCGCCAAGGCCCGTTCCACCATCCGCAACTATCTGAAGAATCTCAAGCGCGAGGAATCCATCAGCCTGGGCCGGCGCCTCCTGGAACAGGCCCTGCGCACCCACGGCCTGAGTCTTGCGGAGCTGGAATCACGCAGCGCCTCCCTGCTGGCGGAATTCAGGTGCAAGCGGGTGGAGGACCTCTTCGAGGACATCGGCCTGGGCAACCGCCTGGCACCCCTGGTGGCGCAACGCCTGGAAGAACTGGTGGCCGACGGCGGGCAGACGCCGCGCCGGCCACGTGCCATCCGGGACGTGTTCGCGCGTTATGTGCCGGCCTGGCTGGGGGGGGCGCGCAGCAGTCCCCGGCCTCTCGTCATCAAGGGCACGGAGGGCATGGTGGTCACGTTCGCCAAGTGCTGTCATCCCATCCCCGGCGACCCCATCCAGGGTTTCGTGTCCGCCGGCCGTGGCATCGTGATCCATACCGAGTCCTGCAAGAACATCAAGGAATTCCGCAAGCACCCGGAGAAGTGGGTCAACGTCCAGTGGCAGACCGACATCGAAGAGGAGTTCCCCGTGGAGATCCGGGTCTACGTGGTCAACCGCCGCGGCGTGCTGGCCACCGTGGCCGCCGCCATCTCGGAAATGGACATCAACATCAGTAACGTGGTCATCGAGGAGCACGACGGCAAGTACAGTTCCATCGTGTTCACCATTGCGGTGCGCGGACGCGTGCACCTCGCGCGGCTCATGCGCCATATCCGCACCATCGACATGGTGGTGAAGATTGCCCGGAAGAAGGGATGATATTAACCCGGCAACAATATATGTCATGTTCAGCCGCCGCGTGCGGACACGCAGCAAGGCGGCGGAGCGCCGCTGTAGCCATTCTACAGCAAGCTTCGCCAACACCGTCTGCGTGCGCGCACGCGGCGGCCTGCCATATGAATTTCAACAAGTCAGGCGTTTCAGGCAGGCGCCGGCTCGGTGTTGCGGCACTTGGCAAGGGCCGGGCCATTCCCTGCGTGCCGCGCCTTGATCCAGCGCCTGCCTGAAACGCTGAACGCGATATATATTGTTGCCGGGTTAATAAATTGAGTCACGATTGATGAAGGGGGAGGCATGAAGAGGGAGATCATCGACACCCGGGAGGCACCCGACGCCATAGGCACGTATTCCCAGGCCGTGAAAGTGGGGCAGACCGTGTACCTGTCGGGCCAGATACCGCTGGATCCCGCCACCATGACGCTGGTGGCAGGAGACATGGAGGCACAGATCGTGCGGGTCTTCGAGAATCTGCGCGCCGTGGCCCGGGCCGCAGGCGGCGATCTGCAGGATGTCGTCAAGCTCAATGTCTATCTCACCGATCTGGCGCATTTCCCCCTCGTCAACGAGATCATGGCGCGTTATTTTCAGGCACCCTACCCGGCCCGGGCCGCGGTGCAGGTGGCCGCCCTGCCCAAGGGGGCTGCGGTGGAGATGGATGCTGTCATGCACCTGGCCTGATGCCGCCCTCCCTCGTATCGCGGGGCATGCATGGGACAATCGCTCACAAGGGTGCCGGGCAATGCCGTCCGTCTGACGGTGGACAGCCCGGTGACGGCCCTGCGGGGGGTCGGCGGACAGCTGGCTGCACGCCTGGCGCGCCTGGAAATCCGGACCGTGGGCGACCTGCTGTTTCATCTGCCCCTGCGCTACCAGGATCGTACCCGTGTCCTGCCCATGGGCGCCTTGCGCCCCGGCATGGAGGCGCTGGTGTGCGGGCAGGTCCAGCTCACCCAGGTCAAGTATGGCCGGCGACGCATGCTGCTCTCGCGCCTGAACGACGGGACGGGAACGCTCACCCTGCGTTTTTTCCATTTCGGCGCCGCGCAGCAGCAGGCCCTGGAAAAGGGCGTGTGGCTGCAATGTTTCGGTGAGATCCGCAAGGGCCCGGCCACGCTGGAAATGGTCCACCCCGAATACCGGCGCCTTGCCGGCGGGGTCCCCGAGCCTGCCACGACGCTGACACCGGTCTATCCCGCCACCGAGGGGGTGGGACAGCACACGCTGCGCAGGCTGGTGACCCAGGCCCTGGCATCGCTGTTGCCGGAACCGGCCGATGAGCACGGGCGGGGCGGGATTGCGGAGCTGGTGCCGGAGAGCCTGCTGGCGCGCTGGTCCCTGCCCTCGCTGCGCGAGGCCCTGGACTGGATCCACCGTCCGCCCGCGGACACGGATCTTCGCGGCCTGGAAGCGGGCACCCATCCCATGCGCCGGCGTCTTGCCTGGGAGGAGCTGCTGGCCCATCACCTGAGCCTGCGCCGCCTGCGTCATCAGCGGCGGTGTCACCGCGCGCCGGTCCTCGAGGGCGACGGTGCCCTGGTGGCGGCCTTCCTGCGCGCACTGCCCTTCGAGCCCACCGGTGCCCAGCGCCGCGTCCTCGCCGAGATCCGCCGCGACCTGGCGCGGCCTGTGCCCATGCAGCGCCTGGTACAGGGGGATGTGGGATCCGGCAAGACCCTGGTGGCGGCCGGGGCGGTGCTGGCGGCGGTGGAGGCCGGCTGGCAGGCGGCGGTGATGGCCCCCACCGAGCTGCTGGCGGAGCAGCATTATCACAATTTCCGGAGCTGGCTGGCACCGCTGGGGGTACAGGTGGCCTGGTTGTCGGGAAGGAGCCGGGGCCAGGCGCGTGAGGAGGCCTTGCAGGCGATTGCCGCGGGGCGGACCGCCGTGGCGGTGGGAACCCATGCCCTGTTTCAGGACGCGGTGACCTTTGCCGCCCTGGGACTGGTGGTGGTGGACGAGCAGCATCGCTTCGGGGTGCATCAGCGCCTGGCGCTCCGGGAGAAGGGCCGGCAGGGGGACCGGAGGCCGCACCAGCTCATCATGACGGCCACGCCCATCCCGCGTACCCTCATGATGAGCGCCTATGCCGATCTGGACTGCTCGGTGATCGACGAGCTGCCACCCGGTCGTCAGACGGTGGATACCGTCATCGTCTCCGGCCGGCGTCGCGCCGAGGTGCTGGCGCGGGTGCGCCATGTCTGCCGGGCCGGCCGCCAGGCCTATTGGGTCTGTCCTCTCATCGAGGAATCGGAGCAGCTCCAGTGCCAGGCCGCCACGGAGACCGCGGCAATGCTCGCCGAGGCCCTGCCGGAGTTGCGCGTGGGGCTGGTCCACGGACGCCTTGCACCGGCGGAGAAGGAGGCGGTGATGGGCGACTTCAAATCCGGCGGGATTCATCTCCTGGTGGCCACTACCGTGATCGAGGTGGGGGTCGATGTGCCCAATGCCAGCCTCATGATCATCGAGAACGCCGAGCGCCTGGGGCTTGCCCAGCTTCACCAGCTGCGCGGCCGGGTGGGCCGGGGCAGTGAGAAAAGCGTCTGTGTTCTGATGTATCATGCCCCGCTGTCGGCCCGCGGGCGCGAGCGCCTCGCGGCCCTGCGCGACTGCAATGACGGTTTCGAGATCGCGCGCCGCGACCTGGCGCTGCGGGGGCCGGGGGAGGTGCTGGGCACGCGCCAGGCGGGCCTGGCCCAGTTGCGGGTCGCCGATCTGTTGCGTGACCAGGACCTGCTCCCCCAGGTGAATGAAGCGGCCCGGATATTGTTGCAGGAATATCCGGAGCGGGTGCCGTCCCTGATCCGCCGCTGGCTGGGGGATGGCGCAAAGTATGCCGGCGTGTGAGACGCCCGGGATGGGCCGGGATGGAAAAGGGTTCGAGAGGAAAAAGAAGCATGAACAGCGTGCAGGAGGCGGGGCATGGGTCCCGTCCGGAAGGCCTGGGATGGATGGCGGGCGGGCTGCGCTGGCGTCCGCCGGCGGTGCTGGGAAAGTACCGCCTGCCCCGGGGGCTCGCATCCTGGCTGCTGGACGACTCCTCGCTTACCCGCCGTCTGCAACGGCGTTGCCACGGCGCCTTCCGGGTGCGCATACTGGATCAGGGCTGGCGCCGGCCACTGGAGGATGAGCGGCGCGCCCTGGGGCTGCGTCCCCGGGCCAGGGCGTGGGTGCGCCAGGTCCATCTGCTCTGCGACGGGCGGCCCTGGGTGTATGCCCGCACCGTGATTCCCGCCGCCACCCTCCACGGGGGGCAGCAGCGCTTGGCGCGCCTGGGCGAGCGCCCCCTGGGGGCCATGCTGTTCGCCGATTGCACCGTGCGCCGGGGTGGCCTGGAGATCGCGCGCATCGCGGCGGGGCATCCGCTTTTCCGTGCCGCCCTGGGAGAGGATGCGCCGGGGAGCGCCGCCGTGGCGGCGATCTGGGGGCGGCGTTCGCTGTTTTTTTTTGGCACGCGCCCCCTCCTGGTGAGCGAGATTTTTCTGCCCGCACTCGTTGGCACTTCGGAAGTGCCGCGGTGACGGAAGGGGGAGAGGAGACAGGATGCGTCTGCACATGAATCGGTCCGGCAGTCCAGCAGGTGGTTCCTCCGGCAGGATGACGGACAGATCCCGGAGCAGATCCCGGCGCGATGCCTCTGGAAATGCCCCTGGAAATGCCCCTGGGAATGCCTCTGTCCGTGCGCCGGGACTGGGGGCCTATCTGCGCCTCATGCGTTTCGACCGGCCCATCGGCATCATGCTCCTGCTGTGGCCCACGCTCTGGGCGTTGTGGATGGCCGCCGGCGGTCTGCCCGACGGGCACGTGGCACTGGTGTTCGTGCTGGGGGTGGTGCTCATGCGCGCCGCCGGCTGCGTCATCAACGACTATGCCGACCGTGGCTTCGACCCCTTCGTGGCCCGCACCCGCAACCGTCCCCTGGCGCGCGGCGAGATCAGTCCCCGCGCGGCCCTGGTGCTGTTCGTGGTGCTGTGCCTGGCGGCCTTTGCCCTCGTATTGACCTTGAACACCCTGACCGTCCTGCTCTCCTTCGTGGGTGCCTTCCTCGCCGCCACCTACCCTTTCGTGAAACGCTATTCCCACCTGCCCCAGATCTATCTGGGCGCGGCCTTCGGCTGGGCGGTGCCCATGGTCTTTGCGGCCCAGACCGGCGCGGTGCCCCGCGAGGCCTGGCTGCTGTTCCTGGCCACGGTGCTGTGGGCCACGGCCTATGACACCATGTATGCCATGGTGGACCGGGAAGACGATCTCAAGATCGGGGTCAAGTCCACCGCGATCCTGTTCGGCGATGCCGACCGCCTCATCATCGGGCTCATCCAGGGCCTGTTCTTTCTCGTCATGTGGCTGCTGGGACGGCAACTGGAACTGGGTTTCTGGTATGATCTGGGGCTGGCCGCGGCCGGGGTGCTGGCGCTCTATCAGCAGTACCTGATACGCTACCGCGAGCCCCGCGCCTGTTTTCGCGCCTTTCTCAACAACAACTGGCTGGGTGCGGTGATTTTCGCCGGTGTCGCCATGGCGTATCTGGGATGATCTTGTCCAACCTTGCGTTTTAGCCGCTGAGGAAGTTCATTGCTGTTATCGATCGGTGCCGTCGTGGGCGGCTTTGTGCTCTTGGTCTGGGGCGCGGAACGCTTCGTCGTCGGCGCCTCCGCCACGGCGCGCAATCTCGGTGTTTCGCCGCTCATCATCGGGCTGACCATTGTCGCCCTGGGGACATCCGCGCCCGAGATGGTGGTCTCTGCCGTCGCCTCCTGGCAGGGCAGCACGGGCATCGCCTTCGGCAATGCCATCGGTTCCAATATCACCAACATCTCCCTGGTGCTGGGGGCCACGGCGCTCATCGTACCGCTCCAGGTCCGGTCGGACACCTTGCGCCGCGAGTTGCCCATTCTCCTGCTGATCATGTTCTTCGGCCTGTCCCTGATTCTCGATGGGGACATGAATCGTGGCGATGGTCTGCTCTTGTTCGCGGGACTGGCCATCATGATCTACTGGCTGGTGCGCCTGGGCTTGCGCAGCCGGGGCACGGATCCCATCGTCAGCGAATTCGAGCACGAGATTCCGGAGCAGATGCCCCCCATCCGGGCCCTGGCGTGGCTGTTTCTGGGGATGGTGATCCTCTTCGTCAGTTCCCGCATCCTGGTGTGGGGGGCGGTGAACATCGCCCAGGCCCTGGGGGTGAGCGACCTGGTGATCGGCCTGACCATCATCGCCATCGGTACCAGCCTGCCGGAGCTGGCGGCCTGCATCATGAGTGCGCTCAAGAACGAGCCCGACATCGCGGTGGGCAACGTCATCGGTTCCAACATGTTCAATCTCCTGGGGGTGATGGCCATGCCGGGGCTGCTGGCGCCCGGACTGGTGAACGAAGGCGTGCTGGTGCGGGACTATCCGTGGATGCTGGTTCTGACCCTCGCCCTGTTCGTCATGGCCTATGGATTCCGCGGTCCCGGCCGTATCAACCGTCCGGAGGGGGGGCTGTTGCTGGCGGCCTATGCCGGCTACCTGTATGTGCTCTACCGGGCCCACGGCGCCTGAACAGTGGCTGATGTGTGCCTTTGCAGTCCTGGATTGAGTACACTACGGGTGATGTGCGGAAAGACACCGCGCAGTGTTTCCGGGGCCTGAAGAGATCCTGAAGCGATCTGGGCAAGAGATTTGGGGAGATCCCATATTCAGGCGATGACACTGAGTTCGAAAGGAGTGCTGACTTGAAAGAAAACACCCTGGCCGTGGAAACCCGCGAGCCTGCGCCGGCCCTGGCGCCCGGCGAGGCGGAGCGGCTGCGCGCGCTGGGTCTGGCGGTGATCCGCACCGAGGCCGAGGCAGTGGCCGCCCTGGCGGGGCGCATCGGCGATGCCTTCGTGCGTGCCTGCACCTACATGCTCCATTGCGAGGGCCGCATCGTGGTCCTGGGGATGGGCAAGTCGGGCCATATCGGGAGCAAGATTGCGGCCACCCTGGCCAGTACGGGCAGTCCGGCCTTTTTCGTCCACCCCGGCGAGGCGAGTCATGGCGATCTGGGCATGATCACGGGCAGGGACGTGGTGCTGGCCATTTCCAACTCCGGTGAAACCGAGGAGATCCTCACCATCCTGCCGCTCATCAAGCGCCTGGGCGTGCCGCTCATCAGCCTCACGGGGCGGCCGCAGTCCACCCTGGCGCGGACCGCCGATGTCAACCTGGACGTCAGCGTGCAACAGGAGGCCTGCCCCCTGGGGCTCGCGCCCACCTCCAGCACCACTGCGACCCTGGTGATGGGGGATGCCCTGGCGGTGTCGCTGCTGGAGGCGCGGGGGTTCACCGCAGAGGATTTCGCCCGTTCCCATCCCGGCGGGCGCCTGGGCAGGCGCCTGCTGCTGCTGGTGAAGGACATCATGCATACCGGGGATGCCATTCCCATGGTGGATGTCTCGGCCCGCCTCGGTGAGGCCCTGGTGGAGATGACCAACAAGGGACTGGGCATGACCGCGGTGGTGGATGGCGATGCGCGCCTCGTGGGCATCTTCACCGACGGCGATCTGCGCCGCGCCCTGGATCATCGTATCGATGTGCACGAGGCGCGGGTGGCCGAGGTGATGACACCGCACGGCAAGACCGTCACGGCGGATATGCTGGCGGCGGAGGCCCTGCAGTTCATGGAGGCGAGCAAGATCAACGGCCTGTTCGTGGTGGACGAGGACGACCGCATCGTGGGGGCCTTCAACATGCACGACCTGTTGCGGGCCGGTGTGGTATGAGGCGTGGTGTGAGCGGCCGTCACGCAGGGGCCGGGAGACCGGCATGATGCAGGACGTGATGCAGCGTGCCGCGCGGGTGCGCCTGGTGGTCTTCGATGTGGACGGCGTGCTCACCGACGGCGGCCTGTTCATCGACACCGAGGGGCGGGAACACAAAGTGTTCCATTCCCGGGACGGTCACGGCATGAAGATGCTGCAACAGAGCGGGGTGGCCATCGCCATCATCACCGGCCGTTCCTCGCCCGCCGTGGCGCACCGCATGGCGAGCCTGGGCATCGAGCATGTCTATCAGGGGCAGCAGGACAAGCTGCCGGCCTTTCGTGCCTTGCTGCAGTCCCTGTCGCTCTCCGAGGCGCAGACCGCCTACGTGGGTGACGATGTGGTGGACCTGCCGGTGATGCGCCGGGCGGGTCTGGCCGTGGCGGTGCAGGACGCCCATGAGCTGGTGAAACGTCATGCCCACTGGATTACGGCGCACGAGGGGGGGCGCGGCGCCGCCCGTGACGTGTGCGAACTGATCATGGAGGCCCAGGGTCACCTGGAAGCCGCCCTGGGCGCCTATCTGGAGTCCTGATGGCGGGCGCGTCGAGGCCATGTGCATGAGGCGGAAGCGGCGTGCGCCCGGGCCATGGTGGGCCGTGGTGTTGCTGTGCCTGTCCGCGCAGGCTGCGGCATTGCCCTCTGATCGTGAACAGCCCATTTTCATCGAGGCCGACAGCGTGGAGATCGATGATGCCCGGGGCATCAGTGTCTACCGTGGCAATGTCCACTATGTCCAGGGTACCACCGAGCTGACCGCGGACGAGGCCACCGTCTATTCGGAAAAGCGCAGGCTCAAGAAACTGGTGGCCAAGGGCAGGCCGGCACGCTACAGCACGCTGCCCGAGGGGGAACAGGTCAAGATGACGGCCGAGGCGCTGACCATCATCTATTTTGCCGACCGGGAGGTCTACGAGTTTCACGAGAAGGCCCACCTGTGGCACAAGGGCAACGAGTTCTTCGGCGCCTTCATCTCCTATGACGCCCTGCGTGACCGGGTGAACGCGCGCAAGGGAGAGGACGGCGGGGACCGGGTCAGGGTCATCATCATGCCGGAGAAAAAGAGCGAGGACGAAACGGCGCCCGCCGATGATGATGCGGCAGGGCGATGAGCGGGCAGGTGGCCTGACGGGATTGCATGGACACCCTGGCCGTCAGACAGATCGCCAAGCACTATCGCGCCCGCCAGGTGGTCTGCGACGTCTCGCTCACCGTGAAGAGCGGCGAGGTGGTGGGGCTGCTGGGACCCAACGGTGCGGGCAAGACCACCACCTTCTACATGATCGTGGGGCTGGTCCCCTGTGATGCGGGTTCCATTCACCTCAACGACCAGGACATCACTGCCTATCCCATCCATCGCCGGGCCCGCCTGGGGATCGCCTACCTGCCCCAGGAGGCCTCCGTGTTCCGCAAGCTGTCGGTGGCGGACAATATCCGCGCCATCATCGAGGCGCGCCCCGACATCGGAGAGGGCGAGGGGCAGCTGATTCTGGAAGAACTTCTGGAGGAACTGCATATCGGCCATCTGCGGGACAGCCTGGGCATGAGTCTCTCCGGCGGGGAGCGGCGGCGGGTGGAGATCGCGCGCACACTCGCGACGAAGCCCCGTTTCATCCTCCTCGATGAGCCCTTTGCCGGTGTCGATCCCATTTCGGTGCTGGATATCCAGCGCATCATCCGCCACCTCCAGGAGCGGGAGATCGGCGTGCTCATCACGGATCACAATGTGCGTGAGACATTGGGTATCTGCGAGCATGCCTATATCATGAACGAGGGCCAGGTGCTGGCGGCAGGCACCCCCGAAGAGATTTTGTCCGACCGCCGGGTGAGGGAGGTTTACCTGGGGCACCATTTCCGCCTGTGAAGCGAGAAATGGCGTTTTACTAAGACAATCGATAGTAAAGCGACCTTCAGAGCGACCCAGGCGTTTCGGATCAAGGCGCGGCCCGCAGGGAATGGCTGGCCCTTTCCAAGGGTCGCAACGCCGGGCCGGGACGCCTGGGCCGCTCCCTCCGGGCGGGCGGTCGGCCGGCCATTCGCGGTGTTGCGGCGGCTTGTACAGGCGCGCTATGGCGCCGCCGCCGCGCCTTGCGACTGACCGCCCAGCCACCCGCTGAAGGTCGCTTTACTATCGATTGTCTTAGTATTTGCTTCAAAATCGAGTATGATCTATGGGTGAAGAGCAGACAACCGAACGCCGGCGAGAAGCGCCGTCCGCCGGCATGATATGAAGCGATGAAGCAGAGCATACAACTCCGTCTTGGTCAGCATCTGACCATGACGCCCCAGCTGCAGCAGGCCATCAGATTGCTGCAGCTTTCCACCCTCGATCTGCGCCAGGAAATCCAGCAGGTGCTGGAGAGCAATCCCATGCTGGAGCTGGCCGAGGATGAGATCTCCGCGGAAGGGGCAGCGGAAGACGAGCGTCTCGACGAATCCCTGTCAGAGGCGTCCCGGCAGGAATCCCCGGACGAAACCCTGGACGAATCCCGCACCGGCGAGACCGCGCCCGCGGGCGAGGCAGAAGAGGCCGATCCCCTGGCGCAGGAACTGGGTGCCCAGGAGCTGGGCGACCCCATGTCCACCCTGGAGATGACGGCCGACCCCGACGAGCTGCCCGTGGACAGTGCCTGGGAGGACGTCTACGACAATATTGCCCTGCCTGCTTTTTCCGGCGCGGCGGAGGAAGGGCGCGAATTCGAGAATCCCGACAGTTCGCCGGAGAGCCTGCGCGAGCATCTGCTCTGGCAGATGCGTCTCACGCCCCTCAGTGACAAGGACCGGGTGATCGCCATGGCGATCATCGATGCCGTCAACGACCGGGGTTATCTCAGCGTGGGGCTGGAGGAGATCCACGAGTCCTTGCGCGAGGAACTGGACATCGAGCTCGACGAAGTGGAGGCGGTGCTGCACCAGGTCCAGAACTTCGATCCGGTGGGCGTGGCCGCCCGCGACCTGCGGGAGTGCATGCTGATCCAGCTCCAGCATTTCGATCCGGCCACGCCCTGGCTGGCGCAGGCCAGGCGCCTCGTGGACGAGCACCTCGATCTGATGGCCGCGCGTGATTTCAACCAGCTTCAGCGCAGCATGAAATGCAGCCAGGAGGAGCTGAAAAAGATCATCGAGCTGATCCAGTCGCTCAATCCCCACCCCGGCAATCTCGTTACCGATCGCAAGACCGAATACATCATTCCCGATGTCATGGTGAGGAAGGAGAAGGGCGCCTGGAAGGTGGAGCTCAATCCCGATGCCGTTCCCCGGGTGCGCATCAATCCCGGCTATGCGGGCCTGGTGCGACGTGCCGACAACAGTTCGGACAACGTCTATCTGCGCAATCACCTGCAGGAGGCGCGCTGGTTCATCAAGAGCCTGCAGAGCCGCAATGAGACCCTGCTCAAGGTGGCGACCTGCATCGTCGAACGTCAGCGCGATTTTCTCGAACACGGGGAGGAGGCCATGAAACCGCTGGTGCTGCACGACGTGGCCGAAGCCGTCAACATGCACGAGTCCACCATTTCCCGCGTGACCACCGAGAAGTACATGCATACGCCCCGTGGCATTTTCGAACTCAAGTATTTCTTTTCCAGCCATGTCAGCACCGCCAGCGGCGGCGAGTGCTCGGCCACGGCGATCCGCGCCCTCATCCGGAAAATGGTGGCCGCGGAAGATGCCCGCAAGCCCCTCAGTGACAGCCGCATCGCCCAGCTCCTGGCAGAGAAGGGGATCAACGTCGCGCGCCGGACCATCGCCAAGTACCGGGAGTCCATGGGGATTCCCTCATCCAGCGAGCGCAAGCGCCTGGTCTGATAAATCATTAAAGAGGTCTGCTATGGAAATCGATCTTTCTGGTCATCATGTTGAAATCACACCCGCCTTGCGGGATTATGTGCTCGGCAAGTTTGAGCGTATCCGGCGCCACTTCGACAATATGGTGAATGCCCGGGTGGTGCTGGGGGTGGAGAAGGCGGTGCAGAAGGCGGAGGCCACCATCCATGTCCGCGGCAGCGACCTGCATGCCAATGCGGAGGCGGAGAGCATGTATGCCGCCATCGACGCCCTCATGGACAAGCTCGACCGTCAGGTCAAGAAATACAAGGAAAAACATACCGACTATCACCGCATGAACAATTCGTGAGCGGGGCGCCTTTTCGGCGCAGCTGCTGGCCCGCAATTCTTTCCAGGGGCGAAGCGAAAATATGGAATTGACACAGTTTCTGACGGAAAACCGGGTGGCCTGCGTCAGCCACGCCACCAGCAAGAAACGGGCGCTGGAATTGCTGAGCGAACTGCTGGTTGCCGATGTGACGGGGGTGAGCCAGGGCGAGGTGTTCGACAGCCTGTGTGAGCGCGAGCGCCTTGGCGGCACCGGGCTGGGCCAGGGGGTCGCCATACCCCATGGCCGGCTCGGAGGACTCGACCGGGCGGTCTGCGCCTTTCTCAAATTGCGTACCGGCGTCGATTACGACGCCATGGACGGTCGGCCGGTGGATCTCATCTGCGGTCTCCTGGTGCCCAGGGAGTCCACCCAGGAGCATCTGGAGATACTGGCCGCCCTGGCGGAGATGTTCAGCGACGAGACCTTCTGTGCCCGTATGCGCGCCGCCGGCACTCCCCACGAACTCTACCGGCTGCTGGTTTCCTGGCAGCCGCCCCAACCCCTCCCTGCTGGACGTGTGGCCGGCACTTAGCGACCGGGGCGCATTGGCAGGGCGACCACCGTCCCCGGAAACGCAACGCTGAATCCTGCCGTGGACAGCCGGCTGACAGCCCGTACCCTGTTCGAAGTCCACCGGGACAAGCTGGGGTTGCGCTGGGTGGCCGGGCGGCAGGGTGAACAGCGTCCTGTCCAGCTGCCGTTGCCGGCGCAGGACGCGGAGGGCGCGCCCTTCGGGGCCTGGGTGGGACATCTCAACCTCATCCATCCCAACCGGATCCAGGTGCTGGGCACGGCAGAACTGCGTTACCTGGACGGCCTGGGCAAGAACTCCCACGCCGACGCCATCAAGCAGCTCTTTGCCAGCGCGCCCGCGGCCGTGGTCGTTGCCGACGGAGAGGCCGTCAGCGAAGAGCTGGAAGAGACAGCCGAACGCACGGCGACGCCCTTGTTTGCCACGCCGCTGCCCTCCCACAAGATCATCAGTCACCTGCATTACCAGATCAGCAACGACCTGGCCGACAAGATCATCCTCCATGGCGTGTTCATGGAGATCCTGGGCATGGGGGTGCTGCTCACGGGCGAGAGCGGCATTGGCAAGAGTGAACTGGCCCTGGAACTCATCACCCGCGGCCACCGCCTCATTGCCGACGATGCACCGGAATTCTCGCGCACGGCACCGGACAGGCTCACGGGACGCTGTCCTTCTGCATTGCAGGAGTTCCTCGAAGTCCGCGGTCTCGGGGTGCTGAATATCCGGGCCATGTTCGGCGACAGCGCCATCAAGCCCAGCAACGACCTGCGGCTCATCATCCATCTGCAGCGCATGGACGACGATGCGTTGCGCCGCATCGACCGCCTCCAGGGGAGTCGCCAGACGCGCACCATCCTCGACGTGGAGGTGCCCCAGGTAACGCTGCCGGTGGCGCCGGGGCACAATCTGGCGGTACTGGCCGAGGGCGCGGCCCGGAATCATATCCTGGCGCTGAGCGGCTATGATGCCGCGGAGGAGTTCATGGCGCGTCAGCGCCGCCTCATGATGGAGGAAGGCGGGGAATGAAGCTCCATATCATCAGCGGCCTGTCCGGCGCCGGCAAGAGTATCGCACTCCAGGCCCTGGAGGATCTGGATTACTATTGCGTGGACAACCTGCCGCTGGCACTGCTGCCGGAATTTGCCCGGCAGATGCTGGCGGGCAGTGGCCCCCGTCCCGAGGCCATTGCCGTGGGCATCGATGCCCGCACGCTGAGCGACGACCTGGATCACTTCGAGGATGCCCTCTCGGCTTTGCGCGGCCTGGGGGTGACGTACGAGATCGTCTATCTGGAGGCCGGCGAGGAGGTGTTGCTGCAGCGTTTCAGCGAGACCCGCCGCAAGCATCCCCTCACCGACAGCCATACGCCGCTCATCGACGCCATCCGCCAGGAAAGGCGCCTGCTGGAGGCGGTGTCCGCGGTGGCCGACCTGCGCCTCGATACCAGCCACAGTACCGTGCATCAGCTGCGTGACCTCATCGACCGCCGCGTCGCGCGCAAGGAATCGTCGCAGATGTCGATAATGTTTTTGTCTTTCGGCTATAAGTACGGGGTGCCGGTGGACGTGGACTATCTCTTCGATGTCCGCTGCCTGCCCAATCCCCACTGGGATCCCCGCTTGCGCCTCCACGACGGACGCCATCCGGCGGTGATCGCCTTTCTGGAGCAACAGGAGGACGTGGGGCGGATGTATGAGGACATCAAGTCTTTTCTGCAGCACTGGCTGCCCCGTTTCGCCGCTGAGCGACGCAGCTATCTGACCATCGGGGTGGGCTGCACGGGCGGGCAGCATCGCTCCGTGTATCTGGTGGAACGGCTGGCGGCCCATTTTCGTCAATGCGGAGAGCACATCCAGCTGCGCCACCGGGACGCGGGCGGAGCATGAGGAGCGGGCCGTGATATGAAAACCGGCCTGTTGATCATTACCCACAACCGCATCGGCGCCGAACTGCTGGCGACCGCCACCGCCATGCTGGGCCAGTGCCCTCTGCCGGCCCGGGTGCTGCCGGTGACCACGGCCTGCGATCCGGAGACCCTGCAGCGGGATGCGGAGGCCCTCATCGCTGAACTGGAAGCAGGCCGTGGTGTGATCGTCCTCACCGACATGTACGGTTCCACGCCGGCCAATGTCGCACGCCGCCTGCAGCAGGCGCACGGCGAAGTGGATGTGGTGACCGGCGTCAATCTTCCCATGCTGGTGCGCCTGCTCAATTATCCCGAACTCGACCGCCATGGCCTGCTGGAAAAAGCCATCAGCGGTGGCCAGGACGGGATTTTCATCTGCCACGACGGCGAAGACGGTGATTCGTAAGGAGATTACCATCGTCAACAAACTGGGGCTGCATGCCCGCGCGGCTGCCAAGCTGGTGACGCTGGCATCCGAGTTCCGCAGCGACATCCAGCTGGTCCGCGGCAGGAAGGTCGTCAACGGCAAGAGCATCATGGGGGTGATGATGCTTGCCGCAGCGCAGGGCACCACCGTGGAGATCGTCGCCTGCGGGCCGGACGAGGCGGACGCGGTGGAGCGTCTGGCGGAACTCATTGGCCAGCGTTTCGGTGAGGAAGCCTGACCCTGCTTGCCGGCCAGCTTATTCCTGGCCCTCACCTGTTCGGTTCGTGCCTCATTCTGCGCCGGCGCCCGTCGCCTGATACAATGATCCACCAGGGTATTTCGACCGGACTGTTCGTCAAGCGCGCACCTGCGAGGGGGGGAGCGTCCCTATGGGGCTGGTACTCAGCGGCATCAGTGTGTCCCGCGGCGTGGCCATCGGCAAGGCCCACCTGCTGCAGCATGATTTTCCCGAGGTCGGCGAATACACGGTACCCAAGCCGCTGCTCACGGAGGAGATCACGCGTTTCCGGCTCGCTGTCAAGAAGGCCCGTCAGCAGCTCAAGGCGATCCGCCAGCGCATCCCCGCCCACACCCCTGCCGATATCGCGGACTTCATCGATGCTCACCTGCTGATGCTTGGTGACGCGGCGCTGGCCGAGGTGCCGGTGGCCATCATCAAGGAGCGGCGTTGCAATGCCGAGTGGGCATTGAAGCTGCAGCGCGATGCCCTGGTGGGTGTCTTCGAGGAGATGGACGACCCCTACCTGCGTACCCGCCAGGATGACGTCAATCATGTGGTGAACCGCATCCTGCGCAATCTTCTGTATCAGGGCGGGCATCCCAAGGAGGCGGAGCCGCAGTTGAAGGGGCGCCTGGCCATCGCCGAGGATATTTCTCCCGCGGAAATGTTGATGATGCATTACCAGGGGGTGGCGGCCATCGCCAGCCAGTACGGGGGGGCCAATTCACACACCGCCATCCTGGCGCGCAGCCTGGGGGTGCCCGCGGTGGTGGGCGTGCCCCGCCTGCTGGACTATATCCGGCACGGTGAAGCGCTGGTGATCGACGGGCGCCAGGGCGTGGTGCTGGCGGGGCCGGACCCTGCCGAGCTGGAATATTTCCGCCGCCGACAGCGGGAGGAGAGGCGCCATCTGACGGCACTGCGCAAGATCCGCGAACTGCCGGCGGTGTCCCGCGATGGCCATGCAGTGCAACTGCTCGCCAACGTGGAGATCCCCGAGGATATTCCTGCGACCCGCCGGGCGGCGGCCGCGGGAATCGGGCTCTATCGCACGGAGATGCTGTTCATCAACCGTGATCAGCCCCCTGACGAGGAAGAGCAGTATCGGGTGTATCGCAAGATCGTGCGTGCCATGAAGGGGCGCCCCGTGACGATACGGACCCTGGACCTGGGCGCCGACAAGACGCCGGGGCTTGCCGAACGGCGTCCCGCCGCGGCCAACAACCCTGCCATGGGGCTGCGGGCCATCCGCTGCTGCCTGCGTGAACCGGAACTGTTCTGTGCCCAGATTCGCGCCATCCTGCGGGCATCCGCCCTGGGACCGGTGCGCATGATGATTCCCATGCTCTCCACCGTCCAAGAGCTGCAGCAGGTGCTGCGCCTGGTGGAAGAGGAAAAGCAGCACTTGCGCCGGCGTCGCCAGCGTTTCGACGAGAATCTCCCGGTAGGCGGCATGATCGAGGTCCCGGCCGCCGCCGTGGCGGCACCGGCCTTTGCCCGGCGGCTCGACTTTCTATCCATCGGCACCAATGACCTGATCCAGTACACGCTCGCGGTGGATCGCCTCGACGAGCAGGTGAATTATCTCTACGATCCGCTGCATCCCGCCATTCTGAAACTGATCCAGCTCGTCATCGGCGCCGGCCGGCGTGCGGGCATACCCGTGGCCATGTGCGGCGAGATGGCTGGTGATACCCGTTACACGCGCCTGCTGCTGGGCATGGGGCTGCGGGAATTCAGCATGTACCCGGCCACCCTGCTGGAGGTCAAGCGCATCGTCATCGACGCCGAGATAGGCCGCCTCAGCCGGACCGTGAAGCGTATCCTGCGTGCCGAGAGCCGGGAAGAGATCCTGACGCTGGTGGAGAAACTCAATCATCTGGAGTAGGTAAAGCGTCTGCTGTTCACTGTCAGTTAGGCTGCCGGTCTCCTGACGGCCACGCAAGCGGATGGCTTTGCGGTTTCCTTTCCTCTGCGCTTTTGCATACACTTCTACCCTTTCAGCAAGTATTCCAGCAGGACACCTCCCGCCATGCAGAGCATCGCCGACCAGGAAAAGCATCAGAGACGACTGCGCACTTTCACCCGCGCCCTGGAGAGCGGAACGCTCGCCAGCGTGCGCAAGATGCTCAACGCCCTGCAGCCGGCCGAGATCGCCCATTTGCTGGAGTCCCTGCCGCCCCGCGAGCGCGAACTGCTCTGGGAACTGGTGGACGAGAAGGTCGGCGGCGATGTCCTGCTCTATGTCAACGACGAATTGCGCGCCAGCCTCATCCGGGAGATGGAACCCGAGGAGCTGGTGGCCGCCGCCGAGGGACTGGAAACCGACGACCTGGCGGACTTTCTGCACGACCTGCCGGACGTCGTGATCCAGGAGGTCCTGCAGTCCATGGACGAGCAGGACCGCCAGCGCCTGGAGTCGGTGCTTTCCTACCCGGAGGACACCGCCGGCGGTCTGATGAACACCGACACCATCACGGTGCGTCCCGATGTCACCCTCGACGTGGTGTTGCGGTATCTGCGCCTGCGCGGGGAACTGCCGCCCATGACCGATACGCTGTTCGTGGTGGACCGGGAGGATCACTACCTGGGCAACCTGCCCCTCACTGCGCTGCTGACCCGGCCGCCGAGCCTCACCGTCGCCGAGGTCATGACCACGGGGGCGGAGACCATCACCGCCACCCTGTCCGCCAGCGAGGTGGCCAGCCTGTTCGAGCATCACGACCTGGTGTCGGCGCCGGTGGTGGACGAGGAAGGCAGGCTGCTGGGGCGTATCACCATCGACGACGTGGTGGACGTGATCCGCGACGAGGGGGAGCATTCCCTGCTGAGCATGACCGGGCTGGACGAAGAAGAGGACATGTTCGCGCCCGTCACCGTCAGCGCCCGTCACCGCGGGGTGTGGCTGGGCATCAACCTCCTGACGGCCTTCATCGCCTCGTGGGTCATCGGTCTCTTCCAGGACACCATCGACAAGGTGGTGGCCCTGGCGGTGCTCATGCCCATCGTCGCCAGCATGGGCGGCATCGCCGGCAGCCAGACCCTGACCCTGGTGATTCGCGGCATTGCCGTGGGCAAGATCGGCGACAGCAACGCCCGCAAGCTGCTCTACAAGGAACTGGCGGTGGGACTGCTCAACGGCGTGGCCTGGTCGCTGGTGGTGGCGGCCATCACCATGCTCTGGTTCGGTGATTACCGCATTGCCGGGGTGATCGCCGTGGCCATTGTCGTCAACCTGGTCTTCGCCGCCCTGGCAGGGGCTACCATTCCCATGCTCCTGCGCAAGCTGGGCGCCGATCCTGCGCTGGGCGGGAGCGTGCTGCTCACCACCGTGACCGACGTGGTGGGTTTCATGGCCTTTCTCGGTCTTGCCTCTTTTTTCCTCTTGTAGCGGTTCCTGCAGCGGCTCCGGACGAGCGGGTGAGCAGCAGGTTGCCCGTCTCGTCCACCGTGCAGCGCCAGCCCGGGGCGATGTAGGTGGTGGCCACCTGTTCGGTGACCAGGGCCGGCCCGGTGATGCATTGGCCGGCGCCCAGTTCCTCCCGGCGCCAGACCGGTGCCGCCCTGTCGCTGACATGGTCGGTGCCGTGGAGGTGTACACTGCCCACCGGTGTTGCGGCGGTTTTTGGGGGTGTGACGGGCAGGGAGAGCGCGGGGGTGGGGCCGTGCAGTGTGACCCGCAGGTTGACCAGTTCCACGGGGAGATCGAGGCGGTGGCCGTAGCGTCGTTCGTGGCGGTGGTGGAAATGCTCCGCCGCCGTCCGGGGATCCGTCCAGGGAACGCCGAGTGTGAAAGTCTGGCCGGCATAGCGCAGATCGACGCTGCGCCGGGAAGCGATGGCCCCGACAGGCACACCCTCCTTCGCCAGATCCGTCCTGCCCTGCGATTCCAGGGCCTGGAAATGGTGTTCCAGTGTCTCTGCCGGAAAGGATGCCAGGATGCCGGCGCAGGTGCGCGACAGCTGGCGTTCCCTGGGTGCTGCCAGCATGCCCAGCGCGGAGAGCACGCCGCCGTGGATCGGGACCAGGGCGGTGGGCATGTCCAATGCTTCCGCCAGGGCGCAGACATGCAGCCCTCCGGCCCCCCCGAAGGACACCAGGGTGAAATCGCGGGGATCGTGGCCGCGCTGGACCGAGATCACCCGCAGGGCATTGGCCATGTGCTGGTTGGCGAGATCGATGACACCCTGCGCGGCGCTTTCCACGCTCATGCCCAGGGGGTCGGCAATGCGCTGCAGGGCCTGGCGGGCAGCGGCCGTGTCCAGTGGCATCTGCCCGCCGAGAAAATCGTCTGGGCGCAGTCTGCCCAGTACCAGGTTGGCGTCCGTTACGGTGGGCTGCCTGCCGCCGCGGCCATAGCAGGCCGGCCCGGGGTCGGCCCCTGCCGACTGGGGCCCCACCTGGAGCATGCCGCCTGCATCCAGCGAGGCGATGGAGCCGCCGCCGGCGCCGATGGTATGCATGTCCACCATGGGTATGGCCACGGGCCAGGGACCGATGTGTCCCTCAGTGGTGAGCTGCAGTTCGCCGTCGATGAGGGCGACGTCGGTGGAGGTGCCGCCCATGTCGAAGGTCATGAGGCGCCGCCGGCCCGAGGCGGCCGCAACGAAGCGGGCGCCTGCAAGGCCGCCTGCCGGTCCCGAAAGCAGCATGTGTACTGCCTGGCGGCCCGCCTCGGCGGCGGCCATGGTGCCGCCGCTGCTCTGCATCACGGCAAGGCGGCTGTCCTGCAGGGCGGCAGACAGGCGTGCCAGATAATCTGCCACGATGGGTCCCACCCAGGCATTGAGCCAGGTGGCGATGCCCCGTTCGTATTCCTTGTATTCGGGCAGCACCACGGAGGAGCGGGAGACGAACAGGCCTGCCGGCAGGGCCTGCTCGATGGCGCGCTCAAAACGGTCGTCGAGAAAGGAGAAGAGCAGGTTGATGGCGACGGCGCGGGGGACCAGGTGTTTCACCGTATCGTGGAGGCGGCGCAGTTCCGCCTCGCCCAGATCCTCGACAACCTCGCCCCGGCTGCCCAGACGTCCCCCTGTTTCCAGGCACAGCGCTTCGGGGACCGGCGGCGCGACGGGGGGCGGTTGCAGGTCGTAGAGCCGGGCGCGAGCCTGGCGGCCGATGGTGAGCAGGTCGCCGAGGCCGCGATTGGTGATGAAGACGGTACGCACACCCTTGCCTTCAAGGGCCGCGTTGGTGGCCACGGTGGAGCCATGGACCACGTCCAGGCTGGCGGGGTCCAGGCCCAGTTCCCGGATGCCCTGCAGGATGGCGCGTTCCGGCGCCTCCGGTGTGGAGAGGACCTTGTGGATGCGCAGGGCATGCCCGTCGTAGAGGACGAAATCGGTGAAGGTGCCGCCGGTATCGACGCCCAGCATGAGCGTATCGTTCATGGGAGCAACCGGGGGACGTTCAGGCGTCCCGGCTCGGCGTTGCGACCCTTGGAAAGGGCCAGCCATTCCCTGCGGGCCGCGCCTTGATCCGGAACGCCTGGGTCGCTCTGAGTGCCGCTTTACTATCGATTGTCTTAGTATGGTGTCCGTGCATGATCATCTGTCGAGCGTGGAGTATGGAAAGAAAATGTTAGCAGCTTGGCCGTGTTTGTGCAGGGGGGCCGTTTTCGGGATCGCCCGGGGGGCGCATGCCTGAGCTGCCGGAAGTCGAGACCACCCGCCGCGGCATCGCCCCCCATGTGAGAGGGCGGCGGGTGCGGGCCGTGGTGGTGCGCAACGGTCACCTGCGCCGGCCGGTGCCTGCCGCCCTGGCCCGGGAACTTCCGGGGCAGGTCATCGAGAATGTGAGACGCCGGGGGAAGTATCTGCTCCTGGACACGCGGCATGGCAGCGTGATCGTGCATCTGGGCATGTCCGGCAGCCTGCGCCTGGTTTCCTGTGGCGCGCCGATGGAGACCCATGAGCATGTGGAGATACGCCTCACCGGTGATCAGTGTCTGCGCCTGCGCGATCCGCGCCGTTTCGGCCTGATGTTGTGGACCCGCCGCGATCCCCTGCAGCATCCCCTGTTGCGGCGGCTGGGTATCGAGCCGATGGCGCGTGATTTCAGCGGCGATTACCTCTACGAACGGGCCCGCCACCGCCGGGTGGCGGTGAAGCAGTTCCTTATGGACGGCAAGGTGGTGGTGGGCGTGGGGAACATCTATGCCAGCGAGGCCCTGTTCCGGGCCGGCATCCATCCCTGTCGTGCGGCGGGCCGCATTTCCCTGTGTCGCTACCGGCGCCTGGCGGCTGCAATCAAGGCCGTGTTGCGCGAGGCCATTACGGCCGGGGGGACGACCTTGCGGGATTTCACCGATGGCGCAGGGCGTCCCGGTTATTTTGTCCGGCGCCTGCAGGTCTATGGTCGTGACGGCCTGCCTTGTCCCCGTTGCGGGGTTTGCCTGCGCCGGATCATCCTGGGGCAACGGGCGACCTATTACTGCGCCCGCTGCCAGCATTGACTGCAGGCCAGGAGACTGAGACCATGGGCGCTGGTTTCACCACATTGATTGTTGCCGGGTTAATAATAAGGAAGCAGGCATGAAAAACATCGATTTCCGCAAGTACTTCGATCGCATCATTGCCGTGGTATTCAGTGTGATCCTGGTCATTATCACCCTGGGTATCATCATCGGCGTGGTGCAGCTGCTCTATACTCTCGGCGACATGGTGATGAAGGAAGAGCTGGGGCGTGATTATCTGAAACTGATTTCCGAGGTGTTGACACTGTTCATTCTCATCGAGCTGTCGCGTTCCCTGGTGGAGTATTTCAATACCCGCCGTCTGCGCATGACTTTCATCGTAGATGCTGCCATCGTATTCGTTCTGCGGGAGATCATGATCAAGCTGTTTGAGCACAAGATCACCCCCGAGGAGTTGTATGCTCTCAGTGCTCTGTTGCTGGTGATGTCCTTGCTGCGCATCGGTTCTTTCTGGATCTACCAGCGGGAGCAGGATACCCTGCGCCTGCATGGTGACAAGAAGGGGCAGGCTTCACAGTAAGGTTGCAGCTTTCTCAGCTGCCGCTTCCGGTGTCTCCAGGCGGGCCGGCCTTGTCCTCTTTATCCTCTGATCCCTCCGGCTCGAGAACGGCGATGACGACGCCGCCGCTGTTGAGCAGCACGGTCTTGGTTCGATGGGTGAGATTGGCGAGCTGCTGCGCCAGTGCCTGGTTGGCCGGGTCGCCAGGATCGAAGACCAGGTGGGTGATATTCTTGATGGAGGCCAGGAATGCCTCGCTGTCCTTGCCTGCGGCTGGAGGCAGGGGGAATGTGTCCTGGCGGGTGGCCAGCATGGTGCGCCCCGGCCACTGGCTGGCGACACTCAGAACCAGGTCGTTGTCGGCCGCGTCCTGGGCCAGGGCGCGGATCAAGAGATCCTGCTGGCTCAGCTGGTTCTCCCTGATGGCCAGATATCGGGCCTTGTCACTGAGCATGGCCGTGGTGGCCACCAGGAAGAGCATGGCCAGCAGCAGGCCACGCTTGCGCAGCAGCCCGTAGCCGCCCCAGGCCTCGTTGATCCTGATCAGGTAGTAGGTGCCGCGTGTGAACACCAGCGTGACGACCAGCAGGGCCCACGCACCATCGGCAGCCAGCAGGCCGAGGAGGATGGCGCCGAGGAGGACCGAGCCCAGAAAATCGTTCAACAGGAAACGCCTGTCGAACAGGAGCAGCGCCCCGGCGGTGATCGCAAAGAGCGTGGCCACCAGCCAGTTGGGTTCGCCGGTGACGTGGGTCACGGCCTGATAGGCCTGGGCGAGGGGCAGCAGGGGATTGCCGAGCCAAGTGGCAAATTCCCAGCCGCCACGGATGCCCAGGACCACCACGACGACCAGGGCAAGACCGACGTACATGTAGGTTTGCTGTTTGCGGTCCAGGGGTGATTTGTTCCAGTGCCAGGCCAGCGCCAGGGGATAGGCCAGGCCCATGGGATGAATGGTGATGACGATGGCCGTCCAGAGGAGCTGCATGAAGAACCAGCCGCCCAGGGGACGCTGGATCTTACGGTAACGGCGGTCCAGCCATTCGGCCACGGTAAACATCAGCAGCAGATAGATGCCTGCGCCAATGGCATCGATCTGGTTCAGGAACAGGGGGAAGATCAGCAACAGGGCGCAGGCGATCTGGGCGGTTTCACTGTCCGTGGTTCTTCTGCACCAGCGATAGAGCAGCGTGACTGCCGCAAAGGCCAGCAGCATGGTGAACACCTTGGCTGCAACAATGCTGCCCGGCCAGTAGAAACCCAGGGGCAGGAACAGAAGAATACGAAAATCCGGGATGCCCAGGGTCACGAGGGGATTGAGGACTCTGTCGCCAATGGCCCATACGAGAATGAGCCCCCGCGCGGCTGCTTCGTCGATGCCATAAGGATCGAGCCTGACCAGATTCAGAGCGAGAATGGCACTGCCCCACAGGAGCAGTACGATAAGGCCCCAGTAGCGCATCAGATAGTGCCTGGCAAGCGCACTTATGTTCGTTTTGCCGTTAGCCGTCCCATTCGGAGTTTCAGAGTCCATTGTTAACTTCCGTATGTGTTTTTGAAGGTGTCATGAGAACTTTCCCGCCTTCCGGCGAGACATAAGAAGCAGCCACGGAAGGATCCGGGGGCAATCCGGGAGGCAGTCCCCGAGCTGAGTCTCGGCGGTCGCCGCGGATTATAACGGAGGGGATCGTGTTTTGTCATGAAAGCGGGCTCGCAAGGCTTAAAAGGCTTAAGGTTTGTTGATGGAATATGAGAATGGATTATAAGATATTGATAATAATTATTTTTTCCATTCCCCAGAGTTTATGAGAAAGATTTCATTGTCAAAATGCCGGCGCAAAGTAGGTTTGATTGACAATTGACAGCCTGGTCGGTCTGCGTACACGAAGACGACATGGGTGCTTGCATTGTGATTTTGAGTCATGTTAAATAGCGATAGCACCATGTTTTTGTGGTTTTTACAAGAATCTCTTTTGATCCGTGACGGAGGGAGTTGACGGTAAACGGACGGGCGAGGAGATGGGGTATTCTCTTTCGTGTCCCGATCAGGTAAGATTGGCGCTGACGTTTACACTACAAACATCAACAAAACCAAAAAATAAGGACGGAGGTGTGGCATGTTATTAGATACGACGGGGGTCATCATCATCTACGCGTTGTGGTTCGTGTTTGCTTTTACTTTGGCAGTCATCCTGCTGAAGATCAATTCCTGATGCTGAAGAACATTTGAATGTCGAAAACCTGAAAGCGAGTGCAGTGTGAGGAAATGTGCTGTACCCAGGTCGCAGGTTTTGCGGCTGTTGTTCGGGTTTTTGGAAGTGGGAAATAATAAATTTTTGGAAGATATCGGGAGGGGGCTGCAAATGCAACAATCAAAGAGGTTCGTACTGGCGATTGCTATGCTGGGCGGTGTTGCGTTTTCCGCGACTGCAATCGCCGCGGAAGGCATGTTTTCCAAGGGTACGGGAAACAAGGCCAACGGTGAAAATATTTTCAAGAACGGCAAGGGCAATGTGCCGGCATGTGCCAGCTGCCATGGTGAGGATGGTACGGGTAACGACATGTTGGGCACTCCGTTGATTGCTGGCCAGTTTTTTACTTTTCTCTTCAAGCAGCTGGAGGACTATGCGTCCGATAAGCGCATCGATACCACCATGAATGTCATGAATGACAATGCGAAGGGGCTGACTAGGCAGGATCGGATTGATGTGGCAACCTATCTCGCTAGTCTCAGACCCGAATTCAACGGATCTGACCTGGATGCCCTGAAAGAATCTGGCACGCCTGTGGGCCTGCCCTACAAGGGTCGGGCGATTGCCGAATATGGCAGTCCCGTACGTGATGATGGTTATCCCAAGGATTTGGGGAGCAAGGGCGCGGGCGTGCCCGCTTGCAAGTCCTGCCACGGGTATGCTGGTCGTGGTGCCCCGCCCATGTATCCCAAGATCGGTCTGCAGCGATATACCTATCTGGTCAATCAGCTGAAGAAGTGGCGCGATGGCAGCCGGGCGAATGACCCCATGGGGCAGATGCGCGCTGTTGCAAGAAAACTGTCAGATGAGGACATCCACAATGTGGCCGCCTATCTGACCAACGCCAGCCCGTACACGCTCGGTAACTTCCGTCAGCCATACGAATAATCTGTTGGTTTTGTTCGGAAAGGTTATGGCTGTGTGAGGTAAGGAAGCTGTCAGCCACGTGGGAGAGTGAGGGCGGTTTACGCCCTCACTCTTTCTTGTATAAACGCTTTTTGCTATCCTGTCTTCTGCCCGTGGTGCCCTTGTTGTTTGTAATTACCCCACCATGGGAGAGGTGACGTCTGCCATCCTCCGCTTATTCTCGGTCCTTGTTACGAGGCAAGGGTTCGGGGACAGGCCTAATATCACATCATTTGCCAGCAGGACGAGCGTGTCATGAGCAGCAAAACCCCACTCAAGTCAGGTGAGAAGATACTGTTTACGATCTTTGGCGTATTCTTCGTGCTCGCCATGATCGGTTATGGCGTTTTGGAATACATCCGCCTCAATTCTGAGGAGCCCATTTTCGTGCAGCGAACGTTCTTCGACTTTTCCGAGAAAGGCTTGCGTGGTTCGGAGCTGTATCGCAAGGCCAACTGCAATGCCTGTCATCGTGCCCTGCGTGCGGGCACCAGCATGGGGCTTTCCCTGGACGGATTGGGTTCAAAGCGCTCCCTGGAATGGATAGAAGCCTTTCTGCGCAATCCAGAGGAAGTCTATGGAGCGCCCACCATTGACCATGGCCGGCCCCCCAAGGAGGCCGCCTACGTGTCAGAGCTGCCGGAAGAGACACGCCATCTGATCGCGGTCTTCATCTCGGAATTGCGGGCCGATCCTGGTTCATCGGTGGCCAAGGCGCCGCCGCCAGGACGCTCGGAATTCATCGACAGGATGGTGGGGGCCTGGGCGCCGGAAGAATGGAAGGAGAAATACCAGGACATTAGGGAAAAACAACAACAACAGGAGCAAGCCTTGGAGAAAATCGATGAGTGAACCCTGGGAGCACGAGGATGAGGTCAATTACCGACGTTACACACTGTGGTTCGTCTATGCCTGTATCATATACAGCCTGATTGGCTTTACCTGGGGCGTGTTGATGGGCGGCATCGCGGAGTTCCGTTATTTCGTTGATCATCGCCTTCACGGCAATCTGATCGTCAGGGCGCATACCCACATCAATCTGCTGGGATGGGTGGAAATGGCCATCTTCGCGTCCATATACTACATCGTGCCGCGCCTGATCAAGCGGCCCATCTATAGCCTGCGCTTGGTCAAGGTGCATTTCTGGATTCACAATGTCGGTCTCGTGGGGATGGTGCTCTTCTTCACCATTGCGGGCGTGGCTGGCGGTATCATGAGTCAGACCAGCACCCTGGACGAGGTGGAAAGCGTTGTTAAACCTCTATTGGCCATTATGGGTTTTTTTGGCAGCTTGGTTTTGTTAGCCAACATCATTTGGGCCTATAATCTGTTCAGGACCTGTTCCGGTTGGGAAAAACGCTATGCAAGCGCTTAAGATATGGTTAACAGCCGCTTTGTTGTGGGCGTTACTGACTGGTTGTATGGAGCCGCCTGAAGGGACTCTGAAGGTGGGTGCCAAGGCGCCCAGTCTCAGGACTGTCAAACTGGCCGATGTGGGTGGAGACTTCAGCCGTATTACGACTTATCGCTATCCAGATGAACGAATGTATCAGTATTCTCTCGATGAGGCTCTGCAGCTGGGCAAGCCCATTGTGTTGGAGTTTGCGACACCTGGACATTGTACGGTATGCGACAAGCAGCTCCAGATGCTGAAGGCCATGCTGGCCAAATACGGTGACCAAGTGATTTTTCTCCATATGGATCAGTACCAGAATCCAGGAGCCTTCATTGCCTATCGTGTCAAGGGGGATCCCTGGACATTCGTGATTGATGAGGAGGGAATTGTACGTTTCAAACGCCCGGGGCGGATGTTGTATCAGGAGCTGGATCAAGTACTATCCAAAATAGTGACTGCTTCCGAAGAAACAGCAGGATGAACAAGTGGCTAACAAGAAAAATCAATTTGATCTTGTCCCGGACAAGAAAGGCCTGATATGGGATCTGTTGCTGTATGTCACTACCGTCTTTGCACTGTTGTCCATCGGCATCAAGCTGTGGTTCAGCCCTGACCAGGGGTGGGCATATCTTCTGATCTTTCTTGCCAGCTTGTTCTTTTTCATCGGTGCGAACCGCATTCTCAAGACACGCCTCATGGTGTTGCCCTCTGCGCCTGTCTCTCTGGTCATTGAGCCGAGCCGGATACTCGTCAGGCTCAAGGACGGTACGGAGCAGGTTCTGGTCAAGGACCTGAAATTCTACTCGGAGATCGGCGGCAAGACATTTGCCCTGACCGGAATGGACCTGACGGGCAAGAAACAGCAATACATCTTTCATCGCGGCCAGTTCGTCGACGAAGGCGCCTACAATGACGCCAGGGCCTTGCTGGAAGTCTATCGCTGATGCTCCACGGTAAGGGTTTTCATTGCGGCTGTTTTGCTTGTGATATCCCGGCGGGCGCGCCCCCGCCGCGAAGGGGACAGCTTTTCCAGCAAGCCCTGAAGATTTGAGGGATAGAAATGATGCCGGAACAATTTGAGGTTTACATTAACCATCGTGTAGCCTGCAGGCCCTCAAGGCCGGTATCCAGGGGAAGGCACCACTCATCCTGACAGCTTCGTGTAGCATGAATGCGGGCTCCCGCAGCCGGGATACAGACCCCGAGCCCCGGCATCCTCTTGTCATTGCCACCACACCTTTGTCATTTCGGCCATGCTTCTTTGTCATTTCTCGATACGCTCGAAATGACAGGGATAGTGTCATTCCCACCGTGCCTCCTTGCCATTGCCGCCACGCTGCCTTGTCATTGCGACCTCACTTTCTTGTCATTTCCCGCTACGCTCGAAATGACAGGCGTCACCTGGAACGACAACCGTCAACTGAAAACAATGAATCTCAACTATTGAAACTGACACGAGTGACCGATGGTCGTCATACAGACTGGATGCAGGGCACGAGGGCCGGAAGCGTGGGAAAGGTGGCTTTCATCCCGGATTCCGTTTCGCTTCATCAGGCTATGTATGTCAGGTATTTACTGAGGGTCTCGTAGTTGAATGGACAGGGTCCGGCTGTAAGTGCGCCGGTTTGGTAGCCTGTATGAAGCGCTGCAAGAGCGCAATCCAGGAAACCAGACGGCAAAACCCCCACACCCGGATTACGTTTCACTCCATCCGGGCTGCACATTTTGATGTGGACAATTATGAGACCATTAATCAAGTAATGCTCAATAGGCAATCGTGTGGTGGAACAGGCCTTCAGCTGACGATCACACGTTCCAGTTCCATGAAAGTCTTGGCGATATCTGCCGGTTCTATGGGAACGCCCATTTGACGGCCGATCTGGGTGGCCGAGAAGATACCACAGACTTCCATGACTTTCGTTGACTCGTTGCGGTTCACCACGATGGCGTGGTGGCGGCCGTTCTTGAGGAGGGTTTCGATGATGTCGCCGACCCGCGCCTCCTCGACGTCCCTGAGCATCAATACCTCGAGACGGTGGGCAGGCGTCATGATGTCACCCACCCGGACTTCGTCGCGCGAGCAGTGCATCTTCTGCATGTGCAACATGGGTTTCTCGCCGAGAATATCGGCGGCCGTGATGATACCGCAGATGGCATCGTCGTCATCGGTCACCAGCAGGAGCCGTACATTATTGAGGATCATTTGCTGGTTGCATTCATCCAGTGAAACCTGCGGCCGTGTGGTATGGGTTCTGGTGCGGCGCAGATCGGTCATGACATTGATGGCAGGGTCGTCCGATGTGACATGCAACAAGCTCGGCTTGGACAGATAGCAGATGTCTCCCATGCCCAGCAAAGTCGTGCGGAGTGCGCGGTACGGCTTCATGATGGAGTGCCCTCCTCTTGGTAATTGTCAGGCCAGCTGTGGACCTTGCAATGGGATTATACGCATCGTCAATACAACGGTTGAGTGCCAGGATCAGGATTGCCATGCCCCCGATGATTTTGTAGACTAAAATGGTCGGTTATTGCCATGCACTTAGTGTGCCTTTAAGGGATCACACAACCCGGTTCTGAGGGGGATCGTGGGGGAGCATGGAGACCAGGCGAGTATTGATAATAAAACCCAAGGAGATCTCAAAATGAAACTGAATGTTCTGGTGTTGCTCTTCATTCTCGCTTTCTTCATCTTCGTTATCCTTCCTGCCACTACCATCTAATTAAGTGCAATAAGGGCCCTCGGTCTGGGCAGCGCCATGCCCAGGTCGAGGGACTGCGTTCTAAGGATTGCTGCTTTCAACGACCATCCGCGGCCATTTCTCTCGCGCGTTTGCGTTTCAGATTAGGCTTCCCAGTCGGACTCGTCGGGATAGATCATGGGATTCTGATTGATGCGCCACATTTTGTGATGCGGCGGCTCCATGCCTTCGTCGTGGCAGGATTCCAGGCTGTGTTCCTCAGAGATGTCACAGACCAGAGGCGCATCTCCCATCGTGGCCTTGAACTGATACGGGAGGGTGCCGCATTGGTTCTTCCCCGTCGGAGAGCAGCTCTTGACGCGGAACATGCCATAGAATGGATCTCAGCCTATGGCGCCTGTCAGTATCGGGTACACTGGCAGCAGCAGGGCATAGGTATCCCAGAAAGCGGCCTTGCTGACAGTGGCAACGATGAAGTAATAGGCACCCGCCACCAGGATGATACCAAGTACCAGGCGAAACAGCCTGTCAGCCAGGCCGATATTCTGAAACGGCTCATGGTGAGTCATACTTGATGTGTTCAAGGCGATCACCTTCTTTACTGTGGTGATATGACACATCAGCTATTGGAACATGAGACGGCACGCCCTTCAGTAACATCGCTACATTGGGAAAACATGTTTTGATGCCTGCACGCGAGCGCAACAGCAGGTCCCGGTCAAGGGAGGGACAATGCCGCTTCTCAGCGATGAGCAAAGTGATCAAGACTCATCCTGTCTCGATGGCTCCTTGTTCTGCAGGCTCTGCATATACAGGGCGTGCAGGCGGCGGCGGCGTACGATATTGCGGGCCATAAATCCCATGGCGATGGCGCCGATGACAACGACAATGAACATGACGGTATTTTCCGTGCGTTCGCTGACCAGCCCGCCGATGAACATATGAACCGTGTAGGCAAGCAGTGTCAGTGAGCTGATGCCCACAATGCTGTAAATGATGATTTCCTTCTTGTCCATGATTCTAAGGTGTTTCCTTAAGCAGGTTAGGTGGGCCTTCGTAACCGGACAGTAAATGGTTGGCGCTCGTTTTTCCCTGGGTTGGACGATGGCCCTGTAATGAATGATAGACGTCAAGGTATAAGATTGCTGTGTCAGGATCGCAATGGCAAGGGGTTATTCATCGACACAGGTGGTCGTGAAGACGTGACAGTCGGCTAAAGGGTGCTTGAGCCAGTCATCAAGCTGAGATGTATCAGGTGCAGTCTAAGGCAAGGGGCGGCAAATTTATGACGCACAGTACGCTGTCCCGATTTCAATATGATACATGAGTAAAATGATCATATTCAATATCTGTTTGATTACAAAGATGTATTTTTGTTTGAGTCAAGACAGGCAATGAGCCTGCCCGGGTGGATGGGGTAACCGGGAAACGGGCGCAAAACAGGCCTGGACGGGAGCTTGCAAAATCCGGAATTAGGTCTATAATCCAATGTCATGCGGGGAGTCTAAGTCTGACTGTTTGCGCACGGAAAGCATCCGCTGAGCAGGGTTGAACCAGCGACCTGGCTTGGCATTCAGCTGCTTTCACTCAACAACTTACAACGTAGCAAAAAATAAGGGGGGAGTATGGAAAACAAGCTCACTGTAGGTAAGATCTTCTGGGTTCTCCTGATACCCGCATTCACCGTCGGCATGGGCAACGGCAGTGTGTTTGGTGCGGCGGTGATGTGTGCTGTAGGTCGCGGGCCTTACGAGAGCTGGGGCGGCTGGGGTGCCGAAGGCTACGATCCCACCACTTTCAGTGGATTCATCAACTGGATGATGATTCTCTTTGGCGTGGCCTTTTCAATCATACTTGCGCTGGCCTTGAAGAAGCACGGCGAAATCGAAATGCAGCGTGATAACACAGGTTGGTGAATGTTGCGCGCAAACAGGCAAACAGGCTTGAATATAGCTGAACTGGTAACGAAATCTAGGGGAGGGTAAAAATTATGTTGGCAGCGTTTGCAGGAGCATGTGGCGTGATTCTCGCTTTTTCCAGCATGTGGTTTTCCTGGTACTTGCTGAACAAGATGTCCGAGTGAGCGCATAGAGTGAAAGGGAATCATTCGACTATAACAAAATCGATTTAGTGTAGGAGGGCTGGAAGGATGCTGTTAAAATACCTTTTTGCAAAGAACGAAGATATCCCGCCAGGGACAGCAACGATCTTCTTTGGGTATTCTTCGATTTTTTGGTTCGTTATCGGAACCGGTATCGGCTCATTTAACGCTGCAAAGCTCGCGTTTCCAGATTTTGTGACGGGAACCGAGCTTTTTGCGTTTGGGCACATGCGCCAGGTGCATGTGCTGGCAGTGATTCTGGGCTGGATCTCCATGGCCTTTGCCATGACCATGATGTACATGACGCCTGCCCTGGGCAACACGAAACTGTGGTCGGAAAAGCTGGGCTTGTGGACGGCGATGAACTGGAACATCGGTCTGTCGCTGGGTCTGTTTCTCCTCTGGATGGGATTTACCTCCGGCCGCGAGTATTCTGACCTCATCTGGCCCATCGACCTGGTGGTGATCTTCGGTGTGCTGTTGCCTCTGGGTATCAATGTCTGGATGACAATTGCCCACCGAAGGACTCAGGGTATCTACATCACCAACTGGTTCTTTGGCGCCTGTATCTTCTTTGTTATCGTGGTCTTTGTCGTTGGCCAGTCCGCCGAGCTGTTCAACCTCACGGGGCTGACGGAGGGCTATCTCACCTTCTGGTTCGCTCACAACGTGTTGGGGTTGTGGATCACGCCGGTAGCGGCGGCCATCGCTTACTACACGATTCCGAAATTGACGGGTAACCCGCTGTACTCGCACCGGATCGGTCACCTCCACTTCTGGGCGATCATCGCCTTCTATTCCACACCGGCTTCGCATCACCTGCTTGCGGCTCCGCTGCCCGAGTGGTTGAAGTCCTTTGCCTCAGTGGAAGGCGTGCTGATCCTGATCCCGGCCGTTGCCTTCGTGGCCAACATCCTGCTGACCATGAAGGGCCGCTGGAGCATGTTCGTGGAGAATGTGGAGATCAAGTTCTCGGTGACGGGCGTGCTGCTCGCCATTCCCCTGAACATGCAGGGTGGCTTCCAACAGACCCGCGCCATCAACTGGTATGTTCATGGCACGGGATGGATCGTGGCGCACGCGCACCTGGCCTTGCTGGGCATGTCCAGCTTCCTTGAGATTGCGGCAGTCTACTTCGGCCTGCAGCAGATGCTGCGCAGGAAGCTGTATTCGCTGGCCCTGGCCAATTTCCACTACTGGTTCGTGATCATCGGTTTCTGCATCTACTGGATCTCCATGACCATCGCCGGTCTGATCCAGGGCGCAGGGAAGATCTACGAAGTACCGTATATCGACGTGGTTATCGCCGAGCACCCGTACATGATCGCCCGCTGGGTGGGTGGCACCATGGTCTTTACGGGTAACCTCGTCTGGCTCTACAACATGTACATGACGGCAGTCGAAGGCACCGTGGTGCCCAAGGGCCGCTATGCACATGAGCTGGCCTACGAGAGATAATCGCAACGATAAATTGCGAGTGGAAACAGGCAGGAGACATAAGTTATCCAGCCCTTTATAAATCCCCCCGGCGCAAGCCGGGGGGTGACTAAAAATAACAGGGGAGGAATGAGAAGTGGCATTTCAACAATATAAGCTAGGAACAGCAGGGATCGGGGCAATGCTCGGGCTGTCTATGTCCATCACGCTGTTTTTCCCGAGCTGGGACTTCAGGTCTGCAGAATCGACCTGGGTGGGTCTGGACAAGTCCCTCTCCAATGGGCGCGTGATCGGATGGTCGTATGAGGATCCCCTGGTGCGTGGTGATGGTAAGCCGATTACGGTGATATTAAACAAGGATCCAAAAACCGGTGAAGAATTCGACCCAGCGATTCGCGCTTATGTTTATAAGCCAGGTACTCCCTTTGCTGCGGTGGTGAATCACCCTGACAACCTGGGTCCGACGGTGAAGAGCCTCAGCATCAGCAAGGGTAAAATTGATCAGGCTGAGAAAAGCGCTGGTGCTGTGTTCATCATCAGCTATGCCGATGTGAACGGTGAGGAGTGGGCCTATGTTGAAAACGCAACTGCAACAAGAGGATGGACGCCGAGCCAAGTGCTGAACTCCACCGATGAAAGTCAGCATAAATATGTGGGTAAAGGAAAGACCGTTTATATCACTGAGGGTTGCTGGTGGTGTCACACCCTGCTGCCCGAGCATACCCAGGACTGGCAGGTCTTCGGGTGGCCTCCCTACGTGGGTGACATGAACGGTGAGATGCCCACGGCATTTGGCTCTGACCGCAAGGCACCGGATTTGTTGCACGTAGCCTCTCGCAACTCGTCCCGTGAATGGATGATGCTGCACTTCTTCAACCCACGTTTGGTTCAGCCCAACTCCATCATGCCTCGTTTTGATTATCTGTGGGGCAAGACAGACGCCAACGGCAATCCCATCGATTTTGCAAAATGGCGTAAGGAGTACGATGAATATCGTAAAGGGCTGCGAGCATATCCACCAGAGGTGCCTGAATATGCGCCTGACACCGAGATCAGGGCCTTGATCGATTGGATTTTGACCAGCTTAAAATAATAAAGCGGAGGGCAGTATAATGGGATGGAAATTTGACAATCCTCTTTATACCCTGGCGGATGAAGAGGAAGTGAACAGGATGATCCAGCTGTGGGAGGCCGAGAAGCCGGGTGGCATGTGGGAAGGCAACAACCGCCTGCCCTACCCCATCACCTACCTGCTGGCGCTGATCATTCTTACGGCCTTTTTGATCACCATGCCGATCTGGGGGCAGCGTCCCACGGCAGAGTTGTATGCACCTATGGTGGAGCTGATGGACTCGCCGGAGGTGCAAAACATGGCCACCGACGAGGAGAAGATCGCATACCTGACAAAGCGAGCCATGGAGGTGCTCGAGACGTCAGATGATTCCAGGCTGCCAGGGCTCTTGGAAAGGCATCCGATCTCATGGCTTGACCTGCAGCTGATTGCGCCTGCAATCCGCGAAATCGCATCATCTGGTGGACCCTACGGCCTGGAAAGCTATAACGTGATCGGCGACCAGGTTGTGCTGGCCAACTTCGAAGGCAACTGGCGCGAAGACGGTCTGCGTGAGCGCGTTCAGCCATGGTGGGACAAGGGTTTCACCATTGATGTCTTCTATGTGACCTATTTTATTATTGCCATGGTCATTGTCTGCAAGCGCTTGCCGCCTTACCAGCGCAAGCCTGACATGTCCAAGGTCTGAGCTGGGTGTATATGAGAGGAGAGAATAATCATGATTGATATCGATTTCGCACCCACTGTATTTGCATTTATCATACTTGGCGTTTTGATCCTGCCGGCATGGTACGGCTTTGCGATGGTCGATAAATACTGGCAGAAGCATAAAGCCGAGGACTCAGATGATGTGGATGCTTTCAACTGAGATCTAACGGTCTCGCAACAGGGGACCGTCTGTCGAAATGCCGCTGGCCAGTTTCTGGTCAGCGGCATTTTCTTTGTGACCACTATAGTTTCAGGTCTGAAAAGTTACCGTTAATGAAATCAATATGTTAACAGTTTATTGTGTGAGATACAGAAATGAAGGCCCAGGTTGATAATCCTGCAGGGATAGCTGCTTTACATTCAGAAGGTATGCGCATATAGTAAGCAGTACCCCATAACTTGTTGGTTTGCTGTCACTTCCGGGCAACACTGTCCTGAATTTTCAGTATGAAAAAACGGTGGATCCATTTGGAAGCTCATCCGGGTCTTGCGATGTCTGACCGCACAGAATCATGGTAAGGGATAAATGCTGGAACTGATGCTTGACAGCATGATACAGCTGAGCAGTTTACTCGATCCAGGTCTGCTTTTTTCAGTTGCGGTGCAGACGGCACAAAATACAACCATCTGGGGTGTTGATCTTAGCATCGAAAGCTTGAGATCCCGGAAGTACAGTATTGGGATATTTGTATTCCTTGTCATTTCCCTGATCATTTTTGCCTTTATCATTTACATGTACTGGCCACAGAAAGGCAAAGAAAGGCTGAAGCGGGGAGAGAAAATCATGCTGGGTGCCATCATCATGGGAATGGTGTTTGCGGTCCTGTTTGGATGGCTCCAGCTAATCGAGGGTTACCTTGTGTAGGAGGCGGATCAGATGAGACAGTTCATAGAATCACTGCCGGATGGCTGGACGATTTATGTCTGGATGATTGCGGCCGCCGGCATCCTGGTCGGCGCTGTATTCATGTTGCGCTGGGCAGCCAAGAACAAGCAGTTCGATGAAGATATCAAATATGTGGTATTCGATGAAAAGGACAAGGACAAGATGGAACCTGAGGAATATGAAAAGAGCCGGGAGGTCATTGCGCATCAGGAAGAACTGCGCAAGGAATACCTGAGGAAGAAAGCAGATCGCTATGCACAGCAACGTCAGCACAAGCAATGAAAAAGGGTGAGAAATACACCTACATATTCATAGCCGTTCTCGTCATCGTAATGGCAACATACCGAGGCTATCACGAGATAACAGATCCCGATCCAGGAATACCGTTCTATACGACGGCTGCACCGGAGCTGAAACGTGAAGCAGAGCTGATCTACAAGAAATATGAATGCTCCGATTGTCACGCCTTATGGATGGTGAGAAACATGATGCAGAATGTACCCGCGCCTGCCCTGGATGGCATCGGGTCTTTGAAGACCGAGGACTGGTTTTACAAGTACTTGTCTGCTGAGAATCCCCAGTCCATATTGCCAACCCGTCTGAAGGATGAATACAAGATGCCATCCTACGCTCATATACCTGAAGAGGAGCGGCGTCTCCTGGCAGCGTATCTTGCCAGCCTGAAGGTCGAGGACTGGTTCCTGGAGGAAACCAGGCGGATGGAATACGAAAAACTCACTGGGAAAAAGTATCAAGCGTCAGTAGCAGGTAATGAACAGGCGCGTTAAGCAACGTCTCATGGATGCTTTGGTCGCATTAATCGCGGTCAGCGCTGGTGCGATTGTAATTTATGTGGGCGATATGCTACTGGGTGTGAGGCTGGAGCTGTTTTACGGCCTTTCGACCTTTACCCCCCTTTGGGCCATAGACCTGTTCCTGGTACCGTTTATCGGTGGATTTGTTGTCTCTCTCATCTATGGCCTGGGCGGGAAGATCCTGGCACATTTTTCACCACTGATCGTGCGGCTGATCAGTTATTACCAGCTGCACATAGCCTCAGAGGTTCCGCCACAGGGCGCTGAACTGTTGCCCATGAGTTACTGGATCCTGGTGGTTATCGTGGCGGTTGAGTTTGCAGCTATTGGAGGTGTTGTCGGCGAGGTGGTAGTAAAAAAGACATATGGTCGTGAGGGAACACCACGCCAACAACGGCAAAAGCGGAGACACCGAAGATCAGGTGGGTCTGAAGTTCAGAAGATCTAAAGTCATGGAACTGAATTACGTCAAGCGCAAGATTGAAATCGACGGAGAGCAGGTCGAACAGAGAAAGCGTTTTCTTGGTGCCACGTTCGTTACGGCTATTGTTCTGGCCTTGATTGGTGGCACGGTTCATGTGCTGACGCTGGGCTCCAACAGGATGCATGACATGCGCAGCAAGGTGTCCTATGACATTGAGGAGCTTGAGTCAAAGTTGAGGGCGGCAGGCGAGGAGCGCTTCAGGCAGACCGAGCACGAGTTCAAGGTTAATCAGGCGCGGAGCTATACGGTTGCCGAGGCCGAGGCCCTGCTGACGCCTGAACAGTGGGCCGAGCTGGAGACGATGATCGAGATTCCCGGTGGAACATTTCTCATGGGTACGAACTATCGTCGTGCGGACCCTCAGGACCAGCCCCAGCGGCTGATTGAAGTCGCTCCTTTCAAGATAGACAAATATGAGGTGACTAATGCCCAATACGCACGGTTCGTTGCCGCCACTGGCCACCGCCCTCCCTTGCATTGGGAGAACGGGCGGATACCCGATGGGCTCGAGCTGCATCCTGTCACCATGGTCTCTTGGTTCGATGCGCTCAAATATGCGCAGTGGGCAGGCAAGCGCCTGCCTTCTGAGGCGGAATGGGAGCGGGCCGCCCGGGGTACCGATGGCCGGCGCTGGCCGTGGGGGAACAGCATGGATCCCAATCGCCTGAACACCTATTATCAAGTTGGATCAACGACTGTCGTCGGCTCCTATCCTGGTGGGGCAAGTCCCGAAGGGGTGTTGGACATGGCGGGTAACGTGAGTGAATGGGTGGCAGATGATTTTCTGCCGTATCCTGGGTCCAGTGCGCCCCAGCACATGTTTCAGGCCAAGGTGCCGGTTTTGCCCGAGTCTGCCGCAGAGCGTTCACTGAAGGTCGTCGATTTTATCAACACCAAGGAGCGCTACAAGGTGATACGGGGAGGCTCGTGGAAGAGCGATCCTTTCTCTACCTCCGCTTATCACCGTAACTTTTCATGGCCGAATTTTGCCTCCAATTTCTTTGGATTCAGGTGTGCAAAGGATGTTGACTCTTAAATGGATTGCCAGGCGCGCAGCCTGGATTGCAGGCCTCTTTGGCATGGGAGTTTCCAGTGCCCATGCCGTGGACAGCTACCGCTGGCTGCACGTGACCATTGATACCCCGTGGGCGATCTTTCTCTTTCTTCTCCCCATGGTACTGGTGCCCGTGGTGCTGATGGCCATCCTCTACTGGCGTTTTGCCATTCAAAAACCAGCGAAAAAGGGCAGCCAGCCCGAGGGTGAGGAACCACAAGAATAATCTCCGCCAGTTGTAAAGGAGGAAACAGGCAATCATGGTGGCAGGGTTTGCGAGACAGGCAGGGAGAGCGATTTTCGCCGGGCTGGGTTTTGTTCTCATCGCGGGTACCGTCATGCTTATAGATAGGGTGCCTGCCTATGCCGCGGCAGCCCAGGGGGATCAGAGCCTGGAAGTCATGAAGGGATTCACGGAGCAGGAGAAGGTCGAAAGCGACATCGTCAAGATATCGACCAAGAGAAAACACCAGATCATGTTTTTCATGGGCTTCGTGTTGCTCATCGGCATTATTGCAACCGCGGGGCTGGGTGTGGCCATGGTGCTGTTTGGCAAGGAAGTTTTTGTCGCACATATGGTTTGTGCCATTTTCAGTGTTTTCTTGTCGATCGCCCATGCGGTGGTCGCCATCGTCTGGTTTTTCCCTTTCTGAACTTAATCGATTCCCATGCATTCCGGCTCCACGCTCGGCGCCTCCGTGAGCCATAGCGCGTGTGCGCGAAAATACGGCCTCTGGTTGCTGCTTGGCGTCTATTTCCTGTCCGGAGTGACCGGCGTGGCCTATGAGGTCCTCTGGGTCCGCATGCTGTCCATCCAGTTTGGGGTGAGCAGTTTCGGCGTCATCATGACCATTGCGGTTTTCATGGCCGGCCTGGGGCTGGGCAGTCTTGTGGGGACTCATATATCGACGCGAGTGGCCAGGCCGTTATTGTTGCTGGCGGGGCTGGAGGCCAGTGTAGCCCTGTTCGCATTGTCCATGCCGTGGTTGTTTGGCGTGATTGACGGGATGCTGGGAGAAGTCGCCGCCTCCTGGCCGTTGTCACTGTGGTATCTCGTCCAGGCTGGCATTGCCTTTCTGCTTCTCTTTGTTCCTTGTCTTGCCCTTGGGATTGGTTTTCCGCTGGTACTCAGAATCGTGAGGGGGAGCGGGACGAGCCTGGCCGCGGTCTACGGTATCAATACCGTGGGGGGTGCCGTCGGTGCGCTGGCCCCCCTGGCCCTCCTGCCCCTGCTCGGCTGGTCCTATGCCATGCAGGCGGTGGCTGTGTTGGGCCTGCTGGTCGCAGGGGCTTTCGGCCTTCTTGCGCAGTTTAAGGTTCTGCCCCATGCAGCCCCACCCTCGCATGCGACGCAGCGACCTGGCTGGACTGTCCTGTTGGTCTACGGGGCCATAGGTGCGGCTGCCCTGATGGTGGAAATCGGCTGGACCCGCCTCTATGGTATGATTCTTTTGCGCACGGAATATGTGCTGGCCATTATTCTGTTCATATTTCTCGCAGGTATCGGCTTGGGAAGTCTGCTGGCGCGCTGGTTGCCCCCGCGCCTGGGATTGCAGTGGTTTCCCCTCTTCGCCGCCCTTGCGGGGCTGTACAGTCTCTGGGGGCTCACCGCCCTGGCAGCCTGGGCCGGTAACGCACATTTCGACTCCCTCTTTCAGGCCATGCTCATGCAGGGACTGGCCCTTGCCTTGTTGACCTTGCCCCTTACCCTGATCCTCGGTGCCTGGCTGCCCTTGCTGGTACGCCGACTCGCGGGTGGAGAGCCGCTGAGCGGCGCCTGGCTGTATGGCGCCAATGCCGTGGGTGCTGCCCTGGGGGCAGTGGCCTGTGGTTTTCTTCTCGTACCTGCCGTGGGGACGGCGGCCACGATTGCCCTGGCGTCGATTCTGTTGTTTACGTTTGGCATGCGCTGGTCGCAGCAGCGCTGGTTGTGGCTGGCAATGCCCTTGCTCATCGTCGCTGCCTGGCCGCTGCAGCGTCTGCCCCCGGTGAAGGCGCTTCTGCCCAAGCATGCCGAAAGCCGGCAGCTCATGCTCTATGAAGATGCGATTTCCATCACCCACGTTATTGAAGAGCCGGACGGCCAACGCATCCTCCTTTCTGATCTGCGCAGAATGGACGCCTCCACTGAACCGACCGCGGTCGTGGTGCAGAAAAATCAGGCCCGCCTGCCGCTGTTGCTGCATGGCAGCCCTCGCACGGTCTTGTTTCTGGGGCTGGGGACCGGCATCAGCGCCTCAGCGGTTCTCGCCTTGCCGGGCACGGAGACCACAGCGGTGGAACTGTCCTCGGGGGCTATCAGCGCGGCACGGTCTTTTTTTGCGCCGGTCAACGGCGGGGTCGTGGAACGAATCAGGGTGGTGCACGATGACGCACGGCGTTATTTGCGCGCCGGCGAGGCGCGCTACGATGTCATTGTCGGTGATCTGTTTCATCCGGATATGGTGGGGCGCAGCAATCTGCTCTCGGTCCAGCAGTTCCGCCGGGTGCGGGAGCGGCTCGCCGATGGTGGCGTGTATGTGCAATGGCTGGCCTTGAACCAGTTCGACCGGGAGACAGTGGCGACGGTCATGCGCAGCTTCCAGCAGGTTTTTCCCCATGGTGCGCTCTATCTGGACGGCTTTCGCCTGGCGCTGGTGGGCCCGTCAGAGCGCATGGCCTCTTTGCTGGCCCGGGCCCAATCCGCCTGGCAACAACGACTCTCGGAGGCGCAGAGAGAACGTCTCACGGGAGGGGAGGGAATCTGGACCTGGCTGGGGAGATATTGGGGGCCCATCCGCATGCTGCCGGGGCCGCTCCAGGATGAATGGGCGCCGCAGATCGAATTCAGACTGCCGGCCCTGCGTTACGGGAACGGCATGGAGCTGGCCGCCACCCTCGAATGGCTGCTGGGCCTGCGGCCTTCCCCGGAAGAGGCGGGTCGTCAGCTTGGTCTGAATTCGGGGCCAGACCATGAATCCTTTGAGAGAGCCTATATTGCCACGGAACTTGCTGCAAGAAGCTGGCTTGCGGCATTTCGAGGCCACGCGGGAGAGGCGCAACGCCTCATCCGGTTTGCCTACGAGGCCAATCCCGATGATCGCTGGGTGGGGTACGATCTGGCGGACAGGATCTATGCCTCTCTTTCACAGTTGGCAGAAGACGACCGGTATGCCGTTCTGGACAGGATCCTGACGATTCGTCCTGACCATGTCCAGGCCTTGAAGGCTATGCTCAGGCTGGAACTGGCACGCAATCCTGATTCTCCCGCCATCGAACGTTACCGGGAAAGGTTGCGAAAAATCAGTCCCCTTGGGCATCTTCCCTGATCATTTTCCATAATCGTCATAAAGGGAAATCGAAAAAAGGCCCGCGTATTGCGGGCCTTTTCACATCCACAGCGGCGCCTTATGACATCAATACTCCCCGCTGCTGCGGCGTCGATTCACGTCCTGGATTGCAAGATCAGAGATCTTGTAGGCGCCAAAAATAAGAATCCCAAAAACCAATAACGGTACCAGAATATTCAGCCCCAGATCTTCTACCATTTTTCTCCTCCTCGTTTATTGTTGTCCAGGAACTTTCTTCCAGGATTTCCCCGGCCGGGATTTCCCATGCATCTATTCTAAATCATCCCGCTCAACAATTGCAATGGGAGCCGCTGACGTGACCTCGCTGGGGGGTCAGCGGAAACTCAGGTGCAGCATCCGTCCCCCGGTTTTCTGGGCCAGGGTCCTGTATTCGAGCTCCGTATCGGGATCGGAGCGCCCCATGGGCAGGGTGAAAACGGGGCTGGGTATCTCGCTGTAGTGAATGGTGTCATCCGAGGGCTCATCTCCGATGAGCATGTAGACCCCGGGGACCGGTGCATCCCGTGCTGCCACCCGGAAGGCACGACCGATGGTTTCCCGGTTTCCCACGAAGGGTGCTTCGCTCATCAGATTGTCGAACATCTCGCCCATGGTGCCCTGGTAAGTGACGGCCCTTTTGTCCGAGAACCAAGTGATGGCGTTGAGTTCCTTGTCCGCGCGCGTGACGATGAGGCGCAGGATGGGAACGAGGAACATGGAGGCGCCATGCATGGATCCCGATGCATCGACGATCAGGTGGATGTCCCTGCCAGGCATCTTCTTGAGCCCCTCGATGAACATCTCGAAGTCTTTCTTCCCCACCTGGGCGGCCTCCAGGATGGTTTCCACCTGGGTCTCGGGATCGGTGAGCACCACCCTCTGGAAGTTTTTCTTCAGGCGCTCGCGATCCGACTCGGCGAGCTGCAGCTGTTCCTGGAGCATTTCCACCTGTTTTTGCAGTTTGGGAAGTTCGTTCTCCTCGGCGAGCCGGCTGGTGATCAGGATGGTGACCAGGAGAAAGACGAAAGTCGCCAGCATCAGCAGCGCGACGTCGGAGAAGCTTTCATGGACGTTGCTGGTGGTCTTGCGGATCTTGGCCATGACAGCCGGCTCCCGGGTCGTAAGGCGGTGGAGCGGGCTAGCCACCCCGCAGGGCACGTCGCAGCCTGCCCCACCATGAGCGGTTGATGCGGTTGATCATCTGGATCTCCTTCTTCAGAAGATCAGTATAATACATTTGCAACACAACGGAATCGCGCAGCGTCTTGTTCCGGTCTTCCGTGTCATTGAGTTGGTTGAGATGGGTGGCCTCCTCGCGGAACTGCTGCATGGCGATCTTGGTGTCGTGCAGGGCGTTACGCAGCGTCTGAACATTGACACCCAGGTGTTCGATTTCCGCATTGAGCGCCCGGATATCCCGTTCCATGGTGGGCTTGCAGTCGGAGGCGCAATAGACCATGCAGATCTTTTTCAGGGTATCGGAAAGATTGTGGATACCGCCATCCGTGATGAGGGCGAATACCCGCAGGATCACCCCGCCCAGCACCGAACCCAGGAGGGTGGTATAAAAAGCGGTGCCCATCCCTCCCATGGCCTTGCGCAGGCCCGAGAGCAGGCGCTGCTGATCTTCTCCCAGCGCCTCCAGGGAGGAGGTCAGTCCGGCCAGCGTCAGGGTGAGTCCGATGACCGTCCCGATGAGGCCCAGGGTGATGAGAAGATTGCCGATAACCTCCACCACGTGGCTCTTGCGATGGTAATCGGCGAGTTCCACATCGATGAGGGCCTCGATGTCGGGCTGGGCGTTCTTTGACAGCACCTCCTTGAGCGCCAGGAAAAAACGCTGTACCGCATGCTCGTTGTCGTCGGGATTGATGCCGGGGAGACTGTCCTTCTTGGCGATATTGCCCAGCCTGACAGCCTCGCTGGCCTCGTTCGTAATGGAAATGGTCAGGGCAAAGCTGACGGCCACCCCCATGCCGAACAGGCCCATGATGACCCAGGTGATCCGGCTTTGGTCCTGGCGTATGAAGTCCCACAGGTTGGTATCCAGGTACAGGAGAAAATAGACGGCGATTGCCGTGCCGGCCCATCCCAGCCAGAGTATCAGGGCGCGGTAGGATTGCTCGTGAACCAGCCGTTTGCTAGCCATGTATGACTTCGTCTTTCAAGATAACAGGCAAGATAACGTGCAAGATCACGGATACGAGGCGGTGCAGAGAATCTTCCATGTGCCATTGCCACGGGGCAAGGTGAATCCAACGATGCATGACATGCCTCGGACACATCCTCCTGCCGGTTGATCCGGCTTGGTTTCAGGCAGCTTTGTCTGCTTCGGGCCGCAAAAACGAAAAAAGACCAGAAAATACTGCCCTGGCCTTTTTTCATGTTGTTTGGGGTTTGATTATTGTTCTGAACGAAAACCCTGGTAGCCTCCCCCTTACAAAGCCAGGACAGATGAGGCCAGATAGAGCAGGAAAAACCAGATAACTGCGATCGAAATAACGATAAACCCATCCATATTGTTGATATTGGTGCTGTTTCCTCCGCTCATTTCTCCCTCCTAAACGTTATTATGATAATGAATCAGGTGACCAGAAACCACAACCAATCACGGGAAACTATTACATAAGACAAAGGGGCAGGTCAAGCCGCGGGCGGGGTTTTTGTGGGCCAAGCTTATGATTTAGAGGGTGACAGGTTATCTCCCCCTGTCACGCAGGTTTTTCCATGTTGTTCCTCCCTTGCAGTTTGATTAGAATTGATTGATTAAGTAAATAACACATGAAGTTTCGGGGAAATTTTCTTTCTGGGGGTTAGAGAATTGCCTGGCGGTCGGGACGGGGAGGGAGGCGTGCCACTGTCGGCCGTGGGATCTGTGTTTCATATCTCATTCATTTCCTTCATATTCTCCTCCCCATGGCAAGGTTGGCTGGGCAAGTTGGGGCATCCCTGGGCCACAGCCTGAAATGGCAAAGATGTCAAATATTGTAAAGAGCAGGGTCTGAGTGTGCTGGTACAACGAGAATTATTGAAGTATCTGATCGCTTCGGCATTTTTCTTTTTCGTGGGGACGGTCCATGGTGTCATTCAGGTGATACCGCCGGTGCGGGCCTGGCTGGATTCCATCGGCAGTCCCTATGGTGGCCCCGGCCATATGATCGATCCCCTGGCCCATGCCCACATCAACGTGGTGGGCGGCGTGGTTCTGCTGTGCATGGCGGTCACCTATTACCTGTTTCAGGCCATTACCGGCAAACCGGTTTATTCCGTACGCCTGGTCAATCATTCCTTCTGGTGGACGGCATTGGGCATAACCGGTTTCTATTCCACACTGATGATTTTCGGGATCCTGGAGGGCAGGGCCCTGCTGGCAGATGACGTCGCTACCATGGAGTCGTTGAAAAGCATCTACGGCCCTCTCATCGCAGTTGTTGCCACCGGCATGGGGATCGGTTTCTGGGTGTTTTTTGCCAACGTCTTTCTCACCGTCAAAAAGGTGATGTTTCCGCGCCATGATGCTTGAGTGCGGCTGCCCTTCCGAATATCCGGACTGGCACGATACGGATGTGGATCTGGGCGGCATGCCCATTCATGTGCTCCCGGTTCCCATGCTGGTGCATATGCCCCTTGCTTACGAGACTTATCTCAAGAAGCAGCAGCAGGCCATCTTCAGGCTGGAGCTGAAGGAGCGCTGGCCTGGACTGGTTCTTCTGCGTACCGGGATGCTGCGCGGGCGCATTGTCCGCCTGCTGGTGGATGAGACCCATTCCCTGTCCAGCCAGGTGGGACACTTTCCCATCCCCTATCAGGTCAGGGCATGGCTGCATCATGGCAACGTCAGCACCATCCGCACGGTCGTGCGGGAGATGCAGATGGCACTCATCGACAGCGGACGCATGCCCAAGGCGCTGCATCTGTGCTACCTCACCTGTCCCCGCTGCAGTGAGGACCGGGGTGGGGAAAAGCTTCTGCTGCTCAGGCACTGGCAGGAGAGCGCCATGTTGCGCAGCCGGCAACACAAGCGCACGATGGATCAGTCCCGATAGGCCCGGTCAGGCCCGGCCGGCCTTTACCTTTTTCTTTGTCGCGGACTGCGGGGCAGCCTCGGGCGGTGCCTTGCTGCGCAGTGACTCCCTGATCTGCTGCAGGCTCTCGATCTGTTGTTGCAGTGCCTGCTGCCGGCTGCGCAGATCCCCCAGCTGTCCTTCCAGGTTTTTCTTCGACGCCCGGATCTTGCTCAGGGTTTTCATGTGCTGCTCGATGCCGCGGCGCTTGTCCTGGATCTGGCTGACCAGGGGGGTGATGAGTTCCTTGAGCCAGGTGTCGGCTTCCTTGTGGGTTTCGAGGAAGATGTTGCGCGCGTGACTGACCAGGGAAATGAAAAACTTCTTCACCACGAAGCGTTGTTCGCTCATGGTGGCGAAGGTGCTGTTGCGGAATTCCTCGGATTTGAGATAGAGCTGGTCCAGCTCGTCGCTGTATTTTTTGAGGGGAAACGGGCGCGGCGCGGCGACATGGAGACCGTATTCCTCGTGGAATTTCTGGTAGATGGTCTGAACGAGCTTATGGGTCTCGTCGGCCTGGCGGCTGACGATCTGCATGGCGTCGCGCATGCTGTCGAAGAAGACGGTCATGCCGTTTTTCATGCCCACCGTGGTCCAGCTGCCCGACATTTCCTGGCGGGTCTTCTCAATGAGATTGTCGATGGATTCGATGTCCAGGGTGTTGAACATGGTCTTGGCCTGCAGGGCCAGCTTGCGCCGGCTGAGCTGGAAAGTCTTGACGCATTCATAATAGGCAGCCTTTTTTTCCTTGGCTTTCTGCAACAGTTGCTGAACGACTTCTTCGTTGCTGCCGCGCAGGGATGACAGTTCCTTGACCTGGGCCTTGAGTTCCTCCAGCTTGCTGTTGAGCGGCTGGAGGGTATCGTCGATGATGTGACTGAAACCGGCGACGATGTTGTCCCACACGATGTGCTGCTTGGTAGGCAGGATTTCGTTGGCCAGTAACGCCTCCAGGGCCAGCAGATTGCTCTTTTCCAGGAGTTCCCGGTTGTTGCGGGTCTTGGCCACCAGTGCCTTCTGGGCCGAGACGGGAAAGACGCTGGCCTCGTCGATGCCCAGCAGATTGGCAGTGGCACGGCACTGTTCCGTGATGCCGGCATTCACCTCGGCTGCTTCCTTCATTTCGTCCCACAGGGTGTCGATCTTGTTGAGCACCGCTACCAGGCCTTTCTGCTGGCCGCTGCGGAAGGCGAGGATGTGGTTCTGCCACATGTCGAGATCGCTGCGCGTCACCCCCGTGTCAGCGGACAGGACGAACAGGACGGCCTGTGCGCTGGGCAGCATGTTGAGCGTGAGTTCGGGCTCGCTGCCCAGGGCATTGAGACCGGGCGTGTCCAGAATGACCAGGCCCTGTTGCAACAAGGGATGGGGGAAGCTGATGAGGGCGTGACGCCAGACCGGGATCTCCACCTGGCGGGTTTCATCGCCTCCTCCACTCTCGCCGTTGCCCATGTCGGTGTTGAAGAGCCCCAGGTTCTCGGCCTCTTCCCGCGATACCTGCTTGGTCCTGACGATTTCGCGGAAGGTCTCCGCCATCTGCTGGGGGGCTTCCACGTTGAGGGGGAGGGTGGTCCAGTAGCTGTCCTCGTTTTTCAGTTCACTGAGACTGATGTCGCTGAGACGGGTCTCGATGGGCAGCAGCTTGATGTAGGATTCCCCGCTCTCGTGGTCATAGAACAACTCGGTGGGACACATGGTGGTGCGCCCGGCCTCCGACGGCAGGAGACGGCGACCATAGTCGGCGAAAAAAATGGCATTGATGAGTTCCGTCTTGCCGCGGGAGAACTCGGCGACGAAGGCGATGCGCAACTGTTCTGAATCGAGCGCCTTGAGGGCATCGTAGAGGCGCAGCTCGATCTCCGGATTGACCAGCCCGTAATGGTTCAGCCATTGGTGGAATGACTGGATCGTCTGCGTCAGCTCGGCCTTCCATTGGGCGAAGGCCTGCATCTCATGTCTGAACCGGTCCTGTTGCAATGCCGTATTTATATCCAGAACATTGGTTGCCATAGTTTCCTTTCCATCAGCGAGTGCCCGGCTGGGACCAACCCACCCTCATCAATCCCATATATCGGAATCCTGAAGGGATTTATGAATTTTTTCTCATTTTTTGTGGACTTGGCCCGGTTTTTCCCTGTCGTGGCCTGTTTTTACTATTAGGATATCGACTCCCGCCCGGCAAAGATTAGCGGGGGAATGCGGCGGGGTTGCAGGATGGACACCCGTTTGTCCCGGCTGCTCGCCCCCGAGAGCAGGGTGACGGCCCGGCGGCTCACGCCGAATTCGCGGGCGAGGTAACGCAGGAGATGGGCATTGGCCTTGCCGTCCACGGGTGGGGCGGTGATCCGGATACAAAGGCGGCCCTGCCGGATGGCGGTGATCTCGTCACGGCTGGCGCGGGGTTGCAGGCGGATGCGCAGCACGAGCACGTCGCCCTGCCATTCACAGGGTGAGATGTCCTCTGGGATGTTCTCTGGGCCGTCAGGCATGCCGCCGCCGGACAAGCCACGGCACCAGCAACATCAACAGCGCCGGGCCGGCCGCGCCCAGGCTGCTGCCGGTGTTCTCCCTGTCAGGATTCTCCAGGACCACCCGGGCTTCCACCACGGTGCTGGCGGCGGAGGCGCTGTTGTTGGCGTTGTTGATGTCGCTGGTGCTGCTGATGCGGGTGGTGCTGGTGAGGGTGCCGGTGAGCGCCGGAACCACCTTGGCGATCACGGAGACACTGTCCGCGCCGGGGTCGATGGCACCCAGGTCGCAGTTTACGGCGTTGGCGGCCAGGGTGCAGCTTCCCTGGGAGGGTGAGGCGGAGTCGAAGCTGACGCCGCTGGGAAGAAAATATTCCCAGGTGACATTGGCGGCGTACAGACCGCTCGTGTTGGAGATCTGGCTGGCAACGCTCAGGACCGTGTTTTCAGTGACGGGCTCGGGGGTGGCCGCGACACGGATGGCGAGGTCTGGACGGCCGCTGGCCAGTATGGCGCCGCCGTCACCGACGGCCACGAACTGGCTGCCGTTCCAGGCGGCGGCATTGAGCCGGAGATCGGCCACCTGGGGGTTGGGCAGCCACCTGGCGCCGCCCAGGCTGGACAGTATGAGTCCGCCGTCGCCCACGGCCAGGAACTGGATTCCGTTCCAGGCCACGTCGCGCAGGGGGGTGTTGGTGCCGGCTGCGACGGGACTCCAGTTCACCGCATCGGTACTGGAAAGCATCGTGCCGCCATCGCCCACGGCCAGGAGCCGGCTGCCTCCCTGGATCACGCCGTCGAGGCGCCGGGGGGTACCGGCATTGCGGGCGGTCCAGGTCACACCGTCGGGGCTGGTGAGCACCGTACCGCCCTCCCCCACGGCCACGAACAGCATGGCGCCGTTGTCCCAGGTCACGTCGTGGAGGGCGCTGGTGGTGCCGCTGGACTGGAGGGTCCAGGCCATGCCGTCGGGGCTGGTGATCACCGTGCCGCTGTCACCCACGGCGACGAAACGGCTGCTGGCCCGGGTAATGGCGCGCAGGGTCTGGGTGGTCGGCGAGGCGCCACTTTGGTCGGTCCAGGTCACACCGTCGGGGCTGGTGAGCACCGTCCCGCCATCGCCTACCGCCACGAAGGCGGCATTCCCGTAGGCGACGCCATGGAGTGTCGCTGTCGTGGCGCCGCTGCGGTCTGTCCAGCGCAAGCCGTCGGGGCTGGTAAGGACCCGACCGTTTTCGCCCACCGCGGCGAACTGGCTGCCGCTCCACACCAGGTCCTTGAGCGCCGCGCCTGCCGTGAGATCGCCACTGGCGGTCGTCCAGTTGGCGCCGTCGGGGCTGGTGAGCAGTATTTCCTTGCCCGCTGCCACCAGCCGGGCATTGACGTCGTCCCAGGCCACACCCTGGAGCTGTTTGTCGGTGCCGGAGAGCTGGCTTGTCCACGTGCTGCCGTCAGGGCTGGTGAAAAGGGCGCCGCTGGTGCCCACGGCGACGAACTGGCTGCCGTCCCAGGTGACGTCGTACAGGGTCTGGGGGGTGATGGCGTCCTGCTTGGTCCAGCCGAAGCCGTCGGAGCTGGTGAGCACCATGCCACCGCTGCCCACCACCACATACCGGCTGCCGTTCCAGGCCAGGCCGCGCAAGATGAGGCTGATCTCCAGGTTGCGGATGCCCCAGTCGATGCCGTCGGGGCTGGTGAGGATATGACCGGAGCTGCCCACAGCGATGAAGTGGCCGAGATCGTTGTTCCAGAAGATCTTTTGCAGGGAGGCGCCCACGCCGGAATCCTGGACGGTCCAGGTACTGCCGTCGGCGCTGGTGATAAGCCTGCCGTTGGCGCCTCCCGCGACGTAGAGGCCCAGGGTGGGACTCCAGGCGACGTCGAACAGGGCGGTGGTGAGACCGGTGGCGTGAAAGGACCAGCTCACGCCATCGGTGCTCGAGGCCAGGAGGCCGCTGGCGCCCACCACCACATAGCGCGAGCCGGTCCACAGGATGCTGTAGAGCTGGTGGATCACATTGAGGCTGCCCGCCGTCCAGTTGCTGCCATCGGTGCTGGTGGCGATGACCCCGCTTGCGCCTGGAGCGAGAAAGCGGCTGCCGTCCCAGATGACATCCTTGAAATCGCTGTAGGCGGGCAGGGGATTGATGATGCTCCACTTGGTGTTGGCTGCCTGGGCCGGTACAGCGGCGAGGAGCAGCAGGACGAGCACGAATGCGAAACAGCCCGGAGAAAACGGGCGCAGGCGGGTCCACCCCAACGTGAAGGGGATTTGAGGCCCGGGAGCCGTTCCTGCCGGAGAATGCGGGTGCAGCGCCGCCGTCTCCGGCGCGAAAGGGTAACCCACCGTCGTTCCGCTTGTGCTGCGAGGATGGATCACGGCTTTCTCCCATAGAGAGGAAGGGTATGTGGGTCAGCGAAGGCCACAACCCATTATTAACCCGGCAACAATATATGTCATGTTCAGCCGCCGCGTGCGGACACGCAGCAAGGCGGCGGAGCGCCGCTGTAGTCATTCTACAGCAAGCTTCGCCAACACCGTCTGCGTGCGCGCACGCG
>JALSIC010000057.1 GCA_026981935.1 Gammaproteobacteria bacterium
ATGACAGACGACACTCGGCTGTCGTGCGGCCTGGATGTGGACCCTCTGGGCCGGAATCCAGGGAAAAACACCATCGATCACGGGTTTTGCTCCGCTTCATCGGGCCACGCATGTCAGGAATCTGGGTAATTCTCAATAATCCGGCCGAATCCGCATTGCCCCCGCATTGCCCCGTCTGGCGGGGAACGGGTTTTTACGTTTTTTGCTTCAAGCGCTGAGCCGTTTCAGCCAGGCGCCGTCCCAGGGCGAGGCACAGGCGTTGTTCTTCATCCGTGAAGGGTCGGTCATTGTCGGGGCCGGCGAAGTGGCTGGCGCCGTAGGGTGTGCCGCCGGCGGTGGTGCGGATGAGATCCGCCTCGCTGTAGGGCAGGCCCAGGATGAGCATGCCGTGGTGCAGCAGGGGCAGCATCATGGAAAGCAGGGTGCTTTCCTGGCCACCATGCAGGGAGGCGGTGGAGGTGAACACCGCCGCGGGTTTGCCGATGAGGGTGCCGGACAGCCACAGGCTGCTGGTGCCGTCGAGAAAGTATTTCAGATCGGCGGCCATGTTGCCGAAGCGCGTGGGGCTGCCCAGCGCGAGGCCGTGACACTCACGGAGGTCGTCGTGGGTGGCATAGGGCGGCCCTTCTTCGGGGATGCTGTCGGCCACGGCCTCGCAGACGGCGGAGACGGGGGGGACGGTGCGTATCCGGGCGCGGCAGCCCGGGATCTCCTCCACGCCCCGCGCAATGCGGTGCGCCATCGCGGCGACGCTGCCATGGCGGCTGTGATAGAGCACCAGGATCTCGCACATGTTCAGGGTGCCTCCCGGAGGAGTGCCAGGACATTCTCCGGCGGGCGGCCGAGAACCGCCTGTTGGTCGTCCTTGACCACGATGGGACGCTCGATAAGCGCCGGGTTGTCCGTCATGGCCTGAATCAGCTCGTCGTCCGACAGGGCCGGATTGTCCAGGCCCAGTTCCTTGTATGCCCTTTCCCTGCGCCGCATGAGGTCGCGGGGACTCATGTCCAGCAATCCGAGGAGGTGCTTCAGGCGGGCCGCCGAGGGCGGTTGCTTGAGATATTCCACGATGCGCGGTTCCACGCCATGTTCCCGGAGAAGTTGCAGGGTCTGGCGTGACTTGGAACAGCGCGGATTGTGATAGATCAGGATGTCCATGGAAACGCTCGATGGGGCCGCAGGATTGCTTCGCCATTCTACTCTACTGCGGCCTTTCTTGACAGCCCATGGGGGGGGTGCTAGAACCTGTCTGAAATGTCATGCGAACGCGACCTTGGAGCAAGAGGCCCTGCGCGGGCAGGCTGCACCGATCCGGATTTGGGGTTTGGGTCCGGGGTTTGAATCTGGTTTTTCCATTGACGGCTCATAGAGATAAGAAAGCCTTGCCTGTCGCGCGGTGCCCGCTGACCGTTTTACTGCCCGCTGCCGTGCGGTTCGTTTTCCTTGCGCTGCTTTTCCTGTTTCTCGCTGCCTGTGCCTCGGCGCCCACGCAGGAGATGAGCGACGCGCGCCAGTCCGTGGAAGCGGCCCTGGATGCCGGTGCCGACCGGTATGCCGCGGTCAATCTCCGCAATGCCGAGGAGTATCTGCGCAAGGCCGAACGGGAGCTGGAACTGCGTTTTTTCAGCCGCGCCCGTCACGACGCCATTGTGGCCAGGAGCGAGGCGCTGAAGGCACGCGACGTGGCGCTGGCCATCAAGGCGGCCCAGGAGGCGATCGATGCCGCCAGTGAGACAGGCAGTGTTGCCCCGGGTGCGCTTGCGCGTGCCAGGGAAACCCTGCGCAAGGCCCTGGCGGCTGCAGAACGGGGCAGGACCAAGCGGGCGCTGGAACTTGCCGCTGAGGCCAGGCGTCTTGCCGGCGCGGACGATTGAGGGCCGGGCTGCGGCGGTGGTCCTGCCCGTCCCCTGTCCATGAGTTCCGCCCGCTGGCAGCGTTTCCTCGCCTTCCTCGCGGGACACTTCCGCGCCAATTTTTCCCTGCGTACCGCGGCGGCGCTGAGTTACACCACATTGCTTTCCCTGGTTCCCCTTTTGACCGTCATGTTTTCCGTGGTCTCTGCCTTTCCCGTCTTCGATGGCGTGGTGGCGCGACTGCAGGACTATATATTCCGCAATTTCGTGCCCGCCTCGGGGGAGGTGGTGCAATCCTACATCCAGCAGTTTCTTCACCAGAGCGCCCGCCTCACGGGGCCCGGCATCATATTTCTCGTGCTCGTGGCGGTCATGCTCATGGATACCATCGACGGGGTACTCAACGGCATCTGGAAAGTACAGCGCCGCCGGCGCTGGCTGGCCCAGTTCCTGGTCTACTGGTCGGTGTTGACGCTGGGGCCCCTGCTGCTCGCGGTGAGCATCATCGTGACTTCCTATCTGGTCTCTCTCCCCCTGCTGACGGATGCAGACCCGGGCGGGACCCTGCAGGGTCTGCTGCTGTCGGTGATGCCTTTTCTTTCCATCATGGTGGCCTTGACCCTGCTCTATGTCCTGGTGCCCAACCGTCCCGTGCCCTTGCGCCATGGCCTGGCAGGCGCTGCAGTGGCAGCCGTGCTGTTCGAACTGGCCAAGCGCAGTTTCACGCTCTATGTGGCGAGTGTTCCCACCTATGCCACGATCTACGGCGCGCTGGCGGTGATACCGCTCTTCCTGGTATGGATCTACGTGTCCTGGGTCGTGGTATTGCTGGGCGCGGAGCTGACTTATTGCCTGACTGTCTTTCGCGACGAGCAGCCTGCCCCGGGAGGACTGCGCCATGACGAGGCCCTGTTCGTCTGTGCCTTCCGGGTGCTGGGGCGCCTGTGGGAAGGGCAACGGACGGGGGCTGCGCTGAGCCTGGAAGCGCTTGCGCTGAAAGAGCGGAACGTGGGGCAGGACATGGTGGAGGATATCCTGCAGGTGCTTGAGGAGAGACGCTTCATAAGTGCAACGGCTGAGGGTGCCTGGATGCTGGCGAGGGATCTGGATGAAATCACCCTGTGGGATTTATATAATGCCATGCCTCATGCCCTGCCCCCGGGACAGGGGGCGTGGCGGGAACAGGATATCTGGAACAGGCGGCTGGGAGATCTGTTGCAGACAGCCGGCAATTGCCTCGCGGAGGCACTCGATATTCCCCTCAGACAGCTGTATGAGGAGCCATGTGAATGATCCGAGAACAGGGGCGATCCATGAAAAAACTGGAATATTTCTTTGAAGGGGGATTGTGGGGCAGCCGTTATGTGGTGTTGCTGGCAGTGATCTCCAGCCTGGCCACTTCCGTGGCCATGTTTTATATCGCTACAGTCGATGCCTTTTATATGATCCTACACATGTTGGATTACGGCTCTCCCGCCATGGAGCCGGAAGTGCGCAGCGAATTGCGCGCAAAGAGTATTACCCATATTGTGGAGATCGTCGATGCCTATCTGTTGGCTACCGTTCTCCTGATTTTTGCCCTGGGTCTGTACGAGCTGTTCATCAGCCGGATCGACCAGGCGGGCAGCGACGAATCCGCCTCCAAGGTGCTGTTCATTACCAGCCTGGACGATCTCAAGGGACGCCTGGCCAAGGTGATCCTCATGATCCTCATCGTCAAGTTCTTCGAATACGCCATTGAGATGAAATTTGAGTCCCCTCTGGATCTGCTCTATCTGGCAGGCGGGATTACCCTCATCGGTGCGGCCATCTATCTTTCCCATGCGGCGGAACAGCACAAGCCCAAGGCGCCCTCACGGCACGAGGAAGTGGCTGATGTTGCCAAAAGGGCGGAAAGGCGGGAAGTCTTGTAGAGCGGCGTACGGTGGAAACGAGCATGCAGAAGAGCATGCGTCATTCCATCAGTCCATGCGTCCGTCCCGGGCGGCGCGCAGCACCAGCTCGTCGAATTCCTCGCCGCTCATGAGACCGCGCTCCGCGACGATGTCGCGCACGGGTCTGCCCGTGTGCTGGGATGCCTTGGCGACTTCCGCGGCGGCTGCATAGCCGATCCGGGTGTTGAGCAGGGTGGCCAGCCCCACGCTCTCGTGGAGAAAACGGCGGCAGCGCTCGCGGTCCACCTTCAGCCCCCTGAGATTGCGTTCGGTGGCAGCCTGGATGGCGCGGGTCAGCCAGTCCATGGCATCGAACAGCGCCGATCCCAGGGCCGGCATCATCACGTTGAGTTCCAGCTGGCCGGCCTGGGTCATGGCGGCGATGGCGGCATCCTGCCCCTGTACCTGGTAGCAGACCTGATTGAGCATCTCGAACATCACCGGGTTGACCTTGCCCGGCATGATGCTGGAGCCGGGCTGTACCGGCGGCAGAACGATCTCCCCCAGGCCGGTGCGGGGCCCGGAAGCCAGCAGACGCATGTCGTTGGCGATGCGCCCGAGTTCCAGGGCCAGGTCGCGGATCGCCGCGGACAGGCGCTGGATGTCGTGCATGGACTGCATCTGCGCCACCAGGTCCTCCGCGGGACGGATGGGTTCACGGGTGAGCCTGGCGAGTTCCGCCGCGACCCGGTGCGGATAGTCAGGCGAGGTATTGAGCCCGGTGCCCACGGCGCTGCCGCCCAGCCCGATCTCGCACAGGGGATCGTGGCAGTCGGACAGGCGTCGGACGCAACGGCGCAGCGTCCAGGCGTAGGCCCCGAATTCCCGGCCGATGGTGGTGGGGACGGCATCCTGCAGATGGGTGCGGCCGCTCTTCACCGTGTCCCGCTCCTGTTCCGCGATGCGCTGGTATTCCCCCGCCATGGCCTCCACGGCGGCGCACAGCCGCGGCAGCTTGGCCAGCGCCGCGAGGCGGATGGCGGTGGGTATGGTATCGTTGGTGCTCTGTCCCATGTTGACGTGGTCATTGGGGTGCACGGGGCTGTATTCGCCCCTCGCGCCACCCAGTGCCACGTTGGCGAGATTGGCGATCACCTCGTTGCTGTTCATGTTATGGCTGGTGCCCGCTCCGGCCTGGAAACGGTCCACCACGAACTGGTCCAGGAATTCACCGGCGAGGATGCGGTCGCAGGCCGCGACGATGGCATCGGCGAGCGTCTTGTCCAGCCAGCCGGGCTGGCAGTTGGCCACCGCGGCGGCGCGCTTGATGCGCACGTGGGCGAAGACGAAATCCCGGTCGGGGCCGCGGCCGCTGATGGGGAAATTGCCCACGGCGCGCTGGGTCTGGATGCCATACCAGGCCTGCGCCGGCACGCGCAATTCCCCCAGGCTGTCTTTCTCGATACGATAGTGCTGCTCGTTCATGGCGACGGTTTCCTGCTGTTGTGGAACGGTGGATGAACCGGGAAGAGGCCGGACCGGTAGATCATATCGTGTCGCTGTGGCGTGGTGAAGCAGATCGGCAAGGGGAAAAGCACATGGTGCAGTGCAGACGTTACTATGTGAGCGGGCGTGTCCAGGGCGTGTTCTTCCGTGATTCCACCCGGCGGCGGGCCCTCGGCCTGGGGCTTTCCGGCTGGGCGCGCAATCTGCCTGACGGCCGCGTGGAGGTGCTGGCCTGTGGCGCACCACAGGCCCTGGCAGAGTTGGAATCCTGGTTGTGGCAGGGGCCGCCCCACGCCCGGGTCGAGGATGTGGTGGTCGAGGAGGCGGCCTGTGAACCGCCGGCGGGTTTTACAATCGCCTGACATTGGCCTATCCTGAGTCGGGGACATGGGTATTTCAAATTCAGAAGAAGGAGTGTGTCACATGAAGAAAGGCCAGATGAGAAAAGGAATGGGTCTGTTATTGGCCGGCGCGCTGGTGCTGCTGCTTGCCGGAGGTCAGGTGTTTGCGGGTGAGATGAAGGGTCACGGCAATGGCAAGTCCATGTTCGGACAGATGATGAAGGAGCGTCAGCAGATGATGACGGACATGATGGGCATGATGAAGGAGATGATGGGGATTCTCAGGAATCTCAATCACAAGCCCAGTGCCGCCGAACGGGAGCGCCTCGGCGAGATGATGCAGCACATGGACGAGATGATGGCGCGCCACGAGGAGATGCACGAGATGATGCGCAAGCGCATGAAGGAGATGCACGGCGAGCACAAGATGATGAAGAAGAACGGCCACGACATGATGGACATGTGATGCCCGGACGGGGCCTGATGGATGAAATGGCCAAAGTAACGAAACGCCCCCGCTGCGGGGCGTTTCATTTGATGCAGACGGAACGCACGGAGCGGATGTCGGTGTGTCCCTGCAGCACCTTTTCGATGCCGTCCTGTTTCAGGGTGCGCATCCCTTCCCGCAGCGCTACCGCAAACAGTTCCGAGACCCGTGCCTGTTCCAGGATGAGACGCTTGATGTTGTCGCTGGCGGTGAGCAGTTCGTGGAGCCCCAGCCTGCCGCGATAGCCGGTATCCTCGCAGGCCTCGCATCCCACGGGCCGGCAGAGGGAGAAGCGTCCCTTTTCATCCGCGAAGTTTTTCTGCCACTCCTTGAAGACCCTGTTGCGTACCTGCCTGCGGTGGTCTTCATCGGCATCGCGGGGAGTCAGTTCGTAACAGTATTCCGTCAACAGCTCACGGATCTCGTCGCTTTCCGCGGAGTAGGGTTCCTTGCAGTCCGGGCACAGGCGCCGTGCCAGGCGCTGGGCAAGGATGCCCACCAGGGCATCGGCGAAATTGAAGGGATCCATGCCCATGTCCAGCAGGCGGATGATGCTCTCCGGTGCACTGTTGGTATGCAGGGTGGCAAAGACGAAGTGCCCGGTGAGGGAGGCCTCGATGCCCATGCTGGTGGTTTCTTCGTCGCGCATCTCGCCCACCATGATGATGTCCGGATCGGCGCGCAGAAAGGCGCGCATGGCGGCGGCGAAGGTGAGGCCGATCTTGGGATGGACCTGCACCTGGCGCAGCCCTTTCTGGGTGATTTCCACCGGGTCCTCGGCGGTCCAGATCTTTCGTTCCGGGGTGTTGAGATGGCCGAGAATGGAGTGCAGGGTGGTGGTCTTGCCCGAGCCGGTGGGACCGCAGACGAAGAACAGGCCGTAGGGTTTCCTGATGAGTTCCAGGAGACGCTCGTGGTTGCGGGGGCTCAGGCCCAGCTTGTCCAGCGGGAGGGGTTCGCCGCTGGCCAGGATGCGCATCACCACGTCTTCCTGGTCGTTGGCGGTGGGGATGGTGGCCACGCGCAGTTCAATCTTGAGCATGCTGAACTTCTTGAAGTCGATTTTGCCGTCCTGGGGCTTGCGTTTCTCCGAGATGTCCAGGTTGGCCATGATCTTGATCCGGGCGATCAGCGCGTTGCGCATGCGGCTGGGGATCTCGTAATAGTTGCGCAGCTCACCGTCCTTGCGCAGTCTCACGACGGTCTTGTTCCTGCCCGGATAGGGCTCGATGTGGATGTCCGAGGCACCCTGGTTGTAGGCGTCGATGATGATCTTGTTCACCAGCCTGACGATGACGTTGTCGGAAGAGGCGGTTTCATCGTATTCCTGTTCGTCATCCAGTTCCTCGTCGCCCAGGTAGTCGTCGAACAGGTTGCCCTCGATGTCGGGCGCGGCGTAGAGCAGGTCGATGATGCGCTCCAGCTCGTGCTTGTCCGCGATGACCGGTTCCACGTTGAGGCCGGTATGAAAGCGCACCGCATCCAGCGCCTCCCAGTCCATGGGGTTTTCCAGGGCGATGACCAGCTTCTGGTCATAGCAATAGAGAGGCAGGCACTTGTACTTTCTGACCAGGTCCTCCGGCACCCGCTTCATGGCCTCGGTGTCCAGCTGGAACTGGGCGACATCGACGAAGGGGATGCCCAGTTTCCTGGACAATCCCTGCTGGATGTCTTTCTGTGAGACCAGTCCCCGTTCCACCAGGATCTGGCCCAGCTGTTTGCCGCGTTCCTCGCGCTGGGCCGCCAGGGCCTCCACGAGCTGTTCCTCGCTGATGAGGTTTTCGTGGACGAGGATTTCCCCCAGGCGGAAATCGGGCGTGGAGCGCTGATTCCGAAGCGCCGCCTCCAGATCCTTGGTGGTGATGATGGCCTTGGAGCGCAGGTATTCCCCCAGCGGCTGCCGACGCAGCTGCGCCTGCTCGTTGAGCACTTCCGCCACCTGGTCCTGACTGATCACCTGTTCCTTGACCAGTTGCTCGCCGATGGGCGGCCCGATCTGGTGCTGTTCCATGGCGCTGCGGGGAATGAACAGGTAGGCGTAGTCCTTGTCATTGTGGGTGGGATAGAGGTAGAGGCCGGCGGCATCGGTGCGGAAGCCGAAGGTTTCTCCTTCCAGCGTGTCCTCGTCCTTGAAGGTGATGATGAAATGCCGGACGACCGCCGGTCGCGTCATGTCCCCCCGGGCTGCTTCAACGGGGGATTCCGCACCTTGCCAGGCATGGCGCCGGGGCAGGCTCATGATCTTGATCTTCTTGAAGGGAACGCGGTGAACGCCGTCCTGGCAGTGGAGCACGACCCGGCGCTCCTGGCGGGAGAAATCCTGCAGGCGTCCCATGAGGCGGCTGCCGTCATGCAGTGAAACCAGGGCCTTCTCGCCACGGCGCACGGCCTGTTCCGGGTGTGGTTTGCTGAGGGGTGGGGGCAGCAGGGCAATGAGCCCGCCGTCCTGGGCCTGGCTGCCCGGTGGAGGGTCGGAAGCAGCTTGCGTGCCGTAATGGGTTGTTTCTGATATGCCTTGTTTTTTCATCGGGTTGCCATGGCCTGCGCCGGCCCGGTCCGGTTCTGATCTGGACCTGAATCTGACCGGGGGACGCGGCGGACAGGGTCCGGAAGAAGGAATCGGGAAGGCCGTACCCTTTTATCGGTCAAAAGTGATACGCATTGAGAGATCCACGGCCCGTACGTCCTTGGTGAGGGCGCCCACGGAGATGCGCTGGACCCCCGTCTCGGCGATGAGGCGGATATTCTCCAGGGTAATGCCCCCCGAGGCTTCCAGGAGACAGCGCCCGGCGGCGCGGCGCACCGCCCGGCGCAGGTCGGCGGGTTCGAAGTTGTCCAGGAGCACGATGTCGGCACCGGCGGCCAGGGCCTCGTCCAGTTCCGCCAGGTCTTCCACTTCCACTTCGATGGTCGTCCCGGGCACGGTGGCCCGGGCGCGCGCCACGGCGGCAGTGATCGAGCCGCAGGCCAGGATGTGGTTTTCCTTGATGAGCACACCGTCGTGGAGTCCCATGCGGTGGTTGTGGCAGCCGCCGCAGCGGACGGCGTATTTCTGGGCCAGGCGCAGCCCCGGCAGGGTCTTGCGGGTGTCCAGCACGGTGACGGGCAGGTCCGCCACCTGTTCCTGGTAGCGCCGGGCCAGGGTGGCGGTGCCGGACAGGGTCTGCAGGAAATTGAGGGCCGTCCGCTCGCCGGAGAGCAGGGGGCGTGCCGGTCCGCGCAGCCGGCACAGCGTCTGCCCTGCCGTGACGGCATCGCCGTCCCGGGCTTCCCACTGGAGGGTGATGTCCGGGGCGAGCTGGCGGAATACGGCATCGAACCACGGTCGGCCGCACAGCACGGCGGCCTCGCGGCAGATGACGCGGGCCGTGGAAAAGGTCCCGGCGGGAATCAGGCCGGCCGTGAGGTCTCCGCTGCCCAGGTCTTCCGCCAGGGCCCGGCGGACATCGGCCTGGACGATCTCGGGCTGGATGGCATGCTGGGTTTCAGGAAGGGGCATGGCGGGTCATGATAGCGCCTTTTGCCGCAGGAGTCTGTTGCCCGATGCCGGAGCGCTGCTTTGTCTGTCTGAACCCCCGCTTGAATCTCTCTGGCTTGAATCCCGTTCCCGGGATCTCCATATCCTGTCTCAGAAGACAGCGTGATCCTGCTCCGGTGCGGTGCATCAGCGTGCGGGTCAAGTGAGAAAGCCAATACATGAGATCGAGAGGAAAAGCGATATGCGAATGGACAGACTGACCAGCAAGTTTCAGATGGCCCTGGCCGATGCCCAGAGCCTGGCGGTGGGGCGCGATCACCAGTTCATCGAGCCGCTGCACCTCATGATCGCCATGCTCGACCAGCAGGGCGGCACGGTACGCCATCTGCTGCAGCAGGCGGAAGTGGACGTGAATGCCCTGCGCTCCCAACTGGGCGAGGCCCTGGATCGCCTGCCCCGCGTCGAGGGCGTGGCCGGCGAAGTGCACATTTCCAATGAGCTGGGACGTCTGCTCAATATCACGGACAAGCTGGCCCAGCAACGCGGCGACCAGTACATCTCCAGCGAGCTGTTCGTGCTCGCCGCCCTCGAGGACAAGGGCACCCTGGGCGAGCTGCTGCGCCGGGCCGGCGCCGCCAGGGGGAGCGTCGAAAAGGCCATCGAGGCGCTGCGCGGCGGCCAGCGGGTGGAAGACCCCAATGCCGAGGAACAGCGCCAGGCCCTGGACAAGTACACCATCGATCTCACCGAGCGCGCCGCCCAGGGCAAGCTGGATCCGGTCATCGGGCGCGACGAGGAGATCCGCCGCACCGTCCAGGTCCTGCAGCGCCGCACCAAGAACAATCCCGTGCTCATCGGCGAGCCCGGCGTGGGCAAGACCGCCATCGTCGAGGGGCTGGCCCAGCGTATCGTCAACGGCGAAGTGCCCGAGGGGCTGCGCGACAAGCGCCTGCTGTCCCTGGACCTGGCCGCGCTCATCGCGGGTGCCAAGTTCCGCGGCGAGTTCGAGGAGCGCCTGAAGGCGGTGCTCAACGACATCGCCAAGCAGGAGGGACAGGTCATCCTGTTCATCGACGAGCTGCACACCATGGTGGGCGCGGGCAAGGCGGAAGGCGCCATGGATGCCGGCAACATGCTCAAGCCCGCCCTGGCCCGCGGCGAGCTGCACTGCATCGGGGCCACCACCCTGGACGAGTACCGCCAGTATATCGAGAAGGATGCCGCCCTGGAGCGGCGTTTCCAGAAGATCCTGGTGGACGAGCCCACGGTGGAGGACACCATCGCCATCCTCCGCGGCCTGAAGGAGAAATACGAGGTGCACCATGGCGTGGAGATCACCGATCCGGCCATCGTTGCCGCGGCGACCCTTTCCCATCGTTACATCACCGACCGCAAGCTGCCGGACAAGGCCATCGACCTGGTGGACGAGGCCGCGAGCCGCATCCGCATCGAGATCGACTCCAAGCCCGAGGAGATGGATCGTCTGGAGCGGCGTCTGATCCAGCTCAAGATCGAGCGCGAGGCGTTGAAGAAGGAAACCGACGAGGCCTCGAAGAAACGCCTCGCAAGCCTGGAGGAGGAGATCGGGAAACTGGAGCGTGAATACTCCGACCTGGAAGAGATCTGGAAGGCAGAGAAGGCCGCCCTGCACGGTGCGCAGCACATCAAGGAGGAGCTGGAACGCGCCCGCATCGAGCTGGAGACGGCGCGCCGTGCCGGTGACCTGGCGCGCATGTCCGAACTTCAGTACGGCCGCATCCCCGAGCTGGAGAAGCAGCTGGACATGGCGGCCCAGGCCGAGATGCAGGAGATGAAGCTGCTGCGCAACAAGGTCACGGAAGAGGAGATCGCCGAGGTGGTCTCCCGGTGGACGGGCATCCCCGTGGCCAAGATGCTGGAGAGCGAGCGCGAGAAGCTGCTGCACATGGAAGAGGCCCTGCGCCAGCGCGTGGTGGGCCAGGACGAGGCCATCCGCGTGGTCTCCGATGCCATCCGGCGCGCCCGCGCCGGCCTGTCCGATCCCAACCGGCCCTACGGTTCCTTCCTTTTCCTGGGGCCCACGGGGGTGGGCAAGACCGAACTCACCAAGGCGCTGGCGGCCTATCTCTTCGATACCGAGGACGCCATGGTGCGCATCGACATGTCGGAGTTCATGGAGAAGCATTCCGTGGCGCGTCTCATCGGTGCGCCGCCCGGCTACGTGGGTTACGAGGAAGGCGGTTATCTCACCGAGGCGGTACGGCGCAAGCCCTACTCCGTGATCCTCCTGGACGAGGTGGAAAAGGCCCATCCCGATGTCTTCAACATCCTGCTCCAGGTGCTGGACGACGGCCGTCTCACCGACGGCCACGGCCGCACCGTGGACTTCCGCAACACGGTGGTGGTCATGACTTCCAACCTGGGCTCCCACGTCATCCAGGAGATGGCGGGCGAGGAGAACTACCAGGCCATGAAGGAGGCCGTCATGGAGATCGTGGGCAAGCACTTCCGCCCCGAATTCATCAACCGCATCGACGACGTGGTGGTGTTCCACCCCCTGAGCCGGGAGCAGATCCGCGCCATCACGCGGATCCAGATCCAGTACCTGCGCGACCGCCTGCGCGAGCGCGGCATGGACATCGAGCTCAGCGATGCGGCCCTGGACAAGCTGGGCGAGGCGGGTTTCGACCCCGTCTACGGCGCGCGCCCCCTGAAGCGCGCCATCCAGACCCAGCTGGAAAACCCCCTGGCCCGCGAGATCCTCGCCGGGCACTACGCCGAGGGCGACCTCGTCAAGGTGGATGTCGCCGACGGCGCCCTGGTTTTCAGCAAGGCGAGCCTCGAGGCCGCGGCCTGAGTATCAGAGGACGGAGGACAGAGGACGGAGGACAGAGGACGGAGGACAGAGGACGGAGGACAGAGGACGGAGGACAGAGGACGGAGGACAGAGGACGGAGGACAGAGGACGGAGGGGCTGCGTCTACGCCTGCCCTTCCGTAGAAGCGGTCCCAGGCCGGGCAGTATTCCGGTCATGGGCTTTCCGGCATGTCTGCCTGCCGGGCCAGCAGCTCCACCGGATGCAGCACCTCCACGGATAACCCGGCTTCTTCGATGCCCCGCCGCAGGTGCAGGCTGCAACCGATGTTGCTGGTGAGCAGCCAGCGGGCCCGGCTGTCCCGCAGATGCGCGATCTTGTCCGCGAGCAGGGCGTCCGCCATGGCCGGTTGCCGGAACAGATAGTCGCCGGCGGCGCCGCAGCAGAGGTGGTTGTCGGGCAGGGGCTCGATCTCCAGGCCGGGGATACGGCGCAGCAGGGCGTAGGCATGCGCCTCGTCGCGCAGGACATGGCGCAGGGTGCAGGGCTCATGGATCAGGGCCTTCCCGGGCAGCGGGCGAAATGCTGCCTCGGGCCAGTCGAGGGCGGCGAGAAAGCGGCTCAGCTCCACGACGGGCACGCGCCATTGCAGGGGTGGCCCACCGGCGAGGCGGTGCAGTTCGCCATATTCGCTCAAGGTGGCCCCGCAGCCCGAGGCCAGGAAGAGGACGGCCTCCACCGGCAGGTCGTTGAAGCAGGCGCTGTTGGCCTCGGCCAGGGCGCGGGCGCCCGCCCCGTCGCCGCGATGCAGGTGCAGGGCGCCACAGCAGCCTTGCGACCGGGGTATGTGCACGCCGTACCCCTTCGCTGTCAGGAGTCCGACGGCTGCCACGAGCGCGTCCTGATCGAATAGCCAGCCGGCACAGCCGGTGAAGAGTGCCACGTCCCCCTGTTTTCTGCCACCAGGTTTTCTGCCGCCAGGTCGTCTGCCGGGCCGCCCGCCGGGGGCGGCGGCGCAGGTCGGGGCGTAATAGGCGCGGCGCAGGCGCCGGCGGGGGGGCGGAGGCAGGTAGCGGTCCTCGCGCCCCAGGCCCAGCCGGGCGGGCAGGCCCAGCCGGCGGGCCAGCCGGTGCAGGCCGCTGCGCTGGTAGGTTGCCAGCAGGCGTGCCGCCGCCCGGGGGTGCATGAGCAGGCGCTCGTGCCGTGACGGTCCGGCACCGGGGGCAGAGCGGGCCAGCAGGCCGCGCCCGGCGTCCAGCAGGCGGCCGTAGGCCACGGTGGAGGGGCAGGCCCGCTCGCAGCCCCGGCAGCCCAGGCAGCCGTCCAGGTGGCGGCGCAGGGCCGGACTGTCCTGGAGCTGGCCCGTCGCCAGTCCCTGGAGCAGGGCGATCCGGCCCCGCGGGGAATCACCTTCGTTCCGGGTCTTGAGATAGGTGGGGCAGCGGGGCAGGCAGAGCCCGCACTTGACGCAATGATCGGCCTCCGCCCGGATGAGTGCTTCGATCTTCATGCTGGCCACAAGATACAGGAAGATGGGTCGGGAGGGAAAAAACATCCTCCGCGGTCGTCAGGATAATTGCCTGAATCGCCGGCATGAAATTGCCGCCATGCTTGTATCTTACCGCCGCGATCGGGTATCTTCCCGCCCATGTACTATCGCCATCACGTTTTTTTCTGTACCAACCGCCGCGAGGACGGCCGGGCCTGCTGCGAGGATCACGGCGCGAGCGCGCTGCGTGCCTACGCCAAGGAGCGGGTCAAGGCCCTGGGGCTGGCCAGCCCCGGCGGGGTGCGCATCAACAGCGCCGGCTGTCTCAACCGCTGTGGCCAGGGGCCCGTCATCGTGGTCTATCCCGAAGGGGTCTGGTACAGCTACCAAAGCCGCGAGGACGTGGACGAGATCATCGATGCCCACCTCCGCGAAGGGCGCGTCGTCGCGCGCCTGCGGATCTGAGGGGCGACCATCGTCCGCGTGTCCGGCATATCCGGCTTTGCGCCGGCTTGTATCCGGGGGGCGGTTTCTGTAGAATCCCCGCTCTTTGATCCAGTTTGAATTTCGGCCTGCGGTGCCCGCGGCCGTTTTTTGAGGGTAGGCAGTGTCATGAAGACCTTTAGCGCAAAACCGGAAAACGTCAAGCGTGACTGGTACGTGGTGGATGCCAGCGGCAAGACCCTGGGTCGTCTCGCCAGCGAGATCGCCAGGCGCCTGCGCGGCAAGCACAAGCCGGAATACACCCCCCACGTGGACACCGGTGACTATATCGTGGTCATCAATGCCGCCCGCGTACGGGTGACGGGGCGCAAGGCCAAGGACAAGATCTATTACCGCCACACCGGCTATATCGGCAACCTGAAGTCCATCAGTTTCGAGAAGCTGCTGGCGAAAAAGCCCGAGCGGGTCATCGAGCTGGCGGTGAAGGGCATGCTGCCCAAGAACCCCCTGGGCCGGGCCATGTTCCGCAAGCTGCGGGTCTATCCCGGTGCCGAGCACGCCCACCAGGCACAGCAGCCCAAGCCTTTGGACATCTGACTTTCGGGGATATCGCATCATGACAGAACAGAGGGCAGGACAGATACTGGCAACGGGCCGTCGCAAGAGTTCCACGGCGCGGGTCTTTCTCAAGCCCGGCAGCGGGCAGATCAGGGTCAACAACCGGCCCCTGGACGAGTACTTCGGGCGTGAGACGGCGCGCATGATCGTGCGCCAGCCCCTGGAGACGGTGCAGATGACCGACAGCGTGGACTTGACCATCACCGTGCGCGGCGGTGGCAACAGCGGCCAGGCCGGCGCCATCCGTCACGGCATTGCCCGGGCGCTCCTGGCCTATGATGAGAGCCTGCGCCTGCCCCTGCGCCGCGCGGGTTTTCTCACCCGCGATGCCCGCGAGGTGGAGCGCAAGAAGGTCGGCCTGCACAAGGCGCGCAAGCGGCCCCAGTACTCGAAGCGCTAATCTCCCGGTGATAATCGCTGGGCGATAATCACCGGCGCTGTGGGGGCCACGGCCGGGGTCGCCTGTCCCGCCCGCATCCCGCGGTCCGTATCCCCGGTGGCCCCTTGAGAACCCGGCCCGGGATTGGGTATCTTTGTCAATGCCGGGTGACGGCGAGACGGCATTTCGCATTGCTGTCCTCTGCCATCCGGCCTCTGTCTTGCGAATGGGGAATCGTCTAACGGCAGGACAGCGGACTCTGACTCCGTTAATCCAGGTTCGAATCCTGGTTCCCCAGCCATTTACTCCAGCCATTATTGAGACTTGCCCGGCGCCCTTCGTGCATCCTGGATGCGGGTCCCGAGGGGCGGTATTTCCTTGTCATTGCCGCCATGTCTTTCGACCGCAGCGGGAATGACGGTATCCCTGTCATTTCAAGCACAGCGAGAAATCCTGGGGCTTGATACAAGATTTCTCCCTTCGGTCGAAATGACAGAGGGCAGGGGTCGAAATGACGGGGGCGAGGGCCGAAATGACAGCCGTTTTTTCCGGATGCCGGTCCCTGCGTCTTCATCCATCCTGCCTGCAGCCCTGTTGGGTCCATTCAGCGGTTAAGAGCCTCATACCTCAGAGCCTCAATACTTCCTCTTACGGGCGCAACACTCTGTCATTTCAAGCACAGCGAGAAATCTGGAGACGGCGGGACAGGATTGCTCCCGGCCATTGTGTCGAGAGTGACCTGGCTTGCACGACTTGGCGCACGCCATTGTTGCAAAAATGATACATATGTCACAATCTCATGGTTTGACAGGCAAAAAATGTTGCAATAATGTGAGAAGTCGGCTATAACGCCGCTGTTGCTTAACGTTAACCAACAACAATTATTTCAACAACCTTGTAAGGGAGAGCGAAAAGATGAAAAAAAGACTGATCGCGATGGCTGTTGCGGGTGCCGTGGCCGCGCCCCTGGCCGCCCAGGCCGATGACGTGGAAGTCAGCGGTTTTGCGGATATTATTTATACCCTTCAGGACGAGTCTGCAGATCCGCTTTCGACCATGCCCAATGCAACCAACCCCAAGGAGAATAAGTTTACGGCCGACGCTGAAATCGACGTGATTGCCAAGCCGGCCGAGGGGGTGACTGCGCGTATCGATGTAGATCTGGATCTT